>NZ_AXCB01000023.1:0-373369 GCF_000475375.1 Marinobacter sp. EVN1
GAACTGACTCATCCTGAGCAGCCCCGATTATAACCACCAACTTACAGAATACAAACCAACCATGCCTCATTCCTGAGGCATTCGCTGTAACGCTCAGCGTCTCTGCTGGTTGGACAACCACACACTCTGATACGGCTTCAGGGTGATTGACCCAGCCAGATCATCCACCTCCATTCCGGAGATCAAGTCTACCCAGCGATCCGTTCCGATCAGATTAATATCACTGAGCGCCACCTGCTGCACCTCGGGACTGATGTTATGGATACAGAACACCGACTGCTCCCGTCGCATGCTCTGGCGCCAGAACCCGAACAACTGCAACCCCAGGTGCAAGGTGAACTGCGTGGCGTTCGGATGGAACGCAGGTTGAGCGCGGCGTATGGCAATCAAACGCTTCAGCTCCCGGAATGCCTTGCTGTGGTGGGTCAGTGGATCTGCGAGAGTTTCCTCCAGTTGCGACAACTGCCATTGACTGCGGTTAATGGAGCGCAGGCGCCCGGTATGCTCCACCCGCGCCTGATCGTTCTCCGTGGCCAGCAAGCTGTGAATATAAAAGGCGGGAATGCCCTCGAGAGCCAGCATGATGGTATGCGCACACAGGAATCGCGCGAGCTGCCAGTGGTCAGCACCGCCTTCTGCGGTTCCTTTGAGGGCATCCCAGAGCGCAATGTTCATCTCATAGGGCTGATCCCGCCCGTCGGCCGTCCGGCGGTAGGACACCTTACCCCCAAACGACTCCATGGTGTTGATCAGGCGTTGCTTTTCATCTTCGGTCAGCAGACCATCTGTGGGCCGCAGACCAACGCCGTCGTGGGAAGCGATAAAGTTCAGATAGGTGGTGCCCAGCTGCGCCGGGGGCATACTCATCAGCCAGGTTTTCAGATGTCGGCAATTGCCGGTCACCAGCGTGTTGATCAGCAGGGGCGGCAACGAAAAGTTATAGATGGCATGGGCTTCGTTGGCATTGCCAAAATAAGTCAGGTTCTCCCGGTTAGGCACGTTGGTTTCGGTAATCACCACCGCGTCCGGCGTGTGATGTTCAATCAGCAAGCGCAGAATCTTGATCAGCTCGTGGGTTTGCTGCAGGTGAATACACGGCGTGCCCGGCTCTTTCCAGAGAAAGGCCACGGCATCCATACGGAAAATCATCACACCCCGTTCCAGGTATTGGCGGATGATCCCCGCAAACTCCAACAGTACCTGCGGGTTGGCAAAGTTCAGGTCTACCTGATCTTCACTGAAGGTGCACCACACATAGCGCTCGCCGTCGTCGGTCTGCACCGGATTGAGCAGGGGCGACGTACGTGGCCTCACTACCTGGCTGAGGTCGTCTTTCGGGTTGCC
Organism: Marinobacter sp. EVN1; assembly: GCF_000475375.1. Taxonomy (NCBI): domain Bacteria; kingdom Pseudomonadati; phylum Pseudomonadota; class Gammaproteobacteria; order Pseudomonadales; family Marinobacteraceae; genus Marinobacter; species Marinobacter sp. EVN1. The sequence continues at coordinate 1,345 of NZ_AXCB01000023.1, forward strand.
TTCAAAGAAATAGTCCTTACCCGGGTCGATGCGCTTCTTATAGTTTTCGAACCACCGGCTGCGGGCCGACATGTGGTTGATCACAAGATCGGACATCAACTTGTAGTCCCGGGCAATGGCCTCAATTTCCGGCCAGCCACCGTGACTCTCATTCACCGCCAGGTAATCCATCACCGAAAAGCCATCATCAGAGCTGAAGGGAAAAAACGGCAGTATGTGCACCGCGGAAACGGAGTCCTTAAGGCAGTCATCCAGGAAGCGCTTGAGCGTCACCAGTGGCTTCTCGTCCGATTGCTGAAGCGTATCCGCGTAGGTAATCAGCAACACATCGGTTTCGTCCCAATGGTTCTGGTGGGCCGGTGGGGCGTCGGCATTGGGCGCCAGCCCCATGGTGGCCAGTAACTGCTCCGCCAGAAAGTCACAATCTACCGAGGGATAGACGACCTCGAGCATACCTTGCAGCTTGCTCTTCAGTGGCTGAATCATGGCCGATATTCCTGATTGTCCAGTTCAACAGCCTCCAGCAGTTGCTCACGAATGTCCGGAATGGCACTGGTCACCCGGTTCCAGCTGGGGATGAAGGGGGTGTCCATGGGGTTATCCAGGAAGTAGGCACCGGCGCGCATCACATTCTGGGCAAACAATTCCACCGCCTTTTCTTCCTTGTGCCGATCAAAGCCGAGCCCGTTGATCACGGCGTCGTTCTGATAGGTTTCCACAAAATCCAGAGCAATACGGAAATAGGTCGCCTTGATGGTGCGGAACTTTTCATTGGAGAACACTTCGCCATTGGTGGCCAGCTTTCGGAACAGGGCCTTGGCGATATCCACGCTCATTTTGGACAGCCCTCGGCTGGCATCCTCCGGCGAGAGATCCTGATGCTTGTGATCGTAGACATCAGCAATATCCACCTGGCACAGGCGATTGGTGGCGTAGTTTCGTTTCATCTCCGAGAGCACACCAATCTCGAGCCCCCAGTCACTGGGAATGCGCAGGTCATTGATAACATCTGTGCGGAACGAGAATTCTCCGGCCAGGGGATAGCGGTAGCTGTCGAGGTAGTCGAGAAAATCGTTCGGGCCGCAGACTTTTTTCAGGGCACGGATCAACGGGGTTACCAGCAGACGACTGACACGGCCATTCATCTTGCTGTCGGCGACCCGGGCGTAATAGCCCTTACAGAACATGTAGTTGAATCCAGGGTTGGCCACCGGGTAAATCAACCGTGCCAGCAGGTCCCGCGAGTAGGTCAGGATATCGCAATCATGCAACGCCACCGATTTGCTCACCCCGGAGGCCAGGACATAACCGAAGCAATACCAGACATTCCGCCCCTTACCCATTTCAGTTGGGGCCAGGCCCTGCTCGCGAAGCTTGAGGTCGATGGCCCGCAAACGCGGCCCATCGTTCCACAGTACCTTGAACGGCTGAGGCAGTTCGGAGAAGTACTCCAATGCGTGCCGGTATTGTGCTTCATCGGCACGATCGAGCCCGATCACGATTTCTTCCAGGTAAGGCACCTTTGCCAGCTCCTGGACAATGTGTTTCAGGGCGGGGCCTTCCAGCTCTGAATACAGCGACGGCAACACCAGTGACATGGGCCGCGCTTTACGGAACTGAAGCAGATCGGCCTCGATGTCTTCTACCGGTCGTCGCACAAGATTGTGCAGGGTCGTTACTATGCCATTCTGGTAAAAGTCGCCCATGGCGCCTCTCCTTTACTTTTGGCCACACCAGGCGGCCTAGTAGCCGTACTCAAAAAGAAGATTGAGTACGCATTCGTTCCAACCCTCCGGGCCGGGCTTCAGGGAGCGCATGGGGTGCTTCTGCGATGGTAACTGGACCTGATCGCTGTTCACCCCGCGAATCACCACCGGGATATCCGCGGCCTCCAGCATGCGCTGGTCGTTCGGGCTGTCGCCCAATGCGATGGTGACTAGCGGCTCGCCCCGATAGTGCTCCCGGTATTGCTCCAGCAAAAAGCGGGCCCCCTCGGCTTTGTCGAAGCGCCCCATGGCGTGCCAGAAACGCCCCCCCTGCACCAGACGGAGCCCCTCACGCCCCAGTGCCGCACTGAATTGGTCCAGCTCCGGGTCACTGCCTTGCCAGATCAGCGGCTCCGTACCCAGGCGCTGCCGGGCCCGAGAGGCCTCCACCTCATCCAGGCCCGCAACCTCCGCCAGTTCCGCATCCGCCATATCCGAAAAGCCCCGAAACTGTGCACCTGCCTTTCTCTGCACCATAAGCGTGCGAAGGACCTGCTGGTGATCTGCTCCAAAATTCATCACCTGTTCTTCGGTGCGGCCCAGACAGCCCGCCGGGATAACCGCCGCCGCACCGTTCTCGACGATAAAGGGGGCCCGTATGCCCATCGCGTTTTGCAGATGGCGCATCTCGGCGGCGGTTTTACTGGAGTTAAAAATCAAGGGGATACCGTTAGCGGCCAACTTTGCCATGGCCGGCGATGCGGCCCGCCAGCTGTAGCTGTGATGGTCCAGCAAGGTGCCGTCCAGGTCGGTGAAAACTATCAGGTGTGGTTGCATTTGGTTCACCTGCTCTGCAATCTGTTGTTAGGCTTCAACCCTATACATACGCAGTATTCATACCAAAGCCAGGTCGTTTTATGAGCAACAACAGCTTTCAGGTGGAACATCGCTACCTGGAATTACCGGACAGCTTCTACAGCCGGGTACAGCCATCCCCCCTTTCTGAACCGCGCATGGTTTGCTTTAACCAGGCCCTGGCCAGCGATATGGGATTTCTGGTGCGGGATGAAAATGACTGGGCGGCCATTGGTGCCGGCGCCGAACTCCTGGAGGGGATGGACCCGGTCGCCATGAAGTACACCGGGCATCAGTTCGGCATGTATAACCCGGAACTGGGCGATGGCAGAGGCCTCTTGCTCTGGGAAACCGTGGGGCCAGACGGCACCCGCTGGGACTGGCACCTGAAAGGGGCAGGCACCACGCCCTACTCCCGCTTCGGCGATGGCCGGGCAGTACTCCGGTCAACCATTCGTGAATATCTGTGCAGTGAAGCCATGCATGGCCTGGGAATACCCACCACCCGGGCGCTGTTCATGATCAGCGCCAAAGACCCGGTGCGCCGGGAGTCCATCGAGACCGCCGCCGCTTTGATGCGGGTAGCGAAAAGCCACATCCGGTTTGGCCACTTCGAGTTTGCAGCCCACCATGAAGGGCCGGACGCCCTGAAAACATTGCTAGAGCATGTGATTGCCCTGCACTTCCCTCACCTGATCAGCTTGCCGGAGGACCAACGCTACGCCCGCTGGTTTGAGGAAGTGGTGGAACGCACCGCCAGACTAATCGCGAAATGGCAGGCCGTTGGCTTCTGCCATGGGGTGATGAACAGCGACAATATGTCGATTATCGGTGACACTTTTGACTATGGCCCCTTCGCCTTCCTGGACGATTTCGACGCCGGCTTCGTTTGCAATCACTCCGATCACGAAGGCCGCTATGCCTACAACCGCCAGCCCCAGGTAGGCTTTATCAACTGTCAGTACCTGGCCAATGCGTTGTTGCCGATCATGGACGAGGATACCGTTCGCCGGGGAATTCGACGCTATGAAACCGCCTACAACGAGCATTTCAAACACCAGATGCTTGCCAAACTGGGGCTGGAGGAAGCGGAGGAGTCAGATATGGGCCTGATCATGGACACCTTCAGCATGCTCCACGAACACCGCGTGGACTACACCCGGTTTTTCCGCGGCCTGTCCAACCTGCACGGCCATGGCACCGCGCCGGTTCGTGATCTGTTCGCAGACCGCAGCGTGGCAGACGAGTGGCTGGAACGTTACGAAGCCAGACTACAGAAGGAAACCCGTGGCCACGATGAACGGGAATACGCCATGCGCCGGGTAAACCCGAAGTACATTCTGCGCAACTACCTGGCCCAGCAAGTCATCCTGGAGGCGCAGAACGGCGACTATGAGCCAATGAAGGAACTGCTCAAGGTGTTGGAAAAGCCCTTTGATGAGCAACCCGAGTATGAGAAATACGCTGCCCTGCCACCGGATTGGGGGAAACATCTGAACATCAGCTGCTCTTCCTGAACGGCCGCTATTTCACCAGGGCATCTTCCTCATGTTTGACGGGCGCCAGCGCATCCAGCCTGGCGCCGTGTCGCATCATAAACAGCACCAGAAGAATCGCAGGCACGCCCATCAACCCCGCAATCAGGAAGAACTCGGCGTAGCCAAAGTTCGCCACTACAATCCCGGAAAAGCCCCCCAGGAACTTGCCCGGCAGCGTCATCAGCGAGCTGAACAAGGCATACTGGGTGGCGGTGAACGAGGCACTGGTCATGCTGGACAGCCAGGCAATCAGCGCCACGTTGGCAATACCGCCACTGAGGTTATCGGCACTCACCACCAAGGCCAGCGCCGCGATATCCGGTGGTTGCTGGGCTAGCAGCACGAATAGAAGATTGGTTGCCGCCGTCATGACGGCACCTGCCAGCAGTATCCGGCGCACGCCATAGCGCACCACCAGCACCCCACCGACCATGGAGCCAACAATGGTCATAAAAAACCCGAACACCTTGGTGACATCGGCCACCTGGGTTTTACTGAAACCCATAAAATCCAGATAGAACGGATTGGCCATCACCCCCATGGCAATATCCGAAATGCGATACACCGCCACCAGCACCAGAATGGCCACCGCCAGCTCCCGATACCGACGGAAGAAGTCCAGAAACGGGCCAGCCACCGCGGCATAGAACCAGCCAGTTAACCTGGCCAGGCGTTCCGGCAGGTGGCTTCGTTTCTCCACCTCTTCCTCAATTCGATGGGCAATGTCCTGCGCAGCCGCAAAATGGTTTACTTCCGGCTCTTTCACGATCAGCACCGTCAGGGCACCCACACCCACCAGCGCTGCCATTACCTGGTACGACACTTCCCAGGACCAGAATTCCGCCACATACAGTGCACCGGCGCCAGCCACCAGCAACGCCAGCCGATAACCAAAGATGTATGTGGCCGCTAACGCCGCCTGCAGACGCTCCTGAGCAATCTCAATGCGATAGGCATCAATGGCCACATCCTGCGTGGCGGAGGAAAAAGCCACCAACAATCCGAACAACGCCAGTGTCTCCGGAGCCGCCAGGGCGTTCGTCTGGGACATCAGGTACAACCCGGTGGCAATGCCCGCCTGGGCCAGCAGAATCCAGCTGCGGCGCTTGCCAAATAAACGGTCCAGCACCGGCAGTTTCAGCCGATCCACCACCGGTGCCCAGAACACCTTGATGGAATAGGTAATGCCAAGCCAGCTGAAAAAACCGATGGTGGCGGTCTCCACCCCAACGTCTGCCAGGCGGGCATTGAGGGTGGAAAACACCAGCAGAAAGGGCAGCCCCGCCGAGAACCCGAGAAACAACATGGCAATCACTTGCCAGCGGGTGTAGGTGTAGGCGGTATCCCGAATCAGGGCTACAACATTGGGGGGAAGATAAATAAGAGCCTCTCCGAATCAGTCGCGAAAGTTGTTGAACTGCAGCGGGATGTCCAGTTCTGCCTCACGCAACATGGCAATGGCTTCCTGCAGGTCGTCCCGTTTCTTGCCGGTAACCCGTACCTTGTCGCCCTGAATGCTGGCCTGCACTTTCATCTTCTGCTCTTTGATCATCTTCACGATCTTCTTGGCCATGTCCGTTTCAATACCCTGCTTCAGGGTGAAATGCTGCTTCACCAGCTTGCCCGCTTTGCTTTCGCCATCTTCCGACAGGGCACGGGTGTCGATGTTGCGCTTGGCAAAGGCCATTCGCATCATGTCCACCAGTTGCTCCAACTGGAACTCCTGCTCGGCGCTCAAAGTCAGGCGCTTGTCCTCCAGCTCGATGTCCGCCTCAACATTCTTGAAATCCCAGCGGTTACCCAGTTCACGCTTGGCCTGATCCACCGCGTTGGTAACTTCGTGCATTTCGATTTCTGAAACAATGTCAAAAGAAGGCATAGTCGTTATTCTCCAAAGGCCACGGAGGGGTATACTGTGGCGACAATTTGATTACGGATGTTCGAAACCGCCAAGAATACCAAGAGCTGTGGCGAACCGCATCTGACAATGGACTGGTAAGAAGTAGATAAATAATGCCAAACCTCGATCTTCCCATTCTCGTAGTAGACGACGCCAAATTCAGCAGTATGGTGGTGGGCCGTACGCTGCGAAATGCCGGATACCGCGACATACGCATCGCCAACAACGCACCGGCTGCCCTGAAACTCATGGAACAACGCCCGGTCAGCGTACTGATTGCAGACTGGCTGATGCCGGAAATGGACGGCCTGCAGCTGACCGACCAGGTTCGCCAGCAAGACGAGCAGAACAACCACTACACCTATGTGATTCTGCTCACCGCCCGCGAGAGCGTGGAAGCCTTGTCGGAAGCGTTCGACCGGGGTGTGGACGACTTCATCTACAAATCAGACATGACCAAACAGCTCATCCCTCGCATCTTTGCGGCGGACCGCATGGCAGACCGGCAGAACACCCTGCTGCGCGCCAACGCGCTGCTGGTGGAGAACAACCGGGAACTGGAATCCAGCAACATCATTGATCTGGAAACCGGGCTGACCAACAACAAATACGCGCGTCAGCGCTTGCAGAAAACCCTGCGCCACGCCGAATCCCGGGGCGGGTCAACCGCCTACGTCATGTGCGGCATCCGTAACTGGCAAGAGCTGAAGCGCAAACATCCGCCCAGCGTGATGAGCGAACTGTCGATCGGCATCGCCCGGCGCCTGAGCACATTGATTCGCCCGATTGATGCCCTGTGTCGGGTGGGTGATAACCAGTTTGCGATTGTCTCCTACTTTCCCAACAGTGATCACTGCACCACCACCGCGTTCCGGCGCATTTTTGACGGCATCAACCACAAAGCCCTGAAAACCACCGCCGGCTTCATCTCTGTGGAGGCCGGTATGGCCCTGTGCAAAGCCGATGCCCAGGACGGCACGCCAACAGTGCAGGATTTGGAGCGCGCAGCCGTGCAAGGATTGGTAGATGCCTATGAAACCCGTCGTTTCACCGAAACCACCCCGGAGATACGGGAAGGTGTGTAGCGATCACAAACAGTAACACTGGGACACACTTCACAAACAGACAGGAAAGGCGATCAGGCTTATTCTGACATTGTGGAATCAAGCAGTATCCACCCATGGCGGAGGAGCCGAGTAGTACCTCCGCCGCCATATGGGTACCGCAGGTGGATTCCTCAGGATCAACGAATTTTTCAGGCACTTTCGTTCTTTCCGAATTTCTTAAGCCAGCTTTTATAAGCTGGCTTTTTTATTGCCTGCGAAAATCCCCCGGCGTCTTACCCGTCGCGGCCTTGAACTTTCGGTGAAACGACGTGGTTTCGCTGTAGCCCAGGCGCAAGGCAATATCCGGAATACTCATGTCGGTATTCTGCAAATAGTCCTCCGCCATCTGCTGGCGCACCTCATCCAGCAATTTCTGGTACGACACCCCTTCCTGACTCAGCTTTCGCTGTAAGGTACGGCTGGTCATCCCAAGATCCTCGGCGACCATATCCTGACGGGTAATGCCCTCGGCGAGCTGTTTCTGGATGCTTTGCTTTACCTTGCTGGTCAGATCCGTGTCGGTGTCGAGCAACGCCAACTGAGACAATGCGTGTGCTTCCAGGGTTTTTCGCAATAGCGGGTCTGGCTGACGCAGGCGGGTTGCGAGCAGTGCCTGAGCAAAGGTGACACTGTCCTCCTCTGCATCAAACTGTACAGGGCATTGCCAGCGCAAAGCATAGGCCTTCTCATGCTCCGGGCCGGGAGAAGGCCGCCTCAGGCGAACTTCCAGCGGCGTGGCGTCCGTGCTGTCTGCCAGCCATCGCGCATAGTTGATCCAGGAGGCAAAGACATTGTCCACCACCTGGGGCCACACCACAGGATCGGTAAAATTGCAGGTCCAGATCAATGTCGCGGAATCGCCCTTCATCTTGAGGCGGGTGGTACCCATATCCCCCACCAGCTTCTCATAGGGCGCAATACGGGTAACCGCTTCCCCCAACGTGGCGCAGCTCATGGTGATGTAACCCAGCACACTGTAGGAACCGGGTTGCACATAGTCGCCGGTCTCCAGTCCCAATACCGGGTTACCGGTATGTTCGGCCAGCAGGTGAATAAATGCCTGGAGCTGTTCACCGCCGATTCGGCCCTCATCGGAATCCAGGATCTCCGGCTTCAAACCCGCCTTTTCAAACAGCGGATCAACCGCGATACCTTTGGCATCGGCGTAGCGAACATACTGCCGCAAAGCGGCGACGGAAGCTGTGCCCAACGCATTCATGGTGATGACTTTCGTTGTTGGAATTGTTTGAAAAGTATAAACAAAAACGCCCGGTTATGAACCGGGCGTTTTCAGGGCATCAACAAACCATCAAAGCTTGCGGCCTTTGCCAGCGGCAATCCGCAGGCGCAGCGCGTTCAGCTTGATAAAGCCTTCCGCATCTTTCTGATCGTAAGCACCCTGGTCTTCTTCGAAGGTGGCGATCTTCTCATCGAACAGAGAATCGTCAGACTTACGGCCGACCACGTCTACATTGCCCTTGTAAAGCTTCAGGCGAACGGTGCCGTTCACGTAGTTCTGGGTCTGGTCGATCAGCGCCTGAAGAGCCTCACGCTCCGGGGACCACCAGTAACCGTTGTAGATCACCTCAGCATAGCGCGGCATCAGGCTGTCCTTCAGGTGTGCCACTTCACGGTCCAGAGTAATGGACTCGATGGCGCGGTGGGCGCGCAGCATGATGGTACCACCCGGAGTTTCGTAACAGCCGCGGGACTTCATGCCCACGTAGCGGTTCTCGACGATGTCCAGGCGGCCAATACCATTTTCACCGGCCAGCTTGTTCAGGGTTTCCAGCACCACGTGGGGCTTCATTTCCTGACCATCAACGGCAACGATGTCGCCTTTCCTGTAGGTGAGCTCCACGTAAGTGGGCTTGTCCGGCGCGGCTTCCGGAGATACGCTCCAACGCCACATGTCTTCCTCGGCTTCCGCCCAGGGGTCTTCCAGGTTGATGCCTTCGTAGGAGATGTGCAGCAGGTTGGCGTCCATGGAATACGGGCTCTTGCCCTTCTTCATTTCCACGGGGATGTTGCGCTCTTCACAATACTTGAGCAGCTTTTCGCGGGAGTTCAGATCCCACTCACGCCAGGGAGCGATCACCTTCACGCCTGGCTTCAGGGCATAGGCGCCAAGCTCAAAACGAACCTGGTCGTTACCTTTACCGGTAGCACCGTGAGAGATGGCGTCTGCACCCGTCTCGTTGGCAATGTCGATCAGGCGCTTGGCAATCAGCGGGCGGGCGATAGAGGTACCCAGCAGGTACTCGCCTTCGTAGATGGTATTGGCGCGGAACATCGGGAACACGTAATCGCGCACAAACTCCTCGCGCAGGTCCTCGATGTAGATTTCCTTAACGCCCAGCGCTTCGGCTTTCGCACGCGCCGGCTCCACTTCCTCGCCCTGGCCAATATCGGCGGTAAAGGTTACCACCTCACAGTTATAGGTATCCTGCAACCACCGAACGATGACGGAAGTATCCAGGCCACCGGAATAGGCCAGCACCACCTTTTTAATATCAGACATGCCCTTGCTCCAGACTGAACAGAATGGATGTGTTGAAAAGAAGGGCAACATTGTACGGGATGGCGGGGGGAATGGCTATAAAGCCCCTACCCTGCCAAAGGATAGGGGCGCCATGGGAGGTAATTGTGCGAAGTTAGCCAGCGGCCTGGGATTGCTGGTTTACCACCTCTTCGCGGATGCCGTCCCAGCCTTCTTTGATTGAACGAAGCAGTTCAATCACTTCATCCAATTTCGCAATATCATTCTTGGCGTTGGCCTGCGACAAAGCACGCTCCATATAGTCATAAAGCGCCTCTAGTCGCACCGCTAAGTCGCCACCGTTATCAAAATCCAGGAAACCGCGCAGTCCTCCAATAATTTCAAGAGCCTTGCAAATGAGCTTGCCCTTGCCCTCAAAGTCCCTTGCCTGAATCCTTGCCTTTGCCATGTTTATGCGCTCAATGGCTCCGCTGTAAAGCAGCTGAATCAGTTTGTGCGGGTCTGCATCAGTGATACTGGTTTGGGTGTTTACGCGCTGGTATGCCTGTAAACCGTTCATAATCAACCTCTTTCCGCGATATTCTTTGTCGTTTTAGGGACGACAGAAATCAAACTTTCGCCTTTAATTACCGCTACTATTCTGCGGTGCCAAAGCTGCCAATTGCTGCTGTACATAATTGCCAGTACTTTGAATCTGAGAAATCAACTGATCTGCCGCAGAAAATTGCCGAATCAACCTTTCCTCATAACTAGCAATCCGGTCATCTAGCTCAAAACGCTCATCTTCAATACGTTCAAGTGTCTTGCTGAGACCTTCTGTTCGGTTTGCCAGCGTGCCGTCACTGGCCAAAAACTTTTCAACCGAATCCACCATCTGGCGTGCAATTCCGTCCCCACTTTCCGACTCAGAAAAAAGCGCCGTCACCTCATCAGGATTAGCTTTTAGCTGCTCTTTGAACTTAGTCTGATCAAATTCAAGCTTACCACTGCTCGGATCCGTCGTGATGCCAATATCTGCCAACATACGAACCGGCGAATCTTCCAGCCCCGTCGGAACTGACGTCAGCATTTGGCGCAACTCGCTCTGAATGGCACGGATCGCCGAATCACCATTCAAAACCCCGCCTCTTTCAGAGGCAGGGTTGTATCCGGCAACACTTTTAACCTGATCTTGGAGCGTATTGAACTTGTCGACGAAGGCCTGCACCCGGCCAGTCACCTCATCAGGATCTTGAGCAATTTTAACCGTTGAGGTTCCAGTTTCCGTCAGAGTGAAAGTGACACCATCAACAACCCCCTCGACAGTGTTGCTCGACCGCGTCACTTCAATACCGTTGATATCCAAAATCGCATCTTTAGCAGCTACGGTTTGCTCCATATTAGAAGTAACGCCATCAAAGACAAACTGAGACAAACCACTCATGTCGATGTCATTACTATCGTTATCTGTCACCGAAATCGAGACCTCATTGGCGGTACCAGATTCATCCGACGACATTACCAATCTATAACCACTACCGGTGTCCACGATACCCGCAGAAACTCCGGCATTTGCACCGTTAATGGCTTCAGCGATTCCCTCAAGAGTATTATTAGACTCGTCAATGACAATATCCGTTGCATTGCCTCCCACGTTCAAGGTCAATGTACCGGTTCCGACTGGAGTGGTATCACGATCCGTAAATTCAGTAGAAGCCAAAGACTGAGCACGAGCCAACTGTTTCACATCTAGGTTATAACTGCCCCTGCTCGCTTCAGAAGACTCAACAGTGACACGAACTACGGATTCATTCGATGAAGAAGCAGTATACGCGCTCATACTGTCAGACTTGCTCAGCGCTTCCATAGGAGAGCGCAGAGCTTCAAGAGCACTACGAATCCGTCCATAGGCAGAAATTTTTGCCTGGGTCTCAGATTCTCGCCGGTCGAGACGCATTTCAGTAGGCGCGCGCTCTGCCTCAATGAGCTGGTTAACCAGATCATTGGTAAAAATACCCGAACCGGCTCCTAACGATGAAATTGCTGCCATAAATCTGCCTCCTAAAAAGGCTTTTGCTACGACCTAGTTAACGGCCGAAGGCGGCAAAGCTTTGCCACTTTCTCAACGATTTAATGTTACAGTTCGTAACGACAAAACCAGCTATAAACAAAATCACCGCCGGATCCTTGCGGATGCGGCGGCGCTGAACAACCGTAACCCAATGCCGGCCAGCGGCAAAAAATCACACCTTCACATTGAATAACGTCAGCGGTTCATCCTGCTGCAATTTTTCTGCCAACCTCAAAGCAACCTCATCCGGAATCTGGCGAATAACTTCTTGAGTCTGTTGATCAACTACCTTGACGATGGCTTGCCCTCGTTCGCTATCCACCTCGAACTGCAAGTCCCTGCTGACCGACTGCACGTAATCGTTCAACTGAGACACTGCCTCATCCAATTGCCCGGCCGGTTCAACAGACCTCGCCATCACTTTGCCTGCCCCGGGCGACTCCTGGGGCTTAAGCGACTCGATCCGCGACGCTTGCTCAACTGATGAGGCTACTACCTGAGCGGAGACGATACTACCGTCGTTCTGAGGCGACGCGTTTGCCCGAGCCGGAGACTGGCTACCGTAACGCACCAATTTGAGATCCGGGCTATTCAGGTTCACGTCATTCATGACTCACCTCACTTTCCTGATACGGCGCAAGCCGGCTCTCCTAGTGGAAGAGCCGACGGTTCACCGTGCTACCCCAATTACTGCAGGAGGGATAGAACCTGATTTGGCCGAGCATTAGCCTGTGCCAGCACTGAGATACCAGCCTGCTGCAATACATTGGCCTTGGCCAACTTCGCCGATTCCGAGGCAAAATCTGCGTCGAGAATCCGACTTTGTGAGGCACTCAAATTTTCAATGCTGTTGCCAAGATTAGAAATAGTGCTTTCAAAGCGGTTTTGCACAGCACCCAAAGTTCCTCGCAAACCGTTCACGGTGTCGAGAGCAGCATCAACCTGATCCAGCAGACTCTGAGCGCCTGCCACAGTTGACGCAGTCGCCGTAACACTTAATCCACTTGCCGCAACATTGATATTTGTAGCGATACTAATAGAGATACGATCAACTGCCGAGTTGTTTGCACCGACTTGGAACTGCTGCGCTGTGAAAGTTCCATCCAACAAGGCAGTTCCGTTGAACTTAGTTACAGAACCAATTCGATCTATCTCGTCTTTACGCTGACTAACTTCTTGGTTCAGAGCGATACGGTCTTTATCGCTATTCGTAGCGTTCGCAGACTGTACAGCCAGCTCACGAATTCGCTGCAAGTTGTTGGTGACTTCATCTAAAGCACCCTCAGCTGTTTGCGACAAAGAAATACCATCATTTGCGTTCCGCTGGGCAACCGTCAGACCCCGAATCTGGGCATCAAATTTGGTCGCGATCGCCAAACCTGCGGCATCATCTTTAGCGGAGTTAATCCGAAGGCCGGAGGAAAGGCGTTGCAGAGCCTGATCACCTAGATTTTGAGATTTTCCAAGCTGGTTTTGGGCGTTGATAGAGGCAACGTTGGTATTGATACCCAGAGCCATAGTATTTCCCCTTAATAACAAGTCATCACTTCGAGAAAAGGTCGTCGCCGAGAAACGCACCTTGTAGCTAGCGCGACCCTGTTATCTGACTTAACGACCGCACCAAGCGATGCTTTAGAAAAAAACGACACTCTTTTGTTAAACTTTGTAAATTGAGGCGGCTGAGTTATGACCACCCCGGCTCCTTTGACTCGAAATTCATTTTCATCCAAGGATCTTCTTCCAATCGCTCTTGCTCAGCTACAACCCCCGAAAAATGCTCGGCAACTTCATCAAGGAACTTCAACAGCCCCTCCCGCCAGGTTGTCATAAAAGCTGGCAGATCCTCATCCTCGCAGGCGAAACCATGACATAAAGCCACATGTACAAAATGCAGCACTGTTCCGCCTAAAACCCAACTTTGGTACTGCTGCGCCGCAGTAACCGGTTTTTTTTCCGTTAACCCGGAGGTTTTGGATACAAGACGGAGCGTATTCGCAAGCAAGGCCAAGTCCTTGCGGCCACGTAAACGCTCTTTTGAGATTATTTTTTTCAGAAGCGCCGCCCCCCTCTCCAATTCGCCTTCCACAGATGGCATGGCATCATCGAGGGTGGACCTGGAGATGCTCCGACTGTTGCTCTCGATTAGGTTTTCAAGGTCAGTCATCTCATCGTGAGTAAAGCGATTTACGGTTGACTCAAATTCATGTGGAGCCAACCAAAGTGCGCCCTCAACTGCAGCGCCATCTGAACAGTTGAAAACCTCTGTCTCTGGCGCCTTTCTTGCTATTTCTCGAAGAAAACCCTCAACATTGACCTTTGCTGCATAATAATCGAAGCGGGTTTGAACCACCCCAATTCCAGAGGCCGCAGGCACTGAGAAATCCTGCCTTTTAGATTCGCCTACCCACTTACGAAGCCCAGCCGCTACCTCACCGACAGCTTTTTCGCCATATACCGAATATGACGAATGATCATGAGCATTATCTACATAACCAAAATCCGTCCCGAGCATGAATATCTTTCTACAACCCAAGGTATGAAGTATCGATAACGCTGCATTTACACAGGTCGGGTTACAATTAACAAATCCGTCCTGACCAACACCAGCCAACCACGATAGAGCGCTATCAAACCTATAAAATGTGTAGGCTCGGCCAAACAACGAAGCAACCTTGGGATTGACTTCATTGCCCGCCAACAACGTGGTTTCCTTCAACAGATCACTGCCAAGTTCTGAATGAAGCTCGTAGATCATGTAATTCGGATCTAGTTCAACATGCAAATCAGGCTTTATCCCGGCGGTTAAAAGCGGCCGAAGCCCTGTACCGGCACTAACAACGACAACCCGATCCCTGATCGCCACGAGGCTGCTTAATCGTTCATCTAACGAGGGTCCACTGCCAACGATTACTACCGGCTTGTTGTGACCACTGAGGTTTCTCCGTGGAAGATACTTGATTCCAAGGCGACAGTTGGCAATTGAATTTTTTAGGCGCATCAACTCGTCGTCGTAGTTCGACCAGCTCGCAGCAACAAGCGCAAGGTCCCGACCAACATCCATAGCGACTCTCGCTAACTCAATGTCCGCTAGGTGGTTATAGTAGAGCGTTGTGTAAGGATAAAGTGGGACACTATGGGCCAAATGCCGGGATAATAGATCCCTCAATTCCATCTCGCTGGAGGCAAAACCGATCGCGAAGTTTAAGGAAAAACCTTTCTTTTGAAAGGTAGAACAGATCTTTGCCCAGTCTACGGTGAACAAGCTCAACGCAAATTTTTCAGGCTCCCTCTCCACCACAATGGCGTTGACTATTGTCGCTTGCTCAACCATCGATTCGATATGGAATCCTAAGCCACACCCCAGGAAAACAATCGAAGGAAACACGCTGCCACGCTTATAGCCTTGAAAATTTTCAGGGGTTACTGGACTCATCTCTATAATTCTTTGAATGCTACGCGCTGCAAACCTCTGTTTATTGTAAGAACTAGGCCAAGCCGGACTATACGTCAGAAACCTCCTATCCGGGCGATGGTCTTTTAAGAAGTCACGCACCTCGTCACGTGAGTATTCACGCGCAAGCCCTCGATAGCATGACCGACCATCAAACGTCATATCGACATCCTTTTCACCAGGAGTGACAACCAACTCGGCGCGGGTCAGCATCAGATTGTCAAGCATCTGATAGATGCGCGGAAGATGAACCTTGAAATAGTTGAGGTTCTTCTCCTTTCGCTGCAGGTATATGCGCGCCGGATCATCTTGATGGCTCACCATTAGGGCTATCTCCGTAAATTCCAAAAATATGTTTCAGGCTGGCATTTACTTTGCCAAAACAGGTTGTTTTTTACCACGCGTTTAACAATCAACTCATGAAGACGGCAATAGCTTGCCGTCAAAATTTCACCGCACCTTCCTTCCGAACTTCTTGGAAATACCATATCCAACTGTATTAATTACGTTTTTTTACATCTGGCACGATCAAAGCATCCAGTAAAACAAACGAGCATTATCCTACTAGTCAAACAGGCGATACCATCTTGAGGTATTGCCAATCCCAGAGCACCGATGCAGGGAGATCCAAATGCCTCAGGTAATAAACACCAACATTGCGTCACTGAACGCACAAAGAAATCTGAACTCCTCTCAAAATGATGCGAACACCGCGTTACAGAGACTTTCTTCAGGATTGAGAATTAACTCGGCGAAAGACGATGCTGCTGGACTTGCTATTTCCGAACGTTTTCAATCGCAAATTAAGGGTATCGATGTTGCCATTAGAAACGCCAACGACGGGATTTCATTGGCACAGACGGCGGAGGGCGCTTTGGATGAGGTGACTTCTAACTTGCAGCGAATTCGTGAGCTAGCCGTTCAGTCAGCTAATGCGACAAACAGCCCTTCTGACAGGGAAGCTCTGAACCAGGAAGTCCAACAACGTATCCAAGAGATTAACCGGATTGCCAGCCAAACCTCATTTAATGGTTTGAAGATACTTGATGGCAACTTCAACACCCAGACGTTTCAGGTGGGAGCAAATACGGGCGAAACGATCAGCGTAAGTGGCCTTGATGCTCGCGGTAACATGATAGGTGGCGTGGTGAACGAAACAAGCGGCATACTCTCACTGACAGACGCTTCATCAAAAACATTGGGAGACATCTTTAACGATGGCGAAACCACCAATTTGACTGTTGACATATCGGGTGTCAGCGGCGCTTTCCCATCGATTAGCATTACTGCAGCAGGCTCATTACAAGATGTCGTCGGTGCCATAAATGCCGAAACTCGAAATACGGGGGTCAGTGCATACCTAAACAGAACCAACAACGAAATTTTGCTATCGTCTCAGTTTGGTGAACAATACTCGATAGACATCGGAGTGAATGGCGGCACAGCCCTCTCTGGGATAGCATTGGATCCAGCAACAAATACCATTTCAGTCAATGATACGGACGTCTCGGATCAAGCCGGAGCTGACCTAGCTATGATCAACGTCGACTACGCGATCGAAACGATTAACGGCTATCGTGCCCAACTCGGTGCAGTTCAAAACCGGTTCGAATCAACCATTGCAAATCTCAGCACTACCTCAGAAAATCTGTCTGCGTCGAACAGTCGAATTCGAGATGCAGACTTTGCCAAGGAGTCTGCTGAACTAGCAAGGACGCAGGTACTGCAACAGGCGGGCCTGTCAGTGCTAGCGCAAGCAAATGCGCGCCCCCAACAGGTACTACAGCTTCTCCAAGGGTAAATTGGGCATCCCTAGAAAGGGGGCTCAACCTGCCCCCTTCCTAGGCGGAACCAAGAGCTGCCCCATCATTCAAAGGACATGCTAAGCTATACCCAGTTGAAATATAGTGAGGCTCAATATGCAGCCCAAAGCTGTTTTTCAGGCCCTAATGGAGGGGGATTTTCTTGACCCCAAAAGGGCAACTATAATTTGGGAACGATGCCGGGATAGAGAGATACTCGTGTTCGAGGATGAGAGATCTGGTGTAATCTATCTGGATCCATCTCATACCGGCAACCCTCCTGACTACTACAAAACGAAAAACGTCCCTTCGGGTATCAAACCCAGAAATGACATGGACGTGGCAGACACTGATCGCCGAGATCAATTGTTAAAGCCAATAATAGCTAACAAGCGTTGGCTGGACTTCGGTTGCGGTGCAGGTTTTCAACTTCGAAAGAGCCATGAGTATGCATATGATCTTCTGGGTTTCGAGCTGAATGCGAATAATCTAGAGTCACTTAAAGCCGACGGACACACAGTAACCGATTCTCCTAAAGAGATAATCAAATTCAGACCCGAAATTATAAGCCTGTTCCATGTCCTCGAACATTTGGATGACCCAATTTCACATCTAGAGTTTCTGCAGAAATCCTCCGCTCCTGGCGCTAGGCTTGTGGTTGAAATTCCCCACGCACGGGATTGGCTACTTCATCACGGCCCCAGCTCATTCAAAGATTTTACTTTCTGGTCAGAACACCTTGTTTTACACACCAAAGAGTCACTACGGTATATTTTAGAGGAAGGTGGATGGTTGGTAGATGAGATAATTAACGTTCAGCGCTACCCCTTGTGGAATCACTTAGCATGGTTCGAACTAAACAAGCCAACAGGAATAGGCCGGAGCGCACTTGATGAAAGCAGCCGTCAACTCGCCAATGCCTATCAAGCCTTTCTCGCTGCTAGAAACCAAACTGATACCCTCGTTGCACTAGCAAGGAGCAGACCTTGAATAATAGATACATAGCTCTGATTCCTGCTCGATCAGGCTCTAAAGGTATACCAAATAAAAATATACTAAACCTATTGGGTCAGCCCCTGATTTTCTGGAGCATTCAACAGGCATTGGCCTGCACAAAAATAGCCGAAGTGTTCGTTTCGACAGATTCCCCGGCGATCGCTGATATTGCCAAAAGAAATGGAGCTAAAGTTCCGGAACTGCGCCCTGCTCACCTCGCCGAAGACGCCACTCCGACCGAAGATGTAATGCTGCAAGTTGCCCAAGATTGGCTCGACTGGGAACCGAATACAGTAATGATATTACTTCAACCCACCTCGCCTTACCGGCGGCCGGGTACGATAGCAAGCGCAATTGAGCTTTTTGAAAAACAAAATGCAGATTCTCTCGTATCTGTGTGTGAAAGCCACTCGTTTTTCTGGAAGAACCCGTCGATGCCTTCAGCACAGTACGATTACATGTCAAGGCCGCGCCGGCAAGATCTGGCTCCTTCTGAGCGACCGTACAAGGAAAATGGATCGATATATATGACAAGACTTCCGATCCTCAAGGCGTTCGGTAATCGCTTGGGCGGAAAAATAGTAATGTTCTGTATGACTGAACAAGAGTCTTGGGAGATCGACTCTCCAACGGACTTTAAAATAGTTGATATGTTGATGCAGCAGGAAAAGCGATGATAATAGAACGCAACATAACGCCTTATACTGTTTTTGCAGACGACGAAATCAGCATTGCTCTACAAAAAATAAGTGCAAACAAAAGCGGGTTCGTTTTTGTTGTCGCGTCCAATGGAGTATTAGAAGGCATTCTCACCGACGGAGATTTTCGTAGATGGTTATTGAGAACAGAGAACTTTGATCTTACGCAACCGGTTTCGGTGGCTGCAAATTGTAACTTCATCCACGCTGCAGAATCTTCATCCAACTCGAAACTAGAGGAACTACTCTCGTCAAGAGTGAAATACCTACCTCTGCTTGATTCAAATCAGAGGCTCGTAGCGATGGCGCTGCATGAAAAGGCGTCTATCGAAATAGATAACTTCTGCATACACGAACTCAGTAAAACCTTCATAATTGCAGAGATTGGAAACAATCATAATGGAGACATCCTGCTGGCTAAGCGACTTGTTGACGAAGCCGTAAAGGCTGGCGCCGACTGTGCGAAATTTCAACTTCGCGATATGGAGTCAGTTTACAGAAATGTATCAGACGACGGCGAGGATCTAGGAGCTGAGTATACACTTGATTTACTGAATCGGTTCCAGTTATCAAAACACGAAATGTTTCAAATCTTTGACTACTGTAAAGAGAAAGGCATACTTCCCCTATGTACTCCGTGGGACGAATCAAGCTTAGAACGGCTTGAAAGTTATGGCATGTCAGCTTACAAGGTAGCGTCAGCGGATCTCACCAATCATGACCTTCTACAAAAGCTAACCGGCACTGGAAAGCCTTTAATATGTTCAACAGGAATGTCAACTGAACGGGAAGTGAAAACAGCTATAGACTTATTAGATAGATCAGGTTGCCAGTACATTCTATTGCACTGCAACTCTACTTATCCTGCTCCATTTAAAGATATAAATCTCAGGTATTTAGAACGACTAAAAGAACTTAGTTCTTCTGGCATTGTAGGATACTCTGGACATGAGAGAGGCTCCGCTATTGCAATCGCAGCAGTAGCATTGGGCGCAAAAGTAATAGAAAAGCATTTTACTCTTGATCGTTCAATGGAGGGAAATGATCATAGAGTTAGCCTCCTACCAGATGAATTCCGCCTTATGGTTGAAGGAATTCGAGAAGTGGAACAAGCTCTCGGGAAGAAATCAGAACGCTATGTAACTCAAGGAGAGATGATGAACCGAGAGGTTCTCGGAAAAAGCATCGTCGCCAAGAGAAGAATCTCAAAGGGCTCAATCGTAACTGACATGGATATTGAAGTACGTAGTCCCGGCAAGGGAATTCCTCCTTACCGAAAAAATGAACTTATTGGAAAGCCCTCAGATCGTAACATTGAAAAAGGCGACTTCTTCTATGTTTCAGACTTAAGAAAAACCAAGATAGAACCTAGAAACTATAGCTTCTCTCATCCTTTTGGAATTCCAGTTCGGTATCACGACTTTAAAAATCTTGTTCCACTTTCGAACTTAGATCTTGTTGAGTTTCATCTCAGCTATCGAGATCTTGAGCTATCCCCATCAGATTATCTTGACCCAAACGGTTACGAGCTAGACCTAATTGTTCACAGTCCTGAGCTTTTCTCTGGTGATCATATTTTAGACTTAAGTTCCCCGGACTTTAAGTATCGTAATCGATCAATCGATGAGCTTCAAAGAGTAATAGAGGTGACGCGAAAACTAGAGCCATATTTTAACACCAAGCATGACACGCTGATAATCGTAAACGCTGGAGGGTTCACCCAAAACGGATTTATTGCTAAAGCACTAAGATCGGAGTTTTATGAGCGGGTTGCTAACTCTTTATCAAAATTGGATGCGAAAGGAACCGAAATTATTATCCAAACCATGCCACCTTTTCCTTGGCACTTTGGGGGACAAAGTTTTCACAACTTATTTATGGAGCCAGATGAAATTGTAGAATTCTGCAACAAGTATAATTATCGGATCTGCCTGGACACCTCACATTCAAAACTGCTATGTAATCATATAAAGATGGACTTTTCTCGCTTTATAAAAATGGTTTCACCGTTCACCGCGCATCTTCACATAGTAGACGCAAAGGGAACCGACGAAGAAGGCCTACAGATCGAAGAAGGAGAGCTTGATTTTTCCTCATTAGCGCGCAATCTCAATAAATTTTGTCCAAACGCTTCATTCATTCCAGAAATCTGGCAAGGTCATAAAAATTCCGGCGAGGGTTTTTGGGTTGCTCTTGAAAGGCTAGAGTCGTTTAACATTTAAATTAAAGGTTCGGAATTTTACAATGACGGCAATCGGATTCGAAAAATCAAAGGCATTCTATTACGAGAATGGTTTCTATCTTACCTCCGACCCTAAAAGGCTTCACAAACTCATAAGCCACTATGAACTCTATAAAAAAATTATTGATTTACCAGGCGAAGTTGTCGAATTTGGAGTCTTCAAAGGCGCATCACTAATTCGATTTGCCACATTCCGAGAATGCTTGGAAACATTCAGTTCCAGGAAAATATTTGGATTTGATGCATTCGGAGATTTTCCAGTTCCGAATGATGGAGTGCAGTCCGACCAAAAATTCATATCGGAATTCTCTCAAATTGCAGGCAAAGGCATTCCAGAATCTGAATTAACATTACGCTTAGACGACAAAGGTTTTAAAAATATCGAATTGATTAGCGGAGACATTCTTCAAACAGCCCCCGCTTTTTTGTCCGAAAATCCTCACATTCGGGTTGCACTCTTACACATAGACTTAGATGTCTATTCTCCAAGTAGGCTCGCGTTAGATCTTTTCTATCCCCGCATGGTAAGTGGCGGATTAATTGTGCTTGACGATTATGGTACTGTCGAAGGAGAAACCGTTGCGGTCGAAGAGTTTCTTTCTGACAAAAACCTGAAATTAAAAAAATTACCACTAACTAACATACCAACTTACATAGAAGTGCCCTGAATTCAAATTTTCAGTCAAAACTGGCACACCTTTCGCAACACCTCCCCCAAACCCCGGCAAACCGTCAAAAAACTGCAGACCTTTGCCGCATCGGATATTGGCTGGTAACGAGGTGTTCCATGCAAGTACAACATCATAACGCGCATCTTTCCCGCTCCGTTCAGGCTCAGGTCGCGCGCCTGGTGCTCCAGGCAAACCTGGCGTACGGCGAGTCCAACAGCAACGGGCTCTCCTACATTCAGCGGCTGAAAGCGCGCAATGAATGCCGGGAATACCTGAATCAGGCGCTGGCGCTGGAGGCCGATCACGTAGCGGCCCTTGGCCTGCTCGGCCGAGTGGAGATGGACGACGGCCAGCTTGAAAAGGCCCATGCCCTGTTCAATGCCAGCCTCAATCGGCAACCGGCGCAGGCCCAGCAATACTGCAACCTCGGCTATTGGGCACTGAAGAGCGAGCGCCCCGCCCTGGCGGAGGAGTATTTCCTGCAGGCACTGGAATGCGACCGGCAATCTGCCGCCGCTTTCTGCGGGGTTGCTCATGCCAAACGGCTGCAAGGCCAGTTTGATGTTGCCTACCTGCACTACCGAAAGTTACTCCAAAGCGGATCGGAATGGGACTCTGTCTATTCCGGCATGCTCTCCTGCGCGCAGCACCTTCAGGTTCACAAAGCCGACAGCGATCTGGCGCTGGACGCCATTGCCCTGCTTCGGCAGGAAGGTCTGCCACACCAGGAAATCGGCCACTTTGTCGGCGCAATCATCCAGCAGCAATACGACCTGGATAACCCTAACGCCGAAATCTTCCTGGATGCCGCGGCAGAAGATGAATTGCTGATCCTGGCGCTCCAGAAAACTCTGATGCCCAATGCCGCTGTGGAAGAACTGGTGGTGCTACTGCGCCGCGCCATTATGGCGGAGGTCGCTCAAACGGCCAGCCTGAGGGACGAACTGCAGCCCCTCTGCCTGGCGATCGCGGAATACGCCGACCGCACCGGCTTCGCGCTGGCCGCGGAAGACGATGAGGAACGCCTGGCGGCCACCATCAATGAAAGCATCATGGCGCAATTTGCCGTGGGCGAACCTCAAGAGGCCCTGATTGGCTCGCTGATGATCAGTGCCATGTATGGTGCGCTTTTCCACCAGAACTTTGCAGTTCAACTCGGCCAATGGAACCTGGTGGACTGGCCACTGGCCATGCAACCCATTATGGCAGCCAGCTACTACAGCCGGGCAGAAGAAGAGGCCATCAAGCAGAATTTTGACGAAAAAGCCGAGGAACTCTGCCTGGAGAAAACCGATGTGCCCCAGGCATGGCCGGCCTGGAGCCAGCTGGCCTATCGGACGGAGACCAGCCTGAAAGCCGTGATGGCGCAGGAACTTGGCCTGAACACCGACAACCTCCCCGCCGCATTGCGGATTATGGTGTGCGGCGCTCAGTCTGGCCAGCGAGCCATGGAGCTGGCGCAATACCTGAACGATGTCGAAGTAATTGCAGTTGATGAATCCCTGGCCAATATCGCCAAAGGCACCCGCATGGCCCAGAGCCTGAACATGGACAACATCGTGTTCTGGCCCTGGTCCATCGCACAGCGTTTTGTGGCCGATGGTCACAAGGTCCATTGGGTGGAAGTGGGCCGTGTGCCCTCACCGGCCATGACCGAGCTTTCTCTGGCCGCACTCATCAATACTGCCTCGAACACCGGTGCCATTGTGCACATGCACACGGCGCTGGCCGAGCAAACCCAGGGCGACAAACAGATTCGCCGCCTGGTCGCGGAGCACAATCTGCAGCCCACTCGTACCGCCCTGCGTCAACTTCGCAGGATGGTATTGGCCAACCGGCAAGATACCCTCTGGACAGAGCTACTGAAGGACGAGGACTTCTACAGCCTGGGCGGCTGCCGCGATCGATGGTTCCGGCCGCAGGACGCCAACCAGCTCAAAGAGCTGCTGGCCCTGGTGAGCAATGAAGTAGAGTGGAAGCTGATTAAAGCCCGGGATGAGGATGGCCACAGCCTGGCCACCGGCCCGGTACAGCGCCAGATCCAGGCGGAAGCCCTGGGTAGTGAAGTTCAAAGCCTGATGGGGCAGAACCTGAGCGTGTATTTCCAGCGTCGGCGCTAATCGGCGCCACCCAGATCCCGGGACAATCCTCACGCGAGGATGCCCGGGGTCTTCAATTCGCTACAGGTAGGGAATCAAAGATTCACCGTAAAGATGTAGATCTTCCAGAACCTGCTGCTTTTTGGGCGTCAGCTCAGGATCAGAGGCCAATCGCTGAAGTTCCCGACCGTAAGCCTCCAATGAACGCCACCCCTTTTTCGGCTGCATCAACCGTTCGGTACGAAACTGCTCCCAGCGCTCCATTTCCTCGCCAATCAGGGTATCCGGATAGTTGCGGGCACGGTAACGGAACAGCATCTCCGGCAGGCGCGCGTCTTCAAACCTCACTTCCTGCTCGGCCAGGGTATCCACGGGTTGGGTCAGCAACCAGTTGAGTTTCTCCCGGTCGGTTTTACTGATAAACCCGCCCGCGTACAGTTGTTCGTCGGGATCGGTCAGGTCGCTGCCCTGAAAATCCTGTTCGAATGCCTGGGCAATGCGGGCGGGCAGGTCTGGTGCTTTGCGCAGCTTCGCCAGGTTGGCCCGCAGTACGTCCCCATCCAGCTCCAGCTCGGCCAACTGCTCCTTTGACAGCGTGGAGAGCATGGTCGCCGGCGCCAATACCGGGCACTTGTTCAGTTGCACACCTTTCAGCGGGAACCGGCTAACGCCCTCCCCCAGTTCCGCCTGAGACGTAAATACCCGCTCACGGATCTCCTCGACCGAGGCGTTGATCAGCTCCTCGGGATCTTCCCTAAGATCGTAAACGATCACCTGGTTTTTATTGCTCAGGCTCTCTGCCAACGGCGCCACCAACGCGCAACACCCCCTTGTTGCCGGGTACTTGGCGGAAATATGAAACACCGGCTTCATAGCGGCGGTATCCAGCATTTGCCGTGCGGAGTGTTTGTCTTTGTTGTTCAGAACGAAATCAAACAGTTTGGGCTGTTTTTCCTTGATCAGCTTTGCCACGGCAATGGTGGCCAGCACATCCGACATGGCATCGTGGGCAGCCTCATGAGCAATGCCATTGGCCACCGTCAGCTCTTCCAACCTGAAACTCGGGCTGCCATCTTCTTTGCGGGGCCAATTGATACCGTCCGGCCGCAAGGCATAGGTCAGCCGCACCATATCAATGATGTCCCAGCGAGAGTTCCCGTTCTGCCATTCCCTGGCGTAGGGATCCCGGAGATTGCGATACAGCGTATGCCGGGTAACTTCATCATCAAACCGCAGGCTGTTGTAGCCCACAGCGCAGGTACCGGGCTGGCTGAAAGCCTCATTAATCTGGGCGATAAACTCGGCTTCCGGAAATCCGTCCTCCAGCGCTTTCTGGGGAGTAATACCAGTAATCAGGCAGGCTTCAGGGGCTGGCAGGTAATCGTCGGCTGGCTTGCAATAGATGACCAGCGGGTCTTCGATGATATTCAGATCCGCATCGGTGCGCACACCCGCAAACTGGGAGGGCCGGTCATGAACCGGGTCTACGCCAAAGGTTTCGTAATCGTGCCAGTAGAAAGAGCGGATCAAAGGAAGACTCCTGCATGTTGGTTCAGAGGCAGGAGTCTAGCAAAATCAAAACAGCTTGGTACCCATATCCGTCTGATGGGTGCGCAGGCGGTCAATGCCGTCCGGGCCAACCAGTTGGCTCAGATCCACGGTCATGTTGGTAGGCAGGTTAATAAATACCCCTTTCCCAACACTGATGGTGTTGGCACCGTCCAGCGTTTGCCAGGCTACGCCGTCATCGCGCTGAAAACCGACGAAAAACGCATCTGTAAACCCGATAGTGCCATCAGCACTGCCATTATCCTCGCCTACGGTCAGTGATTGCAGGTGGGTAAGTGGCGTGCAGTTAGCTCCGGAAACACAGGAGTTGGGATCAATACCAATGTGAGAGGCACGGTAGTTGGTGGCCGCGCCACCATTGCCATCAAACAGATAGGTATCGTAAACGGCACCGGTTGAATCCTGTACTTTCAGGCCGATGTCGCCGCTGAAGCTGGTGGTATGGGACGACACCGAGCCCCTTGCCTGCCCGAAACCCATGCGGAATCCGGCAAGGCCCGCGGCATCTTCCGCCAGTTCGATGTAGGGCATGCGCGCTTCGAAAGGAATTTCATCCCCGGCATTGTAGGTCTTGCCATTGAAGACCTCGCCGTCGTTACGGGCGATGTGACCAAGGGCCAGGTGGGTGGCAGAGAAGTCCGTGCCGCCATTGATCTGGCCGGCCTGAATATCGTCAATATTCACACGGGTCTCTACATCCATGGTCAGCGTCATGCGCGTGAACTCATGGTTCTGGCCGGGGATGTTTTCAATCTGCATAAAGGCCTGCCCGGTTACCTTGCCCATCGCATTATCTGAAATGGGCTCCAGTTCTGCCTGGGAAACGGGCGAAATACCCAGGCAAAGCATGGCAAGGGCAGCGCATCCGTACGCTTGCGTTGTCATAGATTGTGTCTCTGATTGTTTTAGTGAGTCAGTTTCGACACCCGACTCCATGCCTGCCCGCTGGTATTATTATTTCGGTGCTGGCATGCGGCCCGTTATTCTTTGTAACAAACTGTTTCTTTTTGACCGCAACACGACTATATCCGACCGAGGCTCGTATATTGAGTGAGGTACATCACATTCATTCATTACCTGACCGTCATTTGTCGTTCAAGCTTGATGTTCGTCACAGGATTAAACTAGCTGAAACACCAATATGTCGCTTAGCGAACTTGTAATGTAGCCCGCATATACATAAGGCTTCATATTGGTATACTTACGCCCTTTCATTGAAGGCCCCATACGGCACCCCATGACCACCAGAATATTGATCTGCGACGACTCTGCCCTGGCGCGCAAACAAATGGCCAAAGCTCTGCCACCCGGCCTGGCAGACGACATCCTGTTTGCTGGCGATGGCAAAGAGGCTCTGACCATCCTGCGCGATCAAAAAGCCGAACTGTTGTTTCTGGACCTGAACATGCCGGAACTCGACGGCTACCAGGTGCTGGAACACATCCGTTCCGAGGATCTCCCGGTTCTAACCATCGTGGTCTCTGGTGATATCCAACCCGAAGCCCGGGAACGTGTGCGTAAACTGGGCGCCATCGATTTCATCAAGAAGCCAACCGACACCGGCGTTGTCTCCCGACTGCTCGAAGAGTACGGCTTCTATCGCCCTTCCGAGCTTGAAGACACTGCCCTGAACGACGCCAGCCTGCACAGTCGAGAAGCAGCAGCGCCGGAAATCTCAGTGAGCCTGAGCGACTACCTGCAGGAGATCTCCAACGTCGCCATGGGGCGCTCCTCCGACTTGCTGGCCCGGCTGCTGAAGGTATTTGTCAAACAACCTATCCCCAAAGTTGCGTTTATCGCCAACTCCGAGCTGCACATGGCAATATCGGCTGCGCAGCGAGCAGAAGACTACTCAGCCGTTTGCCAGGGCTTTACCGGCGCCGGTATCGCAGGCGAGGCTCTCCTGCTGTTTGAGGACGCCAGTTTCCGGGAAATGGCCGAACTGCTTCACTATGACGTGCTGGAAGGCGAATCCGTGAACGTGGAAGTGCTCATGGATATGTCGAGCATCTTGTTTGGCGCGTTCATCAACGGTATTGGCGATCAGCTCGACCTGAAGCTGGGCCTGGGTCATCCGACCGTTCTCGGCCAGCACCGCCCGGTTAACGAACTGTTGGATCATCACAGCAAGCGGGAAGAACAGCTGCTGTGTATTGAGATCAGCTATGCTCTGGAAAACCGGGATATCCGCTGTAACATGCTGATCCTGCTAACCGAGGACTCCATCCCATTCCTTGAAAAACGCCTCGCGTATCTGGTGGATTGACTATGGCCTTTAATCAGGACGCCAACGAATTCCATTGGCTGATGGACATGCTCGAATCCGTCGAGGTGGGGCTGGTCGTGCTGGACCTGGATTTCCACGTCCAGGCATGGAACGGCTTTATGGAACACCATAGCGGCATTACCGCCAGCCAGATTCGGGACAAGGTACTGTTTGAAGTCTTCCCGGACATCCCGGAAGCCTGGCTTACCCGAAAGGTAGACGCCGTCGCCATGCTGAACACCCGGGCCTTTACGTCCTGGGAACAGCGCCCTTACCTGTTCAAGTTCCGGAATACACGCCCGATCACAGGCACGGAAGAATACATGTTCCAGAACCTGACCATCAGCCCAATCACCGCTCCGAACGGAGAGGTGGAGAAGGTGTGCCTGCTGATTTACGACGTAACCGAATTCGCCAGCAGCAAACGGGCCCTGGAACGTGCAAACGAACAGCTGGCGAAACTCAGCATGACAGACCGGCTAACAGGGCTGCTGAACCGGGGCACCTGGGAAAACCTGGTGGATGCCGAATATGAACGTTTCCGGCGCTATGGCCAGGCCACAAGCCTGGTGATGTTCGATATCGACCACTTCAAACCGGTGAATGACACCTACGGCCACCTGGCCGGAGACGAGGTGATTCGCCATACCGCCGAGGTCACTCGCAATAACATCCGGCAATCGGACAGCGCCGGCCGCTATGGCGGTGAAGAGTTCGGCATTATTTTGCCAGAAACCGATGCCGAGAGTGCCCGGGTCATTTGCGAGCGCATTCGTGAGGCGATTGAGAACAGCACGGTTAGCACAACCGCAGGCGATATTCGCTACACAGTGAGCATGGGCATCGCGCAATTAACTGAAACGCCAGAGAACTATATGCAGTGGATGCAAAAGGCAGATGAGGCTTTGTATAAAGCCAAGGAAAGCGGGCGGAACAAAGTCGTAGTCAGTTAATATCCCCCTCCCTCTATTGAGAGAGAGGGGAATGGGCAATTAATCCTGCTGCCAGCTCTGTACCGCTTCCTTACCGTACTTGTCACGCCACTCATTCAGAGTCTTGTGATTGCCACCGCGGGTTTTCACCACTTCACCGGTGTGCGGATTCTTGTAGGTCTTCAGCGGACGCTTGGCGCGGGTGCCAGTTGCAGTCTCAGCCTTGGCACCAGCAATAGAGGGATCAATCGCAGACAGAATCTGCAGAACGTCCTTCGGTGATTTGTCATACTCTTTCATCAAATCGCGAACTTTGTTTTCAAATTCCAGTTCGCTTTTCAGTGCCTGGTCCTTTTCGAGCTTCTCCAGCTCGGCGGCCAGCTTTTCCATCAGCTGCTTCTTCTGGTAATAATCATTAATCTTTGCCATGGAAATAAAACCTTTTATCGTGGGGTTTTAAATACTGATTGAATATGACCGAAAGTCGAAACAAATAATAATAGAAAAACCGAAACGAGGCAAAATAAATTACTTAAATCCCCTTAACAAAAAAGCCGGCACAATGGCCGGCTTTGTATTTCACCTAAAGATCAAAGGCGTAAATCAGCCTGCCCTAACGGCAACACACCCTTCAAATCAAATAAAACGCCGTTGCTATTGGTATAAGCACGCAGTTGCTCCGCTGAAAGAGCGGCATATTCCCGGTGCGGTACCGCAAGAAATACCGCATCATATTCACCGGCTTTCGGTTCCGGGACCAGAGAAATACCATACTCATGTTCGGCTTCTTCATTATTGGCCCAGCAATCGGTGACATCCACCTGACAACCGAAATCCTTTAACTCATTAACCACATCAATAACGCGGGTATTACGCAAATCCGGGCAGTTTTCCTTGAACGTTAGCCCCATGACCAATACACGAGAATTGGCAATGGTATGCCCCCTCTTGATCATCGCTTTGACCAGTTCAGCGGCAGCGTACGGCCCCATATTGTCGTTCACACGGCGGCCAGCAAGAATAATCTCTGGATGGTAACCAATGGCCTGAGCTTTATGGGTGAGGTAATACGGATCTACACCAATACAATGCCCGCCGACCAATCCGGGTTTGAACGGCAGGAAATTCCATTTAGTACCAGCAGCGGCCAATACTTCATGGGTATCGATCCCGATGCGGGCAAAAATCATCGACAGCTCATTCATCAGCGCAATATTCAAATCCCGCTGAGTGTTTTCAATAACCTTTGCCGCTTCCGCTACCTTGATGGAACTGGCCTTATGGGTTCCCGCAGTAATGATGTCGGCGTAAAGATCATTTACCTCATCGGCAATCTCGGGCGTGGAGCCGGAGGTCACCTTCATAATGGTGGTAACGCGGTGTTCCTTATCGCCCGGGTTGATACGCTCCGGACTGTAACCGGCAAAGAAATCCTGATTGAACTTGAGGCCGGACATCTTTTCCAGAACCGGCACACAGACTTCTTCAGTGGCACCGGGGAACACCGTCGATTCATAAACAACGATGTCACCCTTCTTGAGGACTTTACCCACACTCTCACTGGCCTTTACCAACGGGGTAAGGTCTGGCGATTTGTATTCGTCAATCGGGGTTGGCACGGTCACGATGTAGACCTGGCAATCGGCAATGCCATCCAGAGAATCCGTAAACGACAGTTTCGACGACGCCGCCAGTTCATCCCGGCTCACCTCGCGCGTGAAATCAATGCCATCCTTCAGCTCGGCAATCCGTTTGGGGTTGATATCAAAACCAACCACCTCGCGCTTTTCGCCGAATGCAGCCGCCAATGGTAAGCCCACGTAACCAAGGCCGATTACCGCAATCCTTTTCATATATTCTCCTGCCTTAAATAAGGTCTAAGCGCTTGGGCGAACGATCGCATGATCAGCGCATGCCCACCCCGTTATCCTACTGGAATCAGAATATCAGAATCCGGCGCCATTGCCTCCAACGCCAGCTTAAAAGCGCGCTTGGCACCCGAATCGCCATGGACAACGCGAATTTCGGCGGGCGTCTCAGGAATACCTGCAATGAACCGAAGCAAATCATCTTGCCCGGCGTGAGCAGAATAACCACCGACTGTGTGAACGCGAGCCGAAATGCCATATCGTTCTCCGTCCAGCTCCACCCATCCACCACGCGGCCCGTAAGTCAGAATATCCCGCCCTGGCGTTCCAGCCGCCTGATACCCCACAAAAACCACGTCATTTCGGGCATCGCCCAGCATCGCCTTGAGATAATTCACCACCCTTCCACCAGCACACATACCAGATCCTGCAATAACCACGCAGGGACGATGAGTGCGAGCCAAATACTCAACCGCATTCAAATGGTCCTCGTGGGAATTGATCACTGTGAGCTGCTCAAACGACAGAGGATGCCGGCCGGCACTGGCAAGTTCTCGGGCCTCATCATCCCAAAATGGCTTGAGATCCCGATAGATTCGGGTGAATTCAGCGGCCAGCGGGGAATCCACAACAATTTCCAGATCCTGCCATCGGAGTGGTCCAGAGGAGCCTTCTGCACTCGACTGCAAAATCTCAGTCTCCCCAAACTCGGCAATCAGTGCTTCGATCTCATAAAGCAGATCCTGGGTGCGACCGATACTGAATGCCGGAATCAGCACCGTACCGCCGTCTTCCAGGGCATGCTCAAGAACCGATTTCAATCGATAGCGGCGGCTCTCCCGGTCTTCGTGGTTCTTATCGCCGTATGTGCTTTCGATGATCAGGCGATCAGCCTTCTCAGGTGATAACGGCTCTGGCAGGAGTGGTGCATGACTCGCGCCAAGATCCCCGCTGAAAACAATACGTTCGTTGCGATGGCCATCGTGGAGCTCGCATTCCACATAGGCAGAACCGAGAATATGCCCGGCCCTCTGCAACCTGATTCTCAGTGCAGCATCGCCCTCAGAAACCAGCTCATGCCACTGACCATAGGGCAGCGGTACCAGTTTGCTGCGTATACGGTCCAAAACCCGGGTAATCAAAGCCCGATCCCGTGTAAAGCCGATCTTCAGCGCGTCTTCGAGGATTTCCGGCAGCATAATGGCTGAGGGTTCAGAGCAGACAATGGGCCCCTCAAATCCGGCTGCCAGAAGATAGGGAATCCGCCCGACATGATCAATATGGACGTGAGTGACCACAAGGGCGCGGATATGATCAATGGGGAAGTCTATCGCCAGCTCCGTGACGGAGGAGGCCGCGCCTTTCTCCTGCCCCTGGAAAAGACCGCAATCAATCAGAATACCAAAGTCCGAGACCTGGAGCTCATGGCAGGATCCAGTGACGCCATTCACAGCACCATGGTGTTTTATCTCAATCATTCAACAATCCTTGTTGCATGATGCAGCTAGCCCAAATGCAGAACTTTGCCTTCCGATTGGACCGGATGCTTGACGTTGTTTACATTACGCCAGATTAGATCTGCAGTCTCACCATTAGGTGCATAACCTGTTGGAGCATTTGTAAGCAACTCTATAATACGCTGACAATCAAACGCATGACTCGCTTGCGTAAGTTCGGCTAAGAGGTCTTCCATTTTCTGCCAGGGCAGCGACACCTCCCTGGCCATCATGATTCTGGGATGTGAAGTACCTTGAGGATTATCGCCAATCAACAATTCCTCATAGAGCTTCTCTCCAGGCCTTAGACCCGTATACGTTATTTCAATGTCACCATCGGGACGTTCTTCCGTTTTTTCTGTAAGGCCCATTAAGTGGATCATCTTACGAGCCAGATCCGCTATCTTGACCGGCTCCCCCATATCCAGAACGAACACTTCACCACCACACCCCATACTTCCAGCCTGAAGTACAAGCTGACTAGCCTCTGGAATAGTCATGAAATATCGTATTATGTCAGGATGAGTAACGGTTATTGGCCCGCCATCGCGAATCTGCGACCGAAACAATGGGACGACCGAACCAGAAGAACCCAGCACGTTCCCAAAACGTACCATAGAGAAAATCGTACTGTTTTGCCGTTGAGCCAAGCCTTGAAGCACCAACTCCGCTAAACGTTTGCTCGCCCCCATCACATTGGTTGGTCGAACGGCTTTATCAGTTGAGATCAGAACGAAACGCTCAACGCCGGAAACAATGGCTGCCTCTGCCAAGTGTAACGTACCAAAAACGTTATTCTGGACCCCCTCAATTACGTTGTGCTCAACCAATGGCACATGCTTGTACGCTGCTGCGTGGTACACAGACTGTACGCCAAAAGCCCGCATAATCATCTCGCAGCGTCGCCGGTGTGCGACGCTGCCCAATAACGGGTGTATTTCTACCCCCAAATCCTCGACAGCATTGGTAGCCGACAGTTCGCGCTCAATACTGTAGAGCGAAAATTCATTCAGCTCGAACAAAATGAGCCGCTTGGGCTTATGTTGGAGAATCTGCCGGCAAAGCTCCGAGCCAATGGAGCCCCCTGCCCCGGTCACCATGACAGATTTGCCATACAGACTATCTGACACCAAGGCAGCATTTGGCCTCACAGGATCCCTACCAAGCAAATCTTCGATATCCAGATCCCGAATATCGTTAATGCGCGCCTGGCCTGCAACCAATTCCGACATGGAGGGAACCGTTTGAACTGGCACCTCCAGTGATTCAAGCTGATGTAACAATCCTCTGCGGTCTACACTCAGATCTGGATCCAAAGCGAGCAGAACCCGGCGAACACCATACTTCTGAATATACTTGGTAATTAAATTGATACTGACCACGGGCAACCCATCAATCATCGTTTTGTGATGGGACTTATCAAACGCGATAAACAAAACCGGCCTGTATTCCGTGCCTTGCCTAAGAGCAGACGCGAGGGCCATACCCGTCTCGCCCGCACCTACGATTGCTACGCTTTCCTTTTTCCTTTGCCCAGGGTGGTTCACCAGCATTCGCACCCCCAGCCTGGTACCGCTAACAAATATAAAGGCCAAAGCGCCGTATATGACAGGCACGGACCTGGGCACAGACACTTGCAACATGTACCCCAGAACAATAAGAGCCAGGGAGGACGCCGCCACACCATAGACAATGGTTAAAAATGCCCTGTCTCCCAAAAAACGGATTACGGCCCGATACAATCCCAAACGAACAAACACAACGATGGTAATCAGGACGGTAATACCCGCAACAATTAGATGGCCCCGCGTAGGCAGCCACACCCCCTGCTCCAGCCGCAGAGCAAAGGCCGCCCAGATTGCAAAAGACAACACCAAGATGTCGGAGGAAACCGAAATGGCGCGCTTGTGAAACCTTGGGAGATTAAGAAACCAATTGATCATTATTAGCCCTTCACCCGATCACCAGAACCTTTCCCCGTCACCGTCTGTATGATGAATCTAAAATAATTCAGTAAATTAAGCTCCGCCAGCATCCGAGCGTCGGTCTCCGCCAGAAGATCCGGGGTGGACATATCAATATCATTAACCTGGGCTAATCCAGTGATGCCCGGTCGAGCCTGTAAAACACCTCTTTGTTCTCTTGCTGCAATCAATTCTTCTTGATTAAACAGGCAGGGCCTTGGCCCTACCAGGCTCATTTCGCCCTTGAGCACATTCCATAGCTGAGGCAATTCGTCCAGCTTGGTGCGCCGTAAAAACTTACCAAAAGGCGTGATAGCCTCTGCACTGGCCAAATGGCTGGCTACGGAAGCCGTGTCTTTTTTCATCGTGCGGAATTTCACCAAAACAAACGGTTTTTTGTGCCTACCGACCCGTTCCTGCATGAAAATCGGTGACCCAGTATCGAATAGCCCGATTAACGTCAGCAACAGCAGCACCGGGAACCCGAGAACCAATCCACTTAAAGAAAAAACCAGATCAAAAAAACGAATCACAGAAACCGCCCACTATCAGGATAAAAGGAATTATTGAACGTTTCATTATTTTGCAGTGTGGGGGCAACGCCTAATTCACCCGAACGGCCCTTGCCAAACCCTCTTCAACGGATACTGGCGGCTGCCAGCCGAGTAATTCCCGGGCTTTGGATATATCCACCTGCAAAGAGCCGAGCAGGCGCTTCGCCACTGCCTTTTTTCCAAACAAGGACGCGCCCAGCATCAGCAAGCCAGATGGCACAGGTAGCAACCGAGCAGGCTTACCCATGGCGTTGGCGACGTTCCGCAATAACTCAGTAGTCGAAATATCCTGCCCATCAGCAGCCAGAAAAACCTGATTAGCGGCCGCCGGACTGTCTACACAGGTCACAATAAGATCCACCAGATTATCCAGGGCTACAAGTGAACGTTTATTACGAACAGCTCCAAGAGGGAGTGGCAGCCCTTTTTCCATCAAGCGTATCATACTGGCAAAGTTGCCTTTCACTCCCGGGCCGTATACAAGCGGCGGACGAATAATGACCAGCTCCATACCTGTTTCTGCACATAGTGCCTGAAGTTCCCGCTCGGCCTCATACTTCGAAATACCATAAGGGTCTTCGGGTGCGGGCGCAGCTTCCTCCGTAAACGGCCTACCTGGCGGTGTGTGCTCGCCATTTACCTTTATAGAGCTGACAAACAGAAAACGTTTCACGCCGGCCTCCAACGCATGCCGGGCAACGTTCAGCGTACCGTCCACATTGACCTTTCGGTACTCGGCAAGAGGATCTACCGTATCATCATTCATAATGTGAGCGCGGGCGGCACAATGAACGACAACATCAACCGAGCCAAGTCTTTGCCCTAGTGCTCCGAGTTCGCTAAAGGAGGAAACCTTAACCGTCTCAACCGGCAAATTCACGTCGCTACGGCCTACAGCGAGAATATCTCGGTGCTCACTGAGCAACCGTTTAATAAGTGCAGAGCCAACAAAGCCGCTACCACCCGTCACCAGGATATGCTTATTCACACATTGCCCCTGTTACAAAACATTCCTCCAGACGCTCAAGAAACCGATCAAAGCTCAGCGACTTCCGAAGGCCTTCACGATTTCCATCGAAGTCATCCGCGATCAACTCGCCACGCTCTATCGCTCTGAAAGTCTCAACGACGGATCCAACCAAAGGTGGAACCACAACCCCCAAGCCATTACCCGACACCCATTGCGAAACACTGGTTTGTTCTCCGCAAATCGCCATCACGGCAGCACCGGAGAACACGTAGGACGATGACTTACTGGGAAAAGCATAACGAGTAACCTCGTCTTCTATCGGGAGAAGCGCCCACTCATAGTCACAATTCAACTGAGCCGCTTCAGTTGCCGAAACCTGTCCAAGGTATTCAACCTGTGAAAAGCGACCGGCAAGTGCCTTTATATCCGGAGCAAAAACACCACCGCCAGCAAAAGCGAATTTAAGTGTTCCGCCGTTTTCAAGATATTGAGTGATTGCGTCGACAAGTAATGGGATACGCTGCAACCTTCCGGCGTTCCCACAGAAAGTCATACCCTTTACTCGATCTGTAGGGGGATTTACGTCATCAAACGAGACTGCGGGATTGCTGATAACGTAAATGGGAGCCTTGGTGCCAGAACGCTTGCGAATTTCTTCCGCCATCTCATCCGTAATGGTAATTAATGCCTGTGCGTGGCGCATCGTAACACCGTCCATCCAGCGGAGCAGTTTATAGACCAACGGCTGAACCCTCATCACCACCGAGGCCGCTTCCGGATGAATATCCTGCAAATGATAAACGTACCGCGCACCAAACAGTCGGGCATAGAGCATCACGACGAACGGAACCAGAACGGGGGGATCTGTTGATACGTAGACCTTTCTCGGGCGGGTGCGCAACAGAGCATAGAGAACCCAGCACATGAAATAAACGGAATCCAAAGCGCGTACCAGAATACCGCTCGAGGAGCTCGACCAGGCCTTACCCGGCAGAAACTCAACGCCGTCTCCCCGTTCACACTCGGCAAGGTGCTTTCTGATACCCGCATGATCCTGCAGGATAACCGACACGGAATAAGAACCGGCCAGTTTTTCCGAGAACCGCAAAAGCGCTTCGCCAATGACCGGATATATGGGCCAGAAGCTACGATTAATAATGGCGATATCTCGCCGACCAGAATGTGTTGTTGTCATGCAGGATGCTCAGTACCGCTTCCAGACTGTCTGCATCACATAATCCCGATAACTATGAATTATCCGAATCACCTTTTCAGCCACATTTGGCATGCTGTAGTCCTCCACTAATCGCATGGAGCGCTCATCTCCCCTGCCCTGATTGTCGAGTATCGCCAAGCCCTGCAACACGCGTTCAGTACTAAGTCCCACCATCATGGCAGCGGTTTCTTCCATGCCCTCCGGACGCTCGTGAGCTTCACGAATGTTCAGGGCCGGGAAGTTTAGGATGGAGGCCTCCTCGCTGATGGTACCGCTGTCTGACAACACGGCCTTGGCACTCAGCTGTAACTTGTTGTAATCCTTGAAGCCCAGCGGTTTCAGGAGGCGAATATTCTGGTGGAACTGCACCCCCATGGCATCTACGCGCTTCTGGGTGCGCGGATGGGTGGAGACAATCACCGGGTAGCCGTACTGCTCTGCCACCGCATTCAGCGTATCTACCAGGGCCAGGAAGTTTTTGTCCGAATCCACGTTCTCTTCCCGGTGGGCACTCACCACAAAGAACTTGCCCTCCTCAAGCCCAAGACGGCCCAGAACATCAGACGCCTCAATGCCCTCACGGAAGTGGTTCAACACTTCAAACATCGGGCTACCCGTTTTCACCACACGATCAGGCGGCAAGCCTTCCCGCAGCAGGTAATCCCGCGCAATGGTACTGTAGGTTAGATTGATATCGGCGGTGTGGTCGACAATGCGCCGATTGATCTCTTCCGGTACCCGCATGTCAAAGCAGCGGTTGCCAGCTTCCATGTGGAAGGTGGGAATCTTACGGCGTTTGGCGGGAATTACCGCCATGCAGCTATTGGTATCCCCCAGCACCAGCAGGGCTTCAGGCTGAACCTCCGCCAACACCTTGTCCACCGCGATAATCACGTTACCGATGGTCTCTGCGCCACTGGCACCGGCAGCACTCAGAAAATGATCCGGCTTGCGGATACCCAGATCCTGAAAGAAGATCTCATTCAGTTCGAAATCGTAGTTCTGGCCGGTGTGAACCAGAATGTGTTCGCAATACTCATCCAGTTTGGCCATCACCCTGGAGAGGCGAATAATCTCTGGCCGGGTGCCAACCACGGTCATTACTTTGAGTTTTTTCATGGTAGTTCCAGATTGGTTCAGGCTTCGGTACCCACCGGGCACGCGAAAGTGTCCGGGTTTTGCCGGTCAAAAATTTCATTGGCCCAGAGCATACACACAAGCTCGTCTTCACCCACGTTAGTAATGTCGTGGGTCCAGCCCGGTACGGTTTCCACAATTTCAGGCCGGGTTCCGGAGGTATGTAACTCGTAGAACTCCCCGGTGATCATGTGGCGGAAACGGAAGCAGGCCTCACCTTTGATCACCAAAAACTTCTCTGTTTTTGAATGGTGATAATGGCCGCCACGGGTGACACCGGGGTGAGCCGTAAAAAAGGAAAACTGGCCGGCATCTGGAGTTTTCAGCATTTCAACGAACACCCCACGCTCGTCTCCGTGCTGTGGTACCGTGTAAGTGAAGCTCTCTGGCGGCAGGTAACTCACGTAAGTCGAATAGAGTGCCCGCACAAGCCCAGAACCGACCCGCTCGGTAATCAGATTATCCCGAGTGGCTTTGAAACGGTACAACTGGCTTGCCAACTCTCCAACCGTGATCTGGTAAACCGGCTCAACCCCCACAAATGGGGTTGATTGGGCCTCTCCCTCTAACACCCTGAGAAAGCTCGCGATTACATCGTCAACGTACACCAGGTTGACCATCGCATCCGGGTCATTGATTTGTACCGGCAAATCCCTGGCAATGTTATGGCAAAAGGTAGCAACCGCAGAGTTATAATTAGGTCGCGCCCATTTACCGAAAACATTGGGCAGGCGGTATATATAAACCGGGTTACCATTGGCTTTATTCAAAGCCAGCAACGCATCCTCTGCTTCACGCTTGCTGGAGCCGTACTCATTGTCTCGCTCAGCCTGAATGGATGAACTGTAAATAATCGGAACAATCCGGCCAGTAGCCTCAACAGCGTCACACAAGACTTGGGTTAAACCAGCGTTACCTATACGAAACTCGGATGGGTCTTGCGGCCGGTTGATACCCGCCAAATGAACAATCCAATCCACACCACAGAGCAGACCAGCCAAGTCTTGTTCATTGTGCTCCCGTGTAAAGGGCACCACCTCGAATCCCTTTTTTTCCTCAAGGTGCAATTGCAGGTTTTTGCCAATGAAGCCGTCCGCACCGGTTACCAGTACTTTCATCAATCAGTCCTCCGGGTTCAGGTACTCACCCCGTTCCAGGGCACGAATGAATTCAAGCTTTCGCAGCAACGCTTGCATACCTGCGACATCCAGGCGATCGGTATTGTGGGAGTTATAATCCTCTGTGTGAGAAATCTTCTCCTCGCCCTGCTCCACAAACTTACCGTAATTCAGATCTCGCAAGTCCGGTGGAACCCGGAAGTAGTTACCAAGGTCTTCCGCCGCTGCCATTTCTTCCCGACTAAGAAGCACTTCATAAAGTTTCTCGCCGTGGCGAGTACCAATCTCGAGTATTTCGTGGTCTGGAACCTTCAATAGTCTCGTCAGGGCGTGAGCTAAGGTCTTAATGGTGGCTGCCGGTGCCTTCTGAACGAAAATATCACCCGGATTACCGTGCTCAAAGGCATAAAGCACTAGATCTACAGCATCGTTCAACGTCATCATGAAACGAGTCATATTCGGGTCGGTTACGGTAATGGCTTGGCCAGCCCGGATCTGATCAACAAATAATGGGATAACAGAACCTCTAGATGCCATTACATTCCCATACCGCGTTGCACATATCACCGTACCATTCGCACTCCGGGACTTCGCAACAGCCACTTTCTCCATCATGGCCTTGGAGATTCCCATAGCATTAATAGGGTAGACCGCTTTGTCCGTAGAAAGACAAATAACCCGTTCTACACCGCAATTGATTGCCGCCTCAAGCACATTTTCAGTGCCCAACACATTCGTTTTCACCGCCTCTAATGGATGAAATTCACACGAAGGCACTTGTTTTAACGCGGCGGCATGAAACATGAAATCTGAACCACGCACCG
The DNA here is from genome assembly GCF_000475375.1 of Marinobacter sp. EVN1. NCBI lineage: Bacteria > Pseudomonadati > Pseudomonadota > Gammaproteobacteria > Pseudomonadales > Marinobacteraceae > Marinobacter > Marinobacter sp. EVN1. Next base: position 40,873 of record NZ_AXCB01000023.1, read on the forward strand.
CGTTGACCACGGACTGATAGTCCCGAACATCGCCAATGTAAAACTTCAATTTTGACGACCGGTACCGTTTACGCATATCGTCCTGCTTTTTTTCGTCACGACTGAAAATGCGTATTTCAGAAATATCTGTATGAAGAAATCGATCCAACACAGCGTTTCCGAAAGAACCAGTTCCGCCCGTGATCAAAAGCGTTTTATCTTTGAACATACCCCTACCGCAACCTATTTAAATAATCTGAATGTAACCGCTGATCCGATTTGGAAAACCTCATTTTTAAAACTCTCGCAGGATTTCCGGCAACAATAGAGTAAGGAGCAACGTCGCGAGTAACGACCGAGCCCGCGGCAATGATCGCTCCATCACCAATTTCTATACCGTTCAGGATAATAGCCCCGTATCCAACCCAAACGTCTTTACCAATCACAGTGGTCTTCCAATGCTCACGGCCGCTATCGCGCATTAAAACAGCAGGTGAAGTGAACGAATGGTCGCCGCCAACAATTGCAACATTACCTGCTAGCATCGTGTAGTCACCGATCACTATAGATCCGTCAAGGTAACAACCGCGACCTAAGAAACAGTAATTCCCCAACTCAACCTGACGAGGAAAGATGAAAACGCCCGAGGCGATGCGGCAATGATGGCCGACAGATTTTAGTCTATAAATAAAGTACTTCTGGACATTGAACAAAATGTACAACGCAAAGGATTTCAAAAGGCTTTTTACTGAGGACATTTCTATCAACCCTGAATTGACCCAGCTATCTTGAACTCATTAAGGCTCTCTTTTATCTTCTCGATTTCTGAGGATTCAGAAAATTGGTTATCGAACTCCGAAAACCACCGGTCAAAAAACGGAATCTGTTTCAGAAAACTGACGCGTGGGAACTTTTTTGAAAATCGATATAAGATAAAAACCAAAAGAACCGAAACTGAAATAAGCTTGGCACGCAAGAGGTTTTTCGTTGAAACTCGAAAGTCCTGACTGGCTTGATCCCTCACCATTTTCCGAGCATAGTGTACCAGCCTATCAGAGGCGATCGAACCATCAATATTTTCATAATAACCAGCCACATCCTCATCTCGCAGGGGCAAATCCTGAGCGCCTGGCGAAGACCTGAGGTATTCAAGAAACTGATCTTTGGAGGTTAGAAATCTAGCCTTCTTTAACAAGACACTATCGAAGTAGTCCGGTAGATCAAACGGGCGTAAGATTTGGTAATGCTTTTTAAGGTAATGCGACTCAACAACCGTCGTCGAATACCAGGAAAGTATTGTATCCGCGGCCATGATCCATTGCTTGGCGGAACCAAAAGAAATGACTCTGAGATTATTATATTTATTTTCGAGGTCATATACTTTTTCCAGATTCAGCTCATCAGGATGGGGGCGATATATAAGCACGCTACATGGATTCTCAATCAGCGCTTGCTCGAGCCACGCCAGAACCTCGTTTCTCGACTTCGAGTGAATTTCCACGAAGTCTTTGAGATCAGATCCAGCGACCGATTCGTTCATGCGAAGTCTGTGCTCGGAAATATCAGCGTAGGTGAAACTTGAGAGGAAGAGTATCCAGTCTTGGGTCTCGTTCAATTTAAACTTCTCGGCTAGCCGTCGCTTCTGTCCAGTACAGTATTCCTCGCCTACCCCACTCATTAAATCCAAATGTGGCGCCCCGATTGTCAGGAGGTTCTCCGATGGAACACCAAAATCTCTCAGGCGATCAAACGTTGTTTTTCCCCAGCAGACATGGACAGCATTCATAGCTGTCCCAGAAGGGTTATGATGACCAAGTCGCTCCCATTTATCGGACAAAACTTGTTCGTATTGTAGATTTATAATGCTCTTTGGCCTTCCGTATCTGGCTATCAGCCGGGCAACGCTAAGCTCATTATACAGGTGTGGAACAATTAGAATATCCGGTCCTGCCCCGAGTAAATTGAAATCATGCCCTTGATAGAATTGGGTAACTGCGCACTCAAAACCCGCATTAAAAAATTTGCTCTGCAATAATAAGGCTGTTTCAAGCTCCCGATTCTTTCGCTCATATACTATGATAACTCGCCCACTACTCATATCAACCTGTAACCTTTTCCATAAAAAACTCTATTTAATAATCCAACAACAAAGAAAGAAAAAACAATAAAATTAAGGTAGGAAAATCCATAGGCAGGAATAATAGGTGACAGTAAAACAATGAAACCAAAATAAACAAATAATCCAAGCTTCCAGCCCGACATTCTTGAGCGATCTTTTAAAAATGCTAAGGTTAGCCCGAACATCCCTCCAATAAAAGAGGACATCGCAAACAAACCCAAGAATCCGAAATCGTAGTAAATTGCAGCAGGCAGAGAAACGAACGCCCCCACATCGGAAAAAATACCCGGCTGAAGAGGCTCGCTAAATAAAGAGAGCCGAGCTAGGATCACGCTAAATGGGTAGAGAAAATAACTACCAGGCATTGAACTCAGATCACCAATAACCTGAGCAGTCCATTGACCGTGACTCAAGTATGAAATAATGTATAGTAATAGCAATTCTAACTGTGAACTCTCTTGAACCACATAGCCCTCAACAAAACGCCCCTGAAGACCATTTATCGCACGCGAGAGCAGTGTGCTCAAATCAACGCCGCCCATCGATGCACTAGACTTTATTATTTCTGCGACGTAAAAAAAAGCAGGCACACTCAACAGCACGATCATTAACAATGCTTTGATTACAGCCTTATAATTAATTCGCCCCGGCCTTAGAAGAAATGCAAGGACCATCACCAAAAGCCCGAGCAAAATATTGCTTCGCCCCCCGTTTAGAGCTGCATGGCCGAAGATCACCAAAAGAGCCAAGAATACATAAAACAAAAAGGCCTTAGAGGTAAATAATTTTGAATTTATCACAACTAAGAACAGCCCGACATAACTGAAAGGTATTAGTAAATTGCCAGCCATGCTTACTAAAGATCCACCATCTGACGCCAGCCACTCATATCGTGCAGCTCTAAGGCCTTGCATATAGTCTATACCTCGGACATATACGCGATCATATGCGACCATTGCCAATCCGAAAATAGAACCAAAGCAGCAAAGGAAAATATTTCGTCTTATGTTCCTAATCTGTTGTATTGTTAAAATCGCATCAAATTTTCTTACCTTGAATTTTTCGACGATTAAACTCAATAACAAAACCAGAGAACAAAAAGATAAATTTATAAAAGCAAGAAAAACGTAGTTTTCAACTTGGGCTTTTACAGGGATTAATATAACGATTACGAGAACCAGAAAATTGACGAACAAGAACAACGAGTACAGCTTCTTAGATTCGGAAGAAAAAAAGTTAATGCGGCGTCGCTCTTCAGACTGAGAATGCATCATCGACAACCATGTTCTGGCCACACACATATTCAGACGAGTCGGAAAGCAAAAAGATTATCGGTCCTACAACACTTTCTTTATTCAACATTCCAATGGATCGAGAATGAGACCTATAAGCTTCAAGAAAATTCTCATCCTGTTGGTCGAAGATCCCGCCTGGGCTTACAGAATTCACTCTAAATCGTGTTCCTTTAGTGAAAGCTGTAAAATATGAGTTGAGATGAATTAGAGCAGACTTTGATGCAGCATACTCAACCGGTACCGTCATCTCAGTTCCAGCATAGATATCAAATCTCGGCGCGATCACTCCATAAATTGAAGAAATGTTCACAAGTGAAAATTCCAGTTGCTTTTCCTTTGCATAACGAGCACAAAACTGCATAAATAGAAAATAACCACCGAGGTGTAAACTTAAGTTTTCGCAAAAATCTTGATATGTTACTTCCAGTACTTTCCGCCCGTAGTTCTTATTTCTTGGATAAGCTGAATTTACAGCACCTGTTATTTTCAGCCCAAACTCCGCTGCAATATCAAACACGGATTCTATTGAGCTATTATCGGTTATATCGATCTGAACTGGAAAAACGCTTTTTTTTCCGAACTCTTGGGCCAAACCGCTAACTGAAGCTTTGTCCATATCGGCAGCAATTACGCGCCCACCCTCCCGCACTACAGAACGAACAATTTCTCGTCCCAACAAACCGCCCGCGCCAACAACAAGTATCACTTTATTTTGCAACAACATTTTCAACCTCGACGTAAAGCAGTTCAGCAAACTTGAAATCCAGGATGTCATCTATGTCAACAGCACGCTCTTTCGGAACCACCACAGATTTGAGTCGCCCGTCAAACAGGCGATTCCGCTGCAAGATGAAACCCTTTTTCATAACGTAGGCAACGGTTGTGACATCAAATGCCTCTGGGGCATCCTGCCGTCGGGCATAACCATCTGAAGGACATAGGATCGTGGTAGTTCCGTCCAATGCTCTGGATACCATATTGAAATAAGGACTTCTGGTTGCTGGTGTAACGGTGATGACCGCATCGGTTTGGGAGTCCAAAGCGTTAATGGCTTCTTCAACGTCTTCAGTCGACCTGAGAGGACTTGTCGCGGGAAGGCTCAAGAAAGTATCAAATTCCTCTCCCAAGTCCTCAAGGTATCGAATAGCGTGGCGCCACGCTTCCCACTCTGGCGATTTATCGCCCGCCAGTTCCTCAGGACGATCGATAACTTCTGCGCCATATTGCTTCGCTACAAGCTTTATCTCGGAATCATCTGTCGAAACAAACACCTTCGAAACTTGCGGGAGTGCTTTCGCCATATTTATTGAATGGCCGATCAAAGGCACGCCACCCAACAAGAGGAGGTTTTTCCGGGGCAAACCCTTGGATCCGCCCCGCGCAAATACAAATGCGTATATCTTGCTCACAAGGGTTCCTCCACTTCAGCCCAAGCAGATTGATCACTGGACATCCTTATAGATTCAACCAGTCGCATTACTTGCATGGACGAATCCAACGTAGATTCAAAATCTGCTTCTCCCTTTATGGAGCCAATGAACGCAATCATTTGGTCAATATACATCTGATTTCGGTCATAGTTCGGATCTTCGTACACCGTCTCAGTGCTACCATCCGCATGAAAAAGAAGTACCTTATTTGCCATCAGGTCCCATTCAATGGTGCCGATGGCACCAATTGCCTTAAAGCGCCGGGTGGGATGACGCTGAAGAAAGTCGAGGTGCACGTGAACCAACTGGCCTCCGCTTTGCTGGAGTAGGACATCTACATTGTCCTCCACATCAATCTCCAGGCTACCGGCGTTGCGAATGACGCCCAATGCACGAGAGAACGGGCCGAAGAACCAGTTCAAATAGTCTAACTCATGGCTCAACTCTAGCAGTGCTCCGCCGCCAAGATCTTTAACTGCTGAAACGCCCCTGCGATAGTCGCTTCCGGGGCGCCAATCTGGCAGGAACTGCCCCACTTCCGCGAATGCAGTGCTAATTGGCCCCACTGCCGCATCATCAATAAGTTTTTTCACTATTTGTGCCGCAGGCATGAATCGCAAGTTGTAAGCAACGCCAATGCGGGCGGTATAACCACTCAGCTTCGTCGCATCAAGTTCACGAACTGAGGTACAGAGGGGCTTTTCGATTAACACAGGTATGTTCGCGGCCAACAGCTCATCCGCGTGGATTAGATGGTAGGGCGCGGGTGAAGCTATCACCGCAAAATCCGGGTTTTGCCTGACAGCGGAGGCTAAGTCCGGTACGACCTCTGAAGCGCCGACCTCGGCAGGATTAAGCATCCGGCCTGAAGCACTGACACAAACCAAGGACAAATCCGGGAACAGATTTCGCAAATTCGTGATATGTCTCTTCGCGATACTTCCACTTCCGACCACCAGAGCTCTATTGAGGTGTGCGTTAGTCATAGAAGCTCGACTTCTTCTTGTGCTTTCTTGAAATCATCCATTTTGCCAATGTCGAGCCAGTATTCATGCACCGGAAACATCGCGACGTTTTTGGCAAGATCAATCTGTTTTTCCAACAAGCTTGGCATATCAATTCGTTCGCCAGGCTCGACGCAACCCACCAGTTCCGGCGACACAACGTATATACCGGCGTTAATGAAGCACTTCTGAACCGGCTTCTCCTCCATACTCTGTATATAGGTACCGTCTGTCTGAACAACGCCATAAGGAACCCGGTGCTCATACTCACGAACACACATTGTTGCGATACTGTCATGTTCAAGATGGAAGTCCAGGAGGCCACGGTAGTTCACTGTGGTGAGGAGGTCGCCGTTCATCATAATCAGTGGGCGGTCAATCTTTTCCTTGGGCAACAGTCCCAATGCCCCGCCCGTTCCAAGGGGCTCTTCTTCATGAACGTACTCGATTTCAACACCCCAATGCGAGCCATCGCCAAAGTGCTCTCTGATCATTTCCGGCAAATAGTGTGTTGAAATGAAAAAACGATAAAACCCGGCTTTGACCAGACTTTCCAGAATTAGTTCAAGAATGGGCTTGTCACCAACCTTAAGCAATGGTTTGGGGCACGTGTTCGTCAAGGGCTTCAATCGAGTTCCGAATCCGCCCGCCATTAAAAAGACCGGGTTTTCGACCGTTCTGCGCTCCATTAGCCCATGCAAGGTTTCAAGCCCGACGACTCGACCTTCTGAATCCAGTAGCGGGATCTGAAGTAGTTCGAGATCTTCCATAACGGAGAGGATCTTATCCTTGGACCAGTCAACATCAGCCACGTGGGGCTTAGCGCACATCACATCCCTGACAGGCGCTGTCAGCGGAACATGTCGTAACAAGGCTCTACGGATATCGCCGTCGGTCAATGTACCCACTAATTTATCGTGGTTCTGCACTATCAAGGCAATTCGCAGCCCACCCTTATCAAGAACTGCAATCGCGTCTTCCAGCGGCAAATCCGGCTGGATAAGTACGTTCTGCCACTTTTTCATGTATCAAGTATTCCGTTTGCAAAAGGAATTGGTGTTCCGGGGTCTTAGAGAACGTCTTTGGCTGTCAAAGACCCAGCTTTAATGAAGGTTTTTGGCGCTACTGTCACTCCGTGGGTAATCGTTGCTCCGGCACCAATAAAGGTACCGGCCCCAACATTTGCATCGCCACAGAGGGTAGCGCCGGGTGCGAGGTGACAATGCTCTCCTAAACAAGAATCATGATCGACGGAGCTGCGGGTGTTAATGATCGTATTAATTCCGATCCATGCGCCCGGTTGTACAACACATCCCGCCATCAGCTGAACGCCGTCGCCTATGTGAGCGTCGTGAGAGACCCAGGCAAAAGGATGGACGAGAGATGGGAAGTGAAAACCCATTGCTCTGAAACGCTCGAACACACCCTGACGAATGAGACTTCCGGGCATCATTCCAATTCCATTGAGCAAAAGAACCGTTTGTGGGTTTACCCGAGACAAATATTCATCCCCTCCGAGAGCCTTCAAGCCATTCCAGATCTCGTTGTGTGTGCCCTGAAACTTCGGATCGCAAACGCCGAGGATATTGGCACCGCACAGTTCTGCGAGTTCCCGTACAACCTTCGCATGCCCGCCCGCCCCTATTAAAATAAAATCTCTGGACGCGTGGTCAGATGTCGACACTCGGGTCACTCTGGCACATCTCCCTCAGAGAAGGATTGTGAAGCAACTTTGCCCACCATATCCCAAAGCCCCATTGGAGAAACCCCTCGTCCACAGCGGGCAGTGGATAATGAGCCTCGGTCGATTTTTTCGCCTTTCTTAACTGCTTCGCAAAAAATCACCTGCTGCCGAGCTGCCTCGCGAGTATCCCATTCACTAGGCTGCGGTTTTTTAATACCGTCACCGAGTGCCCGCTCAACATCTCGTATGGTGCGCACCAAATCGGACAGCTCATCCGGCTCAAGAGAAGCCCCATGATCCGGTCCCGGCAATCTGCGGTCCAGCGTGAAGTGCTTCTCGATAATGGTTGCCCCGAGTGCTACGGCGGCTGTCGGTATAACCAGACCCTGTGTGTGATCAGAGTAGCCAACAGGCAAACCGAAAGCGTTTGCGAGGGTCCCCATTGCATTGAGGTTCACCTCTTCAATCGGCGTTGGGTATTGCGAAGTACAATGAAGCAACGAAACCTTGCCTCGCAGAGACGCCTGAGCCTCAGGATTGCTCCAGAAGCGCCACACCTGCTCAAGGCTTTCCGGCTCTTCCCCGTGAACATAACCAAATGCGACGATAGCAAGCGCCTGTTCAATTTCACTCAGCGTCGCCATGCCTGTAGAAATGATCAGTTCCTTGCGGGTTTGGGCAAAAGCCAGCAATAGCGGGCCATTAGTGATTTCCCCGGAAGGGATCTTGTAATAGGGAAGGTCCAGTGTTTGCAAGAAAGCCAGGCTCTGAAGATCAAACGCTGTTGATATGAATGTTATATCCAGTTCCCGTGCGTACCGCTGGAGCTCGAAATGCCATTCGGTTGGCAACTCCAGTTTTTTCAGCATAGCGAGCTGGCTTTCGAGCGCATCCGTGGTCGCTTGCTGATATTTCGCTTTCGGCGCTGTAAGGGCTGCCAGTCGCTCTGCGTTAAAGGTCTGGAATTTAACGGCATCGGCACCTGAATCCGCTGCTACTTTGACCAGTTCAAAGGCCATGTCGCGGTTGCCGTTATGATTCACGCCGGCTTCTGCGATTATTCTAACCATTAATATTCGCCTTCCTGAGACCGGGGTAAATTGAAGAATTGCTTAGGTCCCGAAGGCTGAAGGCTCCGCAAGACCTCTACGATTATCTTTGACGTTTCACCGGTGCCGTACGGATTCTCACACGTTTTGGATATTCGCCGGGCATCGGCTGATAGAGCATCATCAATCGACTGTTTAAGCTCTTTTTTGCTGGTGCCTGCGTGTATTACAGACTCTGCTGCCAGGCGGCCCTTTTGCCGGACACCGACGTTGACTGATGGCGTTCCGAGCGAGGGCACTTCAATGACACCGCTGGATGAGTTACCAATAACCGCGTCACTGCAATTCACGGCACTGAGGTAACACTGCATACCAAGTGATGGTACAGCGAATACCTTACCCAACCGTTCGCTGGCATATTGTTCAAGCATCTGAATCAATCTGTGACCACCGTTGTCTGAGTTCGGGTATGTAAGCAGCACCTGGTGTTGGGGAAACTCATCAAGTGCCGATAGCAGGTTCTCAAAGGTCTCTTCGCTGTCTTCTTCCCCCACCGTCACCGGGTGATAGGTCACCAGAAAATACGGCTGCCTCATTTGGAGATTAAATTTTTTATTGATTTCGGCAAGGGGAATTTTTGGCACCGTTCGAATATTTTCGATCCCCAATGCACCCACATTCCAAACATGTTCCGGAGCCTCTCCCATCTGGATAACCCGTTGGCGATACTCATCAGACGCAACAAAGTGGTAGTGGGAAAGCTTGGTTATTGCATGGCGGATAGAGTCATCGTAGGCACCCTCAGTGATTTCTCCACCATGTAAGTGAGCAATGGGGATACGCATGACAGCAGCAACTTGTGCAATTGCCAGAGCCTCGTATCGGTCACCTAGAATAACCAGGCAATCGGGACTAAGGCGTTCTAGCGCGTCCGCAAAGCCAATTGCACCCAGCCCCATGGATTTCGCAACGCCACAGCTTGTGTCGGAAGCGAGGAGCATTTCCACCTTGGCATCTATGGTAAATCCGTCGGCCTCTATGGTTCGCCATGTTTCTCCGAATTGCGGTGAGAGATGCATGCCACTCACAATAAGCTGCAATTTGAGTTCCGAATGATTAGCCAGTTTCCTCAATAACGGACAAAGTAAGCCGTATTCTGCTCGGGTTCCGGTAAATACAGCGATTGTCTTCATATCTGAACCGGTTTTACGCCACTGGGTAAATTAACAAGGCGCTGTGCAATGTTTCTTGAAGTGCGGAGATCACCTCGTCGGCAATGAGCATACATTGGAAGATCACACATCAATTGCCAGACCGGCCGGGTCATGACATTTTTTGCGTTGGTCACCTCAAGCAGATGATTTCTTGAGTGTTCATCGGGGCACAGAACCGCATTCAACCAAAAGTTACTTTGGCAGCCTTTCGGCTCATCAACAAACTGGAACTCAGTATCTTTCAGAAGATTCCGGTATTGCGTTGCCAGCGCACGCTTCTCCGCAAGAAACTCTGATAGCTGTTCAAGTTGAGCAACCCCCAGAGCAGCGTTGATATTAGGCAATCGATAGTTATACCCAACTTCGTCATGCACGTACTCATAAGGATGAGGTTTTTTTGCGGTTGTGGTTAGGTGCTTTGCGCGTTTACCAACCTCAGCATCGCAAAGGATCATACCGCCACCACCGGTGGTTATGATTTTGTTGCCATTGAAGCTTACAGCAGCGATCTCCCCAAAGGTGCCCGTGTGGCGGCCCTCGTAGAAACTGCCAAGTGATTCCGCAGCATCTTCTACCAGGCGAAGGTTCCAGGATTTGCAAACCCTCAGAAGGCCGGCGAGGTCTGCAGGGTGCCCAAATGTGTGCATGGGCATGCATGCCGTTATTCTTCGTCTGGATTCTCGCTCAATACACACGCCCTCTGCATCAAGATCCGCATGGTTCTTCAGCCAATTTTCAAGGGCTAACGGACTAAGCCCAAGCGTTGCCTCATCCACGTCAATAAACAGTGGTTCTGCCCCGCAATAGTGAATCGCGTTGCAGGTGGCTACAAAAGTCAGCGCCTGGGTAATCACGAGGTCGCCGGGAAGTACGCCCGCCAGTTTTAGGCTGACATGGAGTGCTGCTGTGCCGTTCACCGTCGCTACTGCCGCGCCGGCGCCAGTGTATCCAGCCAACTCCTTCTCGAACTGATCCACGTAAGCGCCCACGCTGGAGACGAAGGTAGAATCTATGGTGTCTGCAACGTACGCCTTTTCACGCCCTGAAAACACTGGCGCGTGCAGCGGTATGAATTCGTTAGTACCGTAGTGATCTTTTACAAATTCAACAAGCCGGTTCAGGGACATGTCAGACATTGTAAATTCCAGCTTTGTAGTGCTTGAGATTCTCAGGGTTTGTAAACCAGGACACGGTCTTTCTCAAACCATCTTCGATCGAATGCTCAGGATAAAAACCTGTTAATTCACGTATCTTCGCGTTCTCTCCCCATAATCTGAACACTTCTGATTTTCCGGGGCGAATCCGTTGTTCATCGGTAATAAACTCAACATCACTTTTCATAATATCTCGGATGAGGTTAAGCGTGTCACCAACTGAAATCTCGAAGTTAGACGCAATGTTGACCGTTTCTCCAACCGTATTATCGGAGTTGGCCAGAGCAAGGAATCCGCGGCAGGTATCTTCGACGTAGTTGAAGTCTCTTGTGGGTGATACATCTCCCAGTTTGATGGATTTCTGGCCGGCGGCTATCTGGGTAATGATGGTTGGAATAACCGCACGGGCAGACTGCCTCGGACCATAGGTATTGAAAGGGCGCGCAACAGTAACCGGTAGATCAAACGCGTTATAGAAACTCATTGCCATGGCGTCAGCAGCTATTTTGGAAGCACTGTAGGGAGACTGGGGCTGCACCGGGTGCTTTTCATCAATCGGCACGTATTGAGCAGTACCGTATACTTCGCTGGTGGACGTATGAATTACGCGTTTTACGCCATTTTCCAGCGAAGCCTGGCAAATATTCAGGGTACCCTTGATGTTAGTATCAACGTAGCTATCTGGAGCCACATAGGAGTATGGGATCGCAATTAATGCCGCCAAATGGTAAACGATGTCGACATCTTTAGTGATGTGTTTACAGTAATGCGGGTCTCGCACATCGCCGTTAAGTACCTCGATTTGATCCAGGCAATCAATATTTTCCAGCCAGCCCCAGTAATTGAAAGAATTGTACTGGGAAAGCGCTTTTACTCTGTAGCCTTCTCGGACCAACAATTCCGTAAGGTGAGATCCGATAAATCCATCTGCGCCTGTTACCAATACTGTTTCTTTCATTGCGTGTCCTATCTAATTCTGAGGTTTCTAAAATTTACGATATCAAGCCAGGAAAAGTTCTTTTCGGGTTAAACGCCATTTCCGGTATTTAAGGAGCGTTGCAACACCACTTCCTATTGTCATTGCAATGGTCACTGCCCAATAGTTCGTGAGTGGCGCAATCATAACCAATGCGATAGCTGCAACCGCTAGGCCAGCGAGATTTGCAACAATAATGCTTTTGTCCCGGGTTGTTGTGTAGAGGCCGTACTGGAACACATACCCACCGATGAAGATTGCCATAGCGACGATAATCGCAAAGAAGAGCATCAAATTATCGTAGTAGATGGTCTCTTCCAGCATCGGAAAAACGACAACCCCGGCTATTGCCGCACCCACCATCAAAAACGTTAGCCAAACAGCGGATTGCTTTGCGAGTTTGCTATAGGCGTGCTCAAACTCTGACTTGTTCTGCTCTTTATAGGCTTTCATCATTCTTGGATAGTAAAAAACGAAAACGCCTGACTCCATAAATGAGAGCATGGCTGATGCCACCCCCATGTAGACGCTGTACGCTCCCAGTAAAGCCAGACTGTTGAGGGCTTCAAAAGCATAACGATCAAACGTGAAAAGTGATCTCACAGCAACTGACGACAATAGCAGCGGGATCGCGACCATTACTCCGGTCCGAATCCAACGCCAGTCAATCTTTGTAAGCACACCTCTCCAGTCAAGTTTCAGTAGCGGCCCGATACCAATCAGGATACTGAGAGCTGAACCCGCTATCCAGAAGAGCAACAGGTCAGATATGTTCCTGAATTCCGGAGCCAGCCACATCGTTATGGCAAAGCACAGGGCCCACAGAGCCTGTTTGATGAATATGACTAGGGTTGCGAGTAATGGCTTTTCTATGGCCACAAGCAATCGCATCAATTCGGTAGACAGATGCTCCAGAACGACCAAGGCAATAAACCCTGCCATCACGCTCCAGGGAAGCATTTCCAGAAAAAACACAATGCTGAATGCAGGTAGCACAACCACATACATCAGGCCAAAGAAAACAAGCTGATTCGATAGTAACCGTGACCACTCGGAACGAGGACGAGCGACAAGGTCTCTGGTACTAAAAGTATAGAACTCAAAACCCACAAAGTAGATCGAATATGAGACCGTCACCGTAATCAGGCCATACAACCCAACCTCTTCAGGCGGCAGAAACACAGCAAGCGCAAGAATAAACGCAAACTTTACCGCCAGAGTCACAGCCCTCAGGCCGAGATTTAAAAGTTGGATCGTCACTGTTACTCGTTGGCCTCATTAGACGCAGCGACCTGTGACCGAACCAATGCCAAGAATTCGGCAAAAAATGCCGAAAACACCCCACCTATTAGCGCCATAATCGTAGCAAGGGTAATAATCAAAATTCTCGCCGGCCCGGTTTTCTCAGCACCCTGCCTTGCAAGAACTAACATTTCGGCTGCTTTCAAAGCCTGGAGATCACTTTCAAGCTTGGTTTTTCTGTCAAACGCCTCAGCTAGCACCTGGCCGGAATCCTGGCCATTTTTAAGCACATCGATTGATTGATCGATTGACCGCATTTGGCTTTCAAGGCTTCTCTTCTCGCGCTCGAGAAGTGCGTTGTGCCTCTGCTGAACTTGCTCTACAAGGTACCGGTGAACCGTTTTCACATGCTCTGCGTTTTTAGTTGTTGATTCGGAAACCAATCTGATCAGACCAGTATTCTCAGGGTTTGCGAAGCTCGTGGTGAACGGAAAATTCTCTCCATTTTCAGATAGATAGGCAACCTCCCGCTCTGGTAGCCAACGACTCTCCAGCGTAGCAATGGTGGTAGCCGGAGGCTCCAAGAATTCGTCCGCCCCTTTTTCCGCAACCTGAATAAGGCTGGTATATTGATAAGTGTTCTCTGTCACAAAGGCGTAAGCAATCCCGACCAAGATGCATGAGAGGAAGACCGCATAGAAGACTCGACGGCGTTTAACGATAGTGGCAGCGAGGTCAATCAAGGTGATCTCATCCTCGTACCGCTGATTTTGCGTAGCACTCATCAGGTAGTTCCGCATTCGTTATTATGTTTGTCGGGCACGCTACCCTCCCCCTGCATCTTACCTTGTGCTTCAGGCTTTGACGGCATTGTGATGTGTAGCGTGCGCCCCGGAAAATAGGTGCGAATACTACGCCAACCCGCCCCACTTTTCAGTTACGCCTTGTTAGGCTGCCTGCTGTTCTGAACAAACGCTTTTACAAAAACACCAAGTACACCCAGAATTCCACCTAACATAACAGCGAGTATAACGATCAGCGCCCGTTTCGGTTCGCTTTTTTCCTGGGGAATAACGGCGGGGTCTACCGTTTTAAACACGTATTCGCGCTGGGCATTAGCCAGCATCACGGTTCGAGTCTCGCTCTCGATCAACTGATAGAACACCTGCTGCATTCCAGAGATGTTGGTTTCACGGAGCTTACCTTCCAGATAGGCAATGCGGGCCTCGGCATCTTGCACGTCCTGCTCGCGCATCCGTTCATTGATATCTTTGATCAATAATTCCAGCCACTGTTTCGCAGCAACTGGTGATTCACTGGCAATGGCTACCGTAACCAAGCCCGTGTCTTTATTGTCTCTTACGGTCAGCAGTTCGCGGAATCGTTCGACCATATCCCAGTTCGTGGGCCTGAGGCTTAAACCATCTTTGTTTTTCTGCCACTCTCCAGTCTTAGGATTGTAGATTTCTTCATCTATAGACCATTCTTGCGTAACCATGTTCCAGTTTTTGGATGCCATTAACGGCACGCTCAGGTCATGGCGGCGGATAAAATCTCTCAGAAACGCCCGGGATTTCAAGGTTTCTTTGGCAATTACGGTGTTGTTGGAGCTGCCACCGCCAAGATTAATCCCGGCCAAGCTTGCGAGCCCTCCAAGTTGACCGCTAAGACCGTTGACACCGCCCTCATCCTGAGCGGGAGCAAGGAGCACACTAGCTTTGTAGATATTGGGCTTATGTAAGGCGTAGGCCACTCCGACACCAGCGAAAACGATGACAAAAGCGATGATTATCCACTTTCCACGCCATAGGGTGGCTAACAGTTCGCGGAGGCTGATCTCGTCGGCCCGGTCGTCTTGGTTAACTGGCACTTGACTCATTACAGATTACCCACAGCTGCGGCGCCCAAGGCCATTTGATAGACAATCTGGCTTACATTAGTCCAGAGCTCCAGCTGGTTCAGGCGGTCTACGTCTATAGGCATGATGATGGTGTCGCCCGGCTCCAACTGCTGGCTTCGGCCGCCGAACCATTGGCTGCGTTCGGGTAGCATTACCGAACCATCCGCTTTCACTACGTATACTCGGCTTTCATCGGCCTGACGGGTGGGGCCGCCGGAACGCTGAAGGTAGTCGTCTACAGTTAGCCCGGGCTGATGTAAGTGGCTGGTAGGGAATTGTACTTCGCCGAAGACGGAAACGGATTGCGGAATGGTAGGAACGATCAGCTGGTCGCCATCCTGAAGGCGAACTGACTGATAACTCTCGTCGCTTAGTACCGCAGCTAAATCGATGACCATGCGGCCAACCGGGCGGCTGTTCTGCACATCTTCCAGCAGGTCTTCTACCTGCTGCACTCGTTCCACGTCCTGGCCACCAAAACTGTCGCCTTGCAATTGCACGCCCAACAGGTCTCCTTGCAAGCGTTCTTCGGCTTCACGCAGTCGTTGTGCTTCCAGTTGACGGAGTTTTTCACGGGTGAAGATGGCGCCCGCAGGGAAAGCATTGCTGCTCAGACCGCCAGCCCGCTGCACCACTTCCTTAAGGGTTTCCCCCTCTCGGAAGGTATATTCCCCCGGGTAACGCACTTCACCTTTCAGGATAATCGTTCGGGGTTGGGCGAACTGGGGGATGGATTTGATCAGGATGGTGTCCCGGCTCTGCAATATTAGACTGCTTTGTCCCGCCATGGCAGCCGCCAGATCCACATTCAGGATGTGCGTTTGACCAATTCCGCTTTCATCCTGGGTGTAGCGGGCGATCTCGGCCTGGTAAAGCGAAGCGGAATCCTTCAGGCCGCCAGCTACGAACACTGCATCTGCAAGCCTGTGACTGGCCGGCATGGGGTACTCGCCTGGGTAGCGCACCGGACCGCTGATACGGATGGTTTGTTGAGGGGCGCCCGGCTTCGCCTGAGCTTTCAGTCGCTGCAATACTGGGGCAAAGAGGTTTTCGCGGGTGAAGGTTTCAGGTTTTTCTTCATCGTCGTTTTTCGCCGAGTTATTTGTGTTAGCGGCATCTACCTTTTCGATGTCTACCTTTCCGGCATCAGCAAAGAAGAACACGCGGTCTCGTTCTTCCAACTGCAGGTCATGTTCACCGCCGGGGTTTCTAACTGCCTCTCTCAGGCGCAGATTAAGCACCGAGATGGTGTCATTTCTAGGGTTGGTTCTTATAATGGCTGCGTACTGTTTGTCTGCCACGGGAAGCAGGTCAGCATCCAGGTTGCGAATGATAGAGCTCACTCGCATGCCGGGCATCCATGCAAACTTCCCAGTGCGCGTAGCAGCGCCCTTGATTTCGACGAACTGGCCGGTGATGTCAGAAATGGAGGGAATGCTAACCCTGTCGCCAGCCTTAACTTGTGCATTTCGACCTTTAGGGCCTGTGTAGTCGGCTTCAGCAATGATTCTCAGGAAGTCTGCATTAGTTCGTTCGATCTTAACCCGCTGCGGGTAGGCTTGGGGAGTAAGGCCACCAGCCATGCTTACCAGCTCTTCCAGAGTGTTTTCACCATTGAGTTCGTATAAAGCCGGGCGATAAACCTCGCCTTCAATGCCAACTCGTTTGCCCACCGGCGGAATAAAGATAACATCACCTGGTTGCAGGCGGTTGTCGGCGCGGCTGTCACCGTTCAGAAGAAGGTCGTAAAGGTCCAGAACGCCTACGAGGCTGCCATTACGTTTGTGTTGTACCTTACGCAGGGAGCCGTTCTGTTTCACGCCACCAGAAACGTACAAAGCGTTCGTAATGGTCGACAGGGAGCTCACGGTATAGGACCCCGGATTGCGAGATTCACCCAAAACAAATACACGCATACTACGGAGTTCGCCCAGGGTGACGGCCACCTCGACACCGATGTATTGCTCTGAAATGCGCTTTCGAATTTGCTGCCGCGCATCATCGAAACTCAAACCCGCCAGGTTCATCGGGCCAGAATCCGGGAAGCTGATACTGCCATCCCGGCTGATGGGAAGGTCCAGGTTCTGGTTTACCTTGCCCCACAGCTGAACGCGCAATACATCCCCGGGCCCCAAGGTATAGTCTGTCGGGACTGGGATCTCGGTAACCGGCGCGAAGGTGGTGGGGCTTCCGGCGAACAGGTCATAACCATAGGGCTTTAATCCGCCATTTTTCCGGGCAAGAACCTGTTCTTCATCATCTCGCTGTTTTGCCCGCGCCTGTTCTCGCTCCTGGTTTGTAATGCTGCTGATTGGTTCAACCACGTTCACCTGCTGAGGCCTTTGATTGGCGCCTTGACTGGTTGAGCCGAGGTTGTCGAGATCA
Source organism: Marinobacter sp. EVN1 (assembly GCF_000475375.1). NCBI lineage: Bacteria > Pseudomonadati > Pseudomonadota > Gammaproteobacteria > Pseudomonadales > Marinobacteraceae > Marinobacter > Marinobacter sp. EVN1. The sequence continues at coordinate 58,304 of NZ_AXCB01000023.1, forward strand.
ACCCCATAGCGCTCCGCCAAGGCCTCCTGCTGGGCTCTGGGCAACTGCTTGAACTGTTCGATCTGTGCCGGGGAAATAGACTGGGCCGTAGTCGTTAGAGGGAGTAACAAGGCCAGGGGCAGTAGAAGCTTTTTCAAATTCACGGGTAGCATATTCCGTTATCTTAGAAACGATAGGTCCAGCTGGCGCCAACTGACCACTGGTCTTTTTGGCCGCTTATGTATTCGATTTTTTTGTCCGTTGCCTGGAGACTTAAATCCAGCCAACCATCAAACAGAGGGGTACCATAACCAAAGTCCATTATGGCGACCTTTTGGGCGTCTTCAGGTACGGTATAGAACACTTTGGTGTTTGGCATGACCACGCGGCTCGCTCCGTCTATATTAAGCTCCACGTAACTCACCTTGGCGCTGAGATGGTTACCATTGTCCATAAAATGGTAACCGCCCAGGGTGATCGCTTCGGCATCACCGTCGAAACTGCTCGCCATGTTTCGGCCAAAGTGCCGGTATCCTGTCCTGTATCGGCTGTGATCGTAGGTAATGTTTGGCCTGGCATCGCCCAGAAAATCATCTGCCAGTGTATTGGCGTATTCTATAAACCATTGCTGATCACCATTGAGGAGACTGGTTGTCCAATCGGAGCCAAGCAGCCAGGATTTTCGCGCCGGGAAGGCGCCAGCTTCATCCTCCCCCATCATTTGGGCATAGAGGCCCATGGTTTGCTCTCCAACAGCAAACCCGTATCGCGCATCAATGCTGGCAATCTGGTTGCCTGGGTCGTTTTCTTCCAGTTGGCCGTTGTCTTTACCGATTAGAGCATTCCAGATGGTGGAGGCACCCTCCGGCCGACCTTCCCCGCCAAACATGATTGCTCGCGAAAGCCCAATATCCAGACCATCCATCGGGCGGAAGGTAAAACGCATGCCGATGAGTTTGGCATCAGGCACCGCACGGTCGCTCTCGTATTGGCCCGCCAATACCGTAAAGTCCCAAGGGCCAATCCAGCCCAACCAGGAACTCTCCGGAGCATGAGTATCTTTTCGGTTAATCCATACTGAGGGAATTGGACGGGCGTTGTTGGAGAGAATCAGGCTGGATTGCCACCCAGGCCCCCACCAACGGTCTATGGCGCCAGCGCCGAACACCCAGTTGCCAAGCGTACCCGCCAAATAGGAACCGTCTAGCCGGATTTCTTCATCATCCGGGTCGTGCGCGTAGGCTGGTTTGAGGCCCAAAGCCCAGGCTTCACCCTGCCACTGGAGGTTTACGCTGGCGCCTGCTTTTGCCAGAGAATTCGAGCCGAAACCAGTAATGCCGGGTATTTCGGTCTGGGCGTTCAGGTTGAATTCACCGCGAAAACCGGAACGGGCCTGCTCTTCCATCTCAAATCGGAGATAGGCAGAGGCCAAGGCACTGGAGGGTCCATTCGCAGTTGATGCAAAGCCGCTTGAGCTCTGTACGGCACTCCACATAAGTGGCCAGGTGGTAACACCGCGGTTCATTTCGCCACGATCTGCCAACTTTTGCACAGCAAACCTGGCCCTAGCGTCACCTGGCTCCAGCCAAGGCGCCGCCAGCACTGAAAAGCTGCTCAAGCACGCTACCGCCCCACCAACCAGGGCCCAGTGTTTTAAGGTCATAAGAGTTATTTTCTGCGGACAAGGATAAAACGGCTACAACGGGAGAGAAGTTCCCAACAGCTTCCTTGTCTGGGAATGAATGAAGTATTTCAAAAGCGTGACGATTCTACGGCATGCTGTATGACACGCAAGTGACAAAAAGTCTGACACTTCAGTAATCAGGGCATTAAGGCAGTAAACATTTGTTAAACATTAGAAAGTGCAAACAATCCGGTCACATTTTCAACATGTCGTCGTCAGACTGCCTTCAAGTTCTTATAACGGAAACAGGCACCTTTACCTGCTGCTGCTTCTGCATAAACGAAATCAGCACAACTGCCCGCTCTTCACCATCATAAGCCTGGAAAATTGCGCTAATACCTTTAAACGGCCCGTCATCCAGCTCTATGGCCTGACCGGGCTTGATGCCGCCCTGCTCTGCCACCTTATCCATACTGCTTCTAATGTGGGCGATCACTTCGTCGTCAATCGGTGCTGGCCGGTTGGCAAAGCTGACAATGCGCAGCACGCCCCGGGTGGACCGGAGCTTTGCCCACATCGGGTCGGTTTGCTCCAGGTTCACAAATACGTACCCCGGAAACAGTGGCTCCAGCTTTTTGGTGCGTTTACCTGCCTTGATCTTCTCCACCTCGATTTTCGGGTAGAAGCAGGCGATGTCCTGATTCTGCAGGTGCTGGACCGCCCGGTCGCCCTGAGCCGGCTTGTGTTGTAGTGCGTACCAGGTCATGGGTTAGAAATACCAGTTTCCCGCGGCAATGAAATTGGGATTCAGTATGTTTTCTTTTCCGTAAACCAAGGGCTGGCCCTCCGGCGTTTGCACCTTCCCCCCTGCGGCGACGAGCACCGCGTGGGCGGCTGCGGTATCCCACTCGCTGGTCGGGCCCATTCGCGGATAAATATCAGCATGACCCTCGGCAATTCGGCAGAATTTCAGGGAGCTGCCAGCCTGGACGGTTTCGTGTGCGCCGAGGGTGTCGATAAAGGCGCGGGTCTCTTCATTCAGGTGGTTTTTGCTGGCCACCACCCGCAACGTGTCTTTGGGTTCTGCCACCCGTATGCGGTGCACCCGGCCGGTGCGGTCCCGCATGTGAGCACCTTCACCCTTGATACCCCAGAAAGCTTCTTTCAGGGCTGGAGCGGTGACCACGCCCATTACGGGCTCGCCGTCTTCAATCATGGCGATGTTAACGGTGAATTCGCCCGTGCGCTGGGTAAAATCCTTGGTGCCGTCGATGGGATCAATCAGCCAGAACCGGCGCCATTTTTTCCGCTCTTCCCAGGGAATCTCCGCGCCCTCTTCCGAGAGTACGGGAATGTCCCGGCTGATTTGGCGCAGGCCCTTGACAATGATGTCGTGGCTGGCGATGTCCGCAGCGGTGATGGGTGAGTGATCTTCCTTATAATTCACCTTGAAATCAGACTGGTAGATATGCAGCACTTTTTCGCTGGCTTCATCAGCGATTTTGATCACATCTGGCAGTATGGAGCTGTAGTGCATCAGATCTCTACCTCTTCGAACAAATCCGGTACCTCGGCATCCCATCCAAACTTTTCCGAGATGCGCTTGCGCATGGTATCACTGGCCACCGCTTCGCCGTGAGTCACGTACACCTTTTCGGGCTTCAGAGTACCTTGCTCCAGCCAGTGCAGGATTTCCCGATAGTCGCCATGAGCACTCATGGAATCCATGTTATGGATCTCTGCTTTCACCGGCCAGTACTCACCGTGAATCTTGACCGATTCGGCGCCATGCACCAAGACATCGCCGCGTGTGCCAGGTGCCTGGAAGCCCGCAAAGACAACGCTGTTTCTGGGATTTGGCAGCAGGGTTTTAAGGTGGTGCAACACCCGGCCGCCCGAGGCCATTCCACTGGCTGAGATGATCACGCAGGGATATCTCACGGCATCCAGCTCAATGGATTCCTCGACGGTGCGAACGAACTCTGTTTTGTCGTCGATCAGCTCGCACTGGGCGCCGTTAAGCTTGTGCTCTTTGTGATGTTTGCAGAATATTTCCGTGGCTTTGATGGCCATGGGGCTGTTGAGATACACCGGCAGTTTGGGAATTCGCCCCTGCCCCATCAGTTTGTGCACAACGTACAACAACATCTGGGCCCGGCCCACGGCGAAAGCGGGCATCAATACGATCCCGCCGCGGCCCGCGGTTTTAGTGATAATCTCCTCCAGATCCTTTTCTGGATCGGTTTCACCATGGGTGCGGTCGCCGTAAGTGGATTCACACACCAAAACATCGGCATGACTGATGGGCTCTGGTGGGCGCATAATGATGTCGTCCTGGCGCCCTACATCTCCACTGAACACCACGGTGCGGGAGGAACTCTTGTGCGTAACGTGCACGCAGGAGGAACCCAGGATATGCCCGGCCGGAGTGAACTGAACCTCAAAGCCCTTCACCGGCTCGAATTTCTCGTGGTAGTGCAGGGATTCAAAGTGCTTCAGGGCTTCCCAGGCGTCTTTTTCGGTAAACAGAGGTTCCGGTTTTTCGTGCTTTGAGAACTTTTTCCGGAAGGCGTACTTGGCATCCTCTTCCTGCAGGAACCCGGCATCGGGCAGCAGTACTTTGCAGAGCTCATGAGTGGCTTTGGTGCAGTAGATCTTGCCTTTAAACCCGTTCTTGACCAACGCAGGAAGGTAGCCGGAATGGTCAATGTGCGCGTGGGTAAGCACCACCGCATCAATAGTTGAAGGATCTACCGGAAACTTGGCCCAGTTTCGGCGGCGCAGGGTTTTCACGCCCTGGTACATGCCACAATCCACCAGCATGCGGTGATTGTCGTCGGAAAGCAGATAGCGGGAGCCGGTGACGGTGCCTGTACCACCGAGGAAGCGGAGTTTCATAGGCGCGTAAGTCCTTGTCTGGTTGGCGATAGACAAAGCTTAACGCAAAAACCGTGGGTGAGTGAGGGGCTATGGACCGGAATTTACACACCCTCAAGACGGAACACCGCCCGATTCGCGTTTTTTTGATCTTTGGCAAGATCAGTTGCTGGCCCCCCGATTATTCTCTGGCCTTTCCGAAGAAGTAGGTGGCTTATGCTGGGTAGTTCGCACTTGAGGAAACTGATGATCGTCGTCGGCCTGGCGGCCGGTCCAGTGGTTTCAGCCAGCCCTGCCGACGATGCAATGTCACAACTGAACGCCATCATGGCCGATGGCGCCAAGCGCCAGGCCAGCTACGAGGCCGGTCACGAGCGCATCCGCTTTTGTGGCTATTGTCACGGCGAGGACGGCAACAGCAAGCGCGAATACATACCCAACCTGGCCGCCCAACACCCGCTCTACCTGTTCAACCAGTTCGAAAAATTCCGCGACGGTACCCGTGAGGACTATGTGATGTCCAAGCTGGCGAAAACACTGTCATTGGAGGAGCGAATTAATATTGCGGTTTATTACAGCCAGCAAACGGCGAAGCCCCGCACCGGCAGCGACCCGACCAAGGCTGACGCCGGCGAAAAATTGTTTGCTGTGCGCTGCGCCGGTTGCCACGGTGACAAGGCACAAGGTTTCAGGAATATGCCCCGTCTGGCCGGCCAACCGGCTGAATATCTTGGGATTGCCCTTAGACGGTTCAAGGAGATGGACCCGACCAAACACAGTACGCCGATGATTGGGGTGGCTGGAGTTTTGTCGGAGGTGCAGATCGAGGCATTAACCTCTTACCTGACCCGCCAATAAGCCCTTCTATCAGATCTCAGTGCAACCGGGAGGCAGCAGGCGAGACTGCCAGTTTGGCGCAGCGGTTCTGTCTATAACGCAAGCCCAGGCACCACCAATGCTCCGCTCGTATCGAATAACGATGCCCGCCAAATTTGGGTGAGCATTGCCGCCCATGGTCACCTCGATATGACCAGAACCGTCAGGGTTAACCGCTGCAATTTCAATTGCGGAGCTTCCAACCGTCAAAGCGGATGGAGAGTAACCCAAGGTTTCGTTGTTGACCGGCGTGGAAGCAGAGAGGTTCGCCTCAAACGCCGATCGGTACGACGCAAGCTCCGCCGCAGCACGGTTGATTTGGGATTTCATGGTGTTAGCCTGAAGAAAAGGCAGCGACACTGCCGCAAGAATGCCAATAACGGCAACAACAATCATCAATTCTATCAGGGTAAAACCGTCGCTATTACGAACCATGGCCATGCCTCACTCTATACATCTTGGCATTTAGTAAGGCAAAAAACAGGCCATCAGCGTCAACTCCACAGGGCGATCATTTCAACTTCCTATGTCATTGCGCGGGAAATAACCATGCAACCAGAATCGGGGAAGAGCTCTCTCTCGCAAGACTTCGTAATAATATGGCTCGTCCTCTCTCATATCGAGATAATACTTCTTCACCTCAACCGCCCAGGCGCCCCAGAGAGAAAAGACGACAGTCGCGATCATGACCCCTGGAACGGCCTTTCTTCGTCGTCCCAAGACATCGTACTTGCCTGTTTTTCCATTAAGACTGCTCGGAACGATCAACCCAAACAAAACAGGCATTATCAATAGGCCCACCAGCATGGAGCCTGGCGCAATGAAGACTGCTGATACACCAGCATGAATCAGGGCTCCCACAAAAGAGGCCAGCAGGGCTGCAAGAACATATGCCTCGGGTGAACCTGCACTCGACTTTATGACCGCGCAGCGAGCGTAGAGAAACGAAGCAACTTGAAAAGCCACCCAGAACAATATCAGAACAAGCAGCCACCCATACTCAGCAGCCCACATAAGGTACATGTTGTGCGGATGACCAAACTTTTTGCTCTCAGCATAAGATGACGTCAAAAGATCGTGAGTCAGCCAAGACTGGGGCCCCATTCCAAAAGGAAATCTCTGAAGGCTCATTTGCCATGCTTCGATAAACAACGGCGCTCTTCCAGAACTTCCCTGACTGATGGTTCGAAGCTCCGGCTCTCCGAAAACCAGAATCGGCACAAGCAGCGACAGGACAAACCAAAAGAAGCCACCAAGCACAAGGTAGACCAGGAATTGCTTCAACCACGGCCAACACTGGCGACCAATGATTACGCTCGCGACAACGACACCCACGGCCACACCCAGCACAGATCCACGAGCTGCCGACAGGAAGACAATCCACCACCATAGCCCCGCACCAACGGCAACAAGCACTCGCCAAAGCCGATGATTTGCAAAAGGCCCCACCAACACAGCTAAGGGCAAGACAGGAAGAAGCCACGTCGCGACATGGCTCCAGTAACGAATATTGACAAACCCCCAGGGAATCAGATCAGAGAGATCGGCATGACCGCCGGCCAGGGCGAACAGGTAAACATTCAGCGACATTGCGCCGTAGAGAAAACAGGCAGCAGCCGTTATAACGACAAGTGCCTCAAGGCACTTCATGGAGATACCTGATTGGGCCAGAGCGGTACCGCCCAGAATGACGGCGGCAAAATAGAATGAGTACAGGCCAGGCTCGACATAGGCATAGGGCTGCTGAATAAAAGCCAGCGAAAGCACTGGAAACCCAATAATCAACAGAATAAACGGTAAGGCCTGCACAAAGGCTGGCTTGATCCAGACACGTCTGGAGATCAACAAATAGGTAGAAACAATCGTAATGCCCCCCAGCCAGGCCACCAAAAGAAATCTCTGGTCCGCATAGGACCCCGCCGAGGTTGGTAGAAAATCCGCAAAAAGTACCGCCAGCAAGGTGATCGCGACGAAGGAAGCTGCGGCCGCTATCCCCACCTGAGGTGTTTTCAACATCATCTCCCCCCCCAACAAAAAAGCCCAAAGCATCTGCTTTGGGCTTTCAGTCTACCGCATTGAAAACTTTTGATCGTTGCGGTCGTTCAGCTATGCGATTCTCGCATTAGGAAGCCGGGCAACCTGCTGGCGCGTAGCTGTCTTTCCAACCGTTGTTGGTGGTCGGAGGAGTGATTGAGCAAGTGTACGCACCGTTAGCAGTACGGGATACGGTAATAGTAGCACCACGAACGGCTGCGGAAGCATCAGTACCCATCTCAACGTCCCAGGACATGGTTGCCAGAGCGCCATCCGTAATGTTCAGACCAAACTGAGGACTGGTGTTAGCACCAACCACCAGGTTGGAGCCAGTCCAGCCAATACCGATAGTGCGAGGGTTGGTTGTCAGGTCGTCTTCATAGCCAATCTGGCCACCGTTGTTGAAAATGCTCTCAGCGTTGGATTTCAGAGCATTCACTTCACCAACTACACGAGAAACCTGGGTACGTGCGGTGTAGTCCTGGTACTGGGGAATAGCAACAGCTGCCAGGATACCGATGATCGCTACAACGATCATCAGTTCGATCAGGGTAAAACCCTTCTGAGCGTGATTCATTTTGATTTCTTGCATGTTATCGACCTCTAGAGTTGTCGTTTTGCGTGTTACAGCTCCGGGGGCTGTGGAGCAAGGCCCCGCATCCGCTTTGAGCTGATTCTGGAAAAGCATGCGGCGTGCCAATTGTCATATAATGCAAAAAAGTCACTCATGCTCAGTGTGTTATGAGCTTATGTGACCCAGGTCACGCACGTACAGCTGCGCCGCACTTAGTCCAGGTGTGACGTTTTTTGTCACCCTTGCAGCGAATTTTAGACACGAACCCTATTGCGACATGTCTCTCCATGTTGCGCCAACTCTTTTGACAGCACCTTTCCAAACCATTCCGCTCCATCTAAACTCTCCATCGTTGAATACGACATTCAGTCACTTAGACGATTCTTCTCAGAGCATTTATGGCGACCAATAACAGAAACGTGACACTGACAGGACTTGCACGCCGCTTCGTAGACGACGGCCTGCTTGATGAAGAAACAGCAAAGGACGCATTTCTCCAGGCCTCCCAGAACCGCATTCCACTGATCACCTATCTGACACAGAATCAGCTGGCTGACAGTTCCAAGCTCGCCTTCTCAGCGGCGATGGAATTTGGCGTTTCCGTAATGGATCTTGATGCGTTTCTGCCTGAGATGATGCCTGAGAAGGTTGTCGACGAAAAACTACTCCGCAAACACAACGCCCTGCCGCTCTACAAACGCGGGAATCGCCTGTTTATCGCGGTGTCGGACCCCACGAACATTCAGGCCCTGGACGAGATCAAGTTCAATACCGGCCTGAGCACCGATGCCATCCTCGTAGACGACGCCAAGCTACGGGCTGCCATCGATCGCTATCTGGAATCCCATGATTCCACCATGGGCGACCTTGAAGATGCAGACCTCGAGGGAGTTGAGACGGAGAGCGGCGATCACGAAGATGACGACGGTTCCGTATCGACAACCGAAGTTGACGATGCCCCGATCGTTAAGTATGTGAACAAAATGCTGCTGGACGCTATCCGTGGTGGCGCCTCCGATATTCACTTCGAGCCTTATGAAAAAGCGTACCGGGTTCGATACCGTACAGACGGCATTCTTAAAGAAGTATCCCGCCCTTCCATCAAGCTGGCACCGAAGATTTCAGCGCGGGTGAAGATCATGGCGCAACTGGATATTTCTGAGCGCCGAGTCCCCCAGGACGGCCGGATAAAGCTGAAGTTATCCAAAACCAAAGCCATCGACTTCCGCGTGAACACCCTTCCGACCCTGTGGGGAGAGAAGATTGTTCTGCGGATTCTGGATCCCAGCCAGGCCCAGCTCGGGATTGACGTGCTGGGCTACGAAGAAGACCAGAAGGAAATGTATCTTGAGGCGCTCGAGCAGCCTCAGGGCATGATCCTGGTAACTGGCCCGACCGGATCTGGTAAGACGGTATCACTCTACACCGGCCTTAATATTCTGAACACCACCGAGCGGAATATATCGACCGCTGAGGATCCGGCGGAGATCAACCTTGAGGGTATCAACCAGGTAAACGTCAACACCAAGGTAGGCCTTGGGTTTGCCGAGGCCTTGCGCGCATTCCTGCGTCAGGATCCGGACGTCATCATGGTGGGTGAGATCCGGGACCTTGAAACTGCAAACATCGCCATCAAAGCCGCACAGACCGGTCACCTGGTTCTATCTACACTGCACACCAACAGCGCCGCCGAGACGCTCACGCGGATGATGAACATGGGCGTGCCGGCCTTTAACATCGCGACGTCGGTTAGCCTGATCATCGCCCAACGACTTGGCCGAAGACTGTGCAGCAGCTGTAAGCAACCCTCAGACGTCCCTCAGGACGTGCTTTTGAAGGAAGGGTTCACACAAGAACAAATTGATACAGGCTTCACGTTGTACCGCCCCAAGGGCTGTGATAAATGCAATGGTGGATATAAGGGCCGCGTTGGTATTTACGAGGTGGTCCGCATTACCGATGAACTGGCAAACATGATTATGGAAGAAGCCAGCTCCATTAAAATTGCAAAGCAGGCTCAGGCAGAAGGCTTCCGAAATCTCAGGCAGTCGGCTCTTATGAAGGTGATTCAGGGAGTGACCAGCCTTGAGGAAGCCAATCGCGTGACGAAGGATTAAGCATGGCAGAAAAAGCGCAGAAGCTGGAATCGTATGTTTGGGAAGGAAAAGACCGCAAAGGCAACAAAGCCAAGGGCGAACTGACTGGATCAAACCTGGCCCTGGTTAAGGCCCAGTTGAGAAAACAGGGCATTATTCCGGACAAGGTAAAGAAAAAGCCCAAACCACTCTTTGGTGGCAAAAAGAAAATCACACCGTTCGACATTGCGATGCTGACCCGCCAGCTCGCAACGATGATGAAGGCTGGCGTACCTCTGGTGCAGAGCTTCGACATCGTTGCCGACGGCCTTGAGAACAAGGGTCTGCAAGAACTGGTGATGAGCATTCGCAACGACATTTCGTCTGGTACGGGTTTCGCTTCTGCGCTGCGCAAACACCCAAGACACTTTGACGATCTTTATTGCAACCTGGTGGAGTCCGGCGAGAAAGCCGGTGCTCTGGAGCAGATGCTGGACCGAATTGCCACGTATCTCGAGAAAACTGAGCTGCTCAAAAAGAAAGTGAAAAAGGCGATGACTTACCCCATTGCCGTTATTGTGGTTGCCATTGTCGTAACCGCCATTTTGCTTGTTAAGGTTGTCCCCCAGTTCGAAAGCCTGTTCCAGGGTTTTGGCGCAGAACTGCCGGTGTTCACGCAGATGGTGGTGGGACTCTCCGAATGGATGCAATCCTGGTGGTTTGTCGTTTTGCTTGGCATTGTAGGCGTTATCTTTTCATTCAAAGAGGCAAAACGCCGCTCGCCAAAGTTCTCGGATTTTGTCGACAAGTACACACTCAAGTTGCCCGTTGTGGGTGAAATTCTCGATAAATCCGCCGTCGCGAAGTTTGGCCGGGTGCTTTCCACTACCTTTGCGGCCGGTGTTCCTCTTGTTGATGCGCTGGATTCGGTAGCCGGTGCGACGGGCAATGCGGTATATCGCGATGCGGTCATGCGCATCAAAAATGATGTTTCAAGCGGTACCCAACTCCAGGCATCAATGCGACAGCAAGACGTCTTCCCCGTTATGGCCGTCCAGCTGACAGCCATCGGCGAAGAGTCCGGTAACCTGGACGAAATGCTCGGCAAGGTTGCGGAGCATTACGAAGCCGTTGTTGACGATATGGTGGACAACCTCACCGCCTTGATGGAACCCATGATCATGTCGGTTCTCGGCGTGTTGGTTGGCGGTCTCATTGTCGCGATGTACCTCCCCATCTTCCAGATGGGCCAGGTCGTCGGCTGATTTCCACCGGCACCCCCCTCTCCTGCAGGGAGAGGGGGGCAAAAAAACGATAAACCAGAGTCTTTGAATGCTCCCCCTAGAAACCATCCTGTCCACTCCCTGGCTTCTCTATCTGGTCGTCATTTTCGTCTCTCTCTGTGTCGGGAGTTTTCTGAACGTCGTCATCCTGCGCCTGCCAAAAATGATGAAGCAGGAATGGCGCTGCCAATGCGAGGAGTTTCTGGAAATGCCGGAGGGCGACCGCAAGTCAGATGAGCGGATAACTCTCTCAAAACCGGCATCCACCTGCCCGTCCTGCGGCCACAAAATTCGTGCCTGGGAGAACATTCCGGTCATCAGCTGGCTAATGCTTGGCGGCAAATGCTCTTCGTGCAAAACACGTATTTCGCCGCGTTACCCCATCATTGAAGCACTGACTGCGGTTTTTTCCGTCGTAACGGTTTATCTGCTGGGGCCTTCTGAGACCGCGCTCTGGGCACTACTGATGGTCTGGGCGCTGGTGGCGCTGACCATGATCGATTTCGACACACAACTCCTGCCAGACGGCATCACCCTGCCCCTGATGTGGCTTGGACTGGTGCTTAACTACTTTGGTGTGCTGACGGATTTTGGCAGCGCTTTCTGGGGCGCTGTGGCAGGTTACCTCTCGCTCTGGAGCGTGTACTGGTTGTTCAAGCTGGCCACCGGCAAGGAAGGCATGGGACACGGGGACTTCAAGCTGTTAGCGGCGCTGGGGGCCTGGCTGGGCTGGCAACTGCTGCCTGCGGTGATTCTGCTCTCCTCTCTGGTGGGCGCGATTGTGGGCATCAGTCTGATGGTACTCCGCAAACACGGGCGTGAAGTGCCGATTCCTTTCGGCCCTTACCTGGCCGCTGCAGGCTTACTCTCGTTGTGGTTCGGGCCTGAAATCCAGGCCATATGGTTCGGGTACCTAGGAGTCTGAATGTCCCGCTATTCGGTTATCGGCCTCACCGGAGGTATTGGCTCCGGAAAATCCACCGTTGCACGCATGTTTGGTGCTCTCGGCGTGCATTGGGTGGATGCTGACGATGTCGCCCGACAGGTCGTGGAACCAGGCACACAAGCCCTCAGGGCCATCGCTGATCACTTCGGCGAGAGCATTCTTCAGGGTAACGGCGAACTGGACCGTGCTGCCCTGCGCCAGAAAGTATTTGAGGATCCGGAACAACGACGCTGGCTGGAGGGACTGTTGCATCCCATTATCCGTCAGGAACTGATCCGCCAGTTATCACCCGAGGATTACAATCTGCCCTATGTGATGCTGGTCTCTCCCCTGCTTCTGGAGACCAACCAGCACGAACTGGTGGAGCGGATTGTTGTGGTGGATGTACCGGAAGAAACTCAGATTAACCGCACCATGGCGAGAGACGGGAATAGCCGCGAACAGGTGGAGCGGATACTCGCCGCCCAAATGCCCAGAGCCGCCCGCCGCGAAAAAGCCGATGCGATTATCAACAATGCGCAGCCGCTGGAGCGTGTGGAAGCTTCAGTACACGCTCTGCACCAACGTTTTCTGGCGGATTTCAGCCAAGGAGCATAGTCTGATCCGCCCCGCACTTATTCTTACTGCACTTGCCACCGGTCTCCTCGCTTGTTCCTTCACGAAAGCGGCAGAACCGGTCATCACCATGCGTGACATCTCGGTGCCCGCCCTTCTGGCGCCGGAGCGCCTGCCAATCTCGTTCTATACCTTCGAACCCGCTGAGTTCTGGGCAGAGCCCAGGGATTCCTGGTGGCTGGGAGTCAGCGACTGGGTTATTCGGCAGGAACGTCAGCATGGCCCAACCGTGCAGTCCCTGGGTGCATGGGCGGATCGAACACTGTCCGGCTCTTCCCAGGCGCTGCCAAATAACGAAAGCTACCTGAGACTGGGGTTTGCAGCAGAATCCGAATACAGCGATCCGGCCCAGTTTGAACCTGAGCTGCGCTTCCGTCTTGATGTACCCACCGCCGAGGAGAAGCTGCGGCTGGTGGTAGAGAGTGAAAGCGAAGAACTGATCCCATTGGCGGAACGTGAGCGGGACAGGCAACTGACGGAACCAGAGCGAACCGACACAGAAACAACCGGCGCCCTGAGATTTCTGACGGATGTCGGAGATTCCATCAATCTTTCGACCGACATCGGCGGCCGACTGAGACTGCCGCCCGAACTGTTCTGGCGCATGAAGGCTCGAAAGGGCTGGAAGATTGACAGGGACTGGACGCTGAATACGCAGCAACGCCTGTACTACTATCACACCGAAGGTTGGGGGGCTCGCAGCTGGATCGGCCTGGATCGCTCACTAGGCAACGGCTGGCACTACTACAACTCGTCCGAACTGGAATGGGCTCATAGTGACCGCAAGTTTGTAGCGGCCCATGTTCACAGTGTCCAGAAGCGACTGAACACCCGTTCGGTGATTACCCCACGGGTTGGCATCCTTGGCGAAAGCCAGCCAACCTGGCGCACCACAAGCTACTTCGCAGACGTAACCTGGCGCTACCGGATGTACGGCAATTGGCTTTTTGCCGAGTTGATACCAGCTCTGGAGTATCAGCGGGATGAGGGGTTTGACGATCAGGCCTCTATCGTATTCCGAATCGAAATGTACTTTGCAGGCACCATTGACCGGGAATGACATCAGAAATGAGCAGACCACTGCATAAAAGCCGGCCCGCCGAGGAAGCTCTGACACTCACACCGATTGCCATCACTCGCTCCTGCTTCCAGGACAAATTCGGCGTTCCCCGGCAACCCGGCCTTACCCGCCATGCCCACGCGGAACTGGTTATACAAAGTCCCTTTGATCGTGAAGACGCTTTCCGGGGCCTTGAGTCAGCGAGCCATATCTGGCTTACCTTCCAGTTTCATGAAGCCGTTCGCGCCGAATGGCGCCCGGTGGTTCGGCCCCCGAGGCTTGGGGGTAACAAGAAAATCGGTGTGTTTGCCAGCCGATCGCCTTTTCGCCCGAACAGTCTCGGCCTTTCCGTCGTCAGAAACGAAGGGCTCGCTCGCAAGAATGGCGAACTGGTCCTGAAGATCAGCAATCACGATCTGATTGAAGGCACACCGATTCTCGACATCAAGCCCTACCTGCCATTCTCGGATTCTGTCCCGGAGGCATCACTAGGCTGGGCAGACAGCGCGCCGACCGACAGATTGGAGGTGACCTTTGCACCGGAAGCCTCTGACCAGCTAAGCCAGCTTCCGGAGGCCGACTATCCGGATTTCCGCGCCCTGATTGAGGACGTCGTTAGTTACGACCCGCGCCCCTCGTTCCGCCGAGGACGGGATGAACAACGAATCTACGGAGCCAACCTGTTCGACAAGAATGTTCGGTTTCGATTTGTGAACGAAGATTCAATCATGCGTGTGGAAGTGATATCCGTCTGTTAAGATGCACCTTGGTGATTTTGTAGTCGACACAGGGAACTTGTGCCTTGCCTTCAAACCAGTTCTTCAAGCGTTTGGGTTTGCGCCCACTGGCACTGCGGTTGCTTGGGTGGGTGCTGCTGTACAGCCTGATATTGTCACTGGTGGCAACGGGTGTTCAGATGATTGGCGAATTCGAACGCCAGAAATCGGAATTGCAGAGCAGTCAGGAGCGCGCCGCTGACCTTATCGCCGGCGGCATGAGCACCAACCTGTGGGTGATGAATTTCAGCGAAGTAGCCAATAGCCTGGACGACATGCGTTCCATGCCTTTTATTGGCTATGCACGGGTGATCACAACCACCGGCGAAGAATTCAGTACCGGCTCCTACCCTGAAGGCCGGGTAATCACCCAGACATTCCCCCTCGAATTCAACCGTTCCAGTTTTGACCGTCCGCAACGCGTGGGGGAACTGACCATTGTTTCGTCTATTGAACAGGTATACCAGGATATCCTCGATCGCGCCCTGCTGAATCTCCTGTTCCAGTCCATTGTGGTGATGCTGGGCACATTGGGATTGCTGTTGATTGTACGGGTAGCACTGTCCCGCCACCTGGAGACCATGGCGGACTATGCGGCCAAGCTGAATCTGGATGCACTTGTTGAGCCTCTCAAACTGCGCCGGCGCAACCCTTCCCGGCCCGATGAGCTTTCCGAACTGGAGCAGGCATTGAACAAGATGCGGTTGCAGATTCTCGAGGACACCCGCTCATTAAGGCAGACCACCATCCAGACCCAGGGTGAACGGGACGAAGCCATCCGGGCCAATCACGCCAAGAATCAGTTCCTGGCCAATGTCAGCCATGAACTTCGCATTCCACTGCAGTCTGTGATGGGATATGCGAACCTGTTAACCGATACCCCGCTCGATCAGGAGCAGCGGGAGTACGTAAACACCCTGCTCAATGCCTCGGAAAGCCTCTCTTCCATCATCAATGACCTGCTGGACATCTCCAGCATGGAAGCCGGCAAGCTGGAGCTTGAGGCTATTCCTTTTGACCTGCGCGAAACCCTGAACGACCTGATTCATATGCTTGGCTCCAGGGCCCGGGAAAAAGGTCTGGCCCTGGAAGTACGGGTGGATGAAAACCTGCCCTGGGCGCTGACGGGAGACCCGGTACGCATTCGACAGGTGTTGCTGAACCTGTTATCCAATGCCATCAAGTTCACGGATTCCGGCCATGTGCTGATCAGCATTGAGGTTCTGGGCAGAAAAGAAGGCAAAGTGCGCCTACGGTTGGCGGTTGAGGACACCGGGGTTGGTATAAATCCGGAGGACATACCTCTGGTCTACGAGCCCTATGTTCAACTTGGTCAGCGCTTCCAGCGTCAGTTACCTGGTGCGGGGCTTGGGCTCACCATCTGCCGTCAACTGGTCGATTTGATGGGCGGCTCGATGGATCTGGAGAGCCGGCCCGGCGAGGGCTCTACCTTCTGGGTGGAACTGTCACTTCAGGAAGCAACCGACGGCTCTGCCAAGGTGCGGCCGGATTCAAGGCAGGTGCAGGGTCGGCGGGTACTGGTCGTTGATTCCTACGAGCTGTCACGCAAGATTACCCTGGAGATGCTCTCCCGCTACGATGTTCATATTGATGCCGTCCGGTCAGCCGGGGAAGCACTGACCGCCTTGCGACAAGCCTTTGATGCAGGCATACCCTACGACGCTACAATTCTGGACGGCTTCGTGCCCGACATGGATGCGGATCTGCTATGCCGCCAGGTACGGAGCAACCCGCAATGGGCCGAAATGAGGCTTCTGATCCTGTCCTCCAACCCCCAGCGAGGGGACGCCGAGCATTTTCGCCAGGCCGGTGCTGATGCCTTCTTGAGCAAGTCTCTCCGGGAATCCTACCTGATTCCGATCCTGAACCAGCTGTTTACCCATGACACTCAACAGGAACGCCGGTTTCTTACCCGCTTTTCTCTGAAAACCATGGCGGATGCCGGAAGTCGCCAGCGAGAAATCCCTTGCGGGCGGATGCGGGTGCTGCTGGTGGAAGACAATCCCGTAAACCGTACCCTTACCCGGCGGTTGCTGGAAAAACTGGGCTGCGAAGTCATGACGGCAAACGACGGGCAGGCCGCATCCTCGCTGTGGCAATGGCACCAGTTTGATGTGGTTTTCATGGACTGCGTTATGCCCCGGATGGACGGTTACGAAGCAACACGCCAGCTCCGGGCCTGGGAAACCAACCATGGTCGCAGCCGGGTACCGGTTGTGGCACTGACAGCCAGCGCCATGGAAGAAGACGAGGAACGCTGCCGCGAAGCGGGCATGGATTCCTTTGTGGCTAAACCTGTCAACCTTGAAATGCTACGGGCAGTGCTGGAACAATATTGTCAGGCTTCTGCAACATCGTGATGAAGCCGCAAGTCACCTGCCCGGAATCATGCCATGAATGTAGAGTGTCCCACCTGTAAGAAATCCGTGGAGTGGAGCGAGGCCAACCCCTGGCGCCCCTTCTGCTCTGAGCGCTGCAAACTGATCGATCTGGGTGCCTGGGCCAATGAGGAGTATCGGGTGCCGGCCGAAAACGCCTCTCCCGATGATCTCGACCAGGGCGGCGAGGTTACCCGTCACTAACGTGTTGGTTGCGAGCCACTTACGGGCTTTTAAGTTGTTAACCACCCGGCAGATGTTTAACATCCGTTGACGTTGAAACTATCGCATATACCGGCAGTTGCGCCGGCCACGCTCTCATAACGACAGCAATAAAGGTGTACACATGAAGATTACCCGCATCTCAGCACTGGCACTTTCTCTTGCCGCCGCTCCGGTTCTGGCCAGTGACCTGGATCTGAGTCTGACCAACGATTCGGTCAAGGGTCAGGTTAACTTCTTCGGCAGCCAGGAAGAGCTGCAAATGGGTGCTGGATACACCTACCATGAAGGTAGTCGCCACATTATCAACGCCGATTTTCATGCCCAGGGCCGCACTGCCCTTGGGAATCTGCCAACAACTGCCGGCATCGGCATGCGTGGCGTCGGCTGGGATGACGACGATGTTGATGGCGGTGCCATCGGCCTTGGCGGTTTCGCCACGGTGAACATTCCGACCGTGCCCGGTCTGTCGTTTGGCGGCAGCCTGCACTACGCTCCAAGCATTCTGTCGTTCGGAGATTCCGACGACATGACCAGCGTAGAACTTCGGGGCAGCTACCGTGTTATCCGTAATGCGGAAGTGTTTGCCGGTTACCGTTACCTGAATACAGAACTGGATTTTGCCGGTTCTCCAGATGTGAATCTGGATGAGGGCGTGTTGGCAGGTATCAAGATCTTCTTCTAACCCCTTCGCCTCGGTTACCCGGCGCCTTGCCGGGTGACCGATTCGTGCAGCCATTCACGCCCTGCCCTCCTGATTACTGCTAGTCTGTCCGGACATTTGCAAACCGGACTGCGCTTTCATGAGACCGACAATCCCTTCCATACTGGCTACTTCCCTGTTGCTTTCCGCCTGTGGGGGCGGAGATAGTGCGATTGACGGCGCCAAAGACATTCCCAACCGGTTTGGCAACACTCAGAACGCGCTGGATGATTTCAGTTCCGGCAGTACCGGGGATTCCAGCAACGCCCGGGGCCTGAAGCCAAATCAGGTACGGGTTACCATGGAATTACCCGTTAATCTGGCACCTGAGGGCGAGCAAACACGGCGTAACCTTCGTATTGTGATTCCCGATCAGGTTCGGGTTTACCGCACCAACACCAGCGCACAAACCTTTGATGATGTTCGTTACTCCACTGAAAAAGGGACGGACGGCCACTTTATTCTGACCTTTGATAATGGCGTTCCCGTTGGTCCGGATGTGATCATTGAGGCCCGTTATGGCACCGCCACGATGACCGCTCTGGCAGCAGACGCCGACCGGGATGTAAAGGTGAACCCCTTTTCCCATTATCTGGTTACCGAGGTGCTCTGGCGCCGGTACTCCACCAATGATTTTCAGACCGTATTGGCCTGTGTGGATAACGCGTCGTGCCTGAACAAGTATGTATGGGGAACGCTGGCCGATCAGGTACACGATTTTGAGATTGAGATTCCGGAGAACGCTAACGTTACCCAAGCGACCTCTACCCTGGCTAACCGGGCTGATTTTGCCAGCTATGTAGCAGATATGGCGGATTACGCACTGCTCGGCCAGGCATCCTCAGACCGTATTTCCGCCAGTGCGGCGGATTACAACTCCGTGTTTCTCGGCCTGGAATTGGGCCAGACGTTTCGCGAATCCAATGCGGCAGGAGCCGGCCAGTGGGGCGTCCGTATGGCTCAGGTAGAGCGGCTGACCGAGGACAACCGCGCCTTTTTGTATCCCGCACTGACGCTCACGTCGTTCGATGCCTTCAACCTGAACATCACGTCTCTGGCCACGGACATACCTTACGATCGCCAAACGCAGATTCACGGTTTTTTCGAGCGGAATAATTCCGGCATTCCAGAGCAGCTCTTTTTCGAGCGCGGGACCGAAACCTGGGAACGAAACAGCCATTCCAGCGCCCCGGGTGCTGCCACACTGACCACCGAAACACCGGCTCGCTTGCTGGCGGGAAGAGCCCTGTACCAAACCATCACCAAACGAAACAGCAGCCTGATCAATGGCTGGACCAGAAACCCGTACTATCTGGATGCCTTTACTTCCGAACCGGTGAATGACCAGAGCGGGCCAGACCGGGTACTGACCAACTATTTCACCGGCGGCAAAGCGATCGCGCTGGAAGATGATAACGGCAAGCTCAAACGCCGGAACATTCTCGAAAACCACTACCTGAGCGTATTCGAGCTACACCTTCAACGTGCGGAGGAATTCAAGGTCTCCGATATGGCCGGACAGGCCTATAACGTGACCTACCTCGCCACCCGCTTCGCCGATGGGGCGCCTGCGACATTCGAAACCGGGCATGGTCAATGGGTATTCGGCTCAGCGAACGATCAGACTCTCAACGGCACCGCCAATGTGGATCAGTTCACCCTGGCCCGCGACGCCTCCGGTGGCGTAGCCACACCCGATACCAGCAACGACACCTGGAATCTGATTAACCGGCGTTCCCGCCTGAGCTCGGGTGATATTTATATGGGGCGGCTGGGGTTGTTCCGCAACGAGATCGACGAACGAACCAACTTCAACGACCCCAACTTTGGCATCCCCGACATGGGCCTGGGCGCGGCAACCCCAAATCAGGATCTGATGGCCTTTAACCTCAATGATGGCACGTTGGGCAGTGGCCTCCTGGTGGCAGGAAAAACACTCACAGACGGAGCACTGACAGAAGGCACCTACCGGTTACAGGGCGCCATCGTTGGCGTGACCCAGGAGCAAAACCGGCTCTACCACGTGAACAATGCGCAGCTGACCCTGGTGAACAGTTCTGCCAGCTTTGAGGGCACAACCATGATGGTGAACCACCTTATCGAAGACAACGAGGTGGTGGCCCCTGAAGAACTGCCGATGCAATTTAATGGCAGCTTCACAACAACATTGGAAGGGGGCATTTCGATTACCAGCGCCGGAGAATACGAGATGCGCGGCTTCTATACCGCGGCCGGCAATCAGGTCTTCCTGGTTATCAGCGACGATACCGGCCCGGAAATGAAAACCGGGCTATTGCTCGCAACCCTTGTTGAGGAATCCTCTGCGCCTTAAAACCTGAACCGCGGACAGCCCCGTATAACCTGTTATAATTCAAGCCATATCGATAGTAACGAGGGGTTTATGACTGCAGTTAACCGGGCGCTGATGCTGCTGATGCCGTTGTTTGCGTTTGCTGTTGCGGGTGCCATCTACACACCGACCGCAAGTCAGAACACCCTGCCAGGAGAAGGGGAAGGCGAAGTTACCCTGTCTTCTCTGCCCCCGCTTCCAAATTGGGCGAATGAGGGTCTTCCCGACTTCTCAAGCTATCAGGACACCACTGAAAAGAAAGTCGCGTTCTTCTCTTACCTCTATCCCAGAATTGTTCTCGCCAATTCCCGTATTCTGCTTGAGCGTGAATATCTGGCTTCGCTTGAAGAAAAGGCGGCACTGACCAAAGATGAGCTCGCATGGTTGACGAGCCAGGGAGATCGACTGCGTATTGAGGCGGAGGCCGGAAGTGACCAGCAGTTTGCCCTGCTGAGGAAACGCCTCGATGTCATTCCTCCGTCTCTGATCCTGGCTCAGGCAGCGAATGAATCCGCCTGGGGGACCTCCCGGTTTGCGACCGAAGGTAACAATCTCTTTGGTCAATGGTGTTTCTCCCGGGGCTGCGGGCTGGTGCCGCAGAGCCGAATCGAAGGTGCCAATCACGAAGTGGCAAAATTCCCGTCACCTTATTACTCCGTGCGCTCCTACATTCAGAATCTGAACCGTCATCCCACCTATCAAACAGTTCGTGATATTCGGCTCGCTGATCGCAATGCCCAGAAACCCCTGTCTGGGTGGGAGCTTGCAGAAGGCCTGCTTGGCTATTCCGAGCGTGGTGAGGAGTACATAAAAGAGATTCGCGCCATGATCCGTTACAACAATCTGGAGTTCTACGACGAGGAATTCAGAACCCTGCTGGGTGACCGGACCCCTGCGCAGTTTGAACGGCTGGCATCCGCCATTCCGGACACGACCCTCCTGCCCGGCGGATCCGGTGGCCAAGTAAGCCCGTTTGAAGGCTAATCCCTGAACCTGACAGATTCGAGATTCTCCGATGCTTGATTTCTTGCCCGCGCCGCTAAAAGGCATCCTTGCGGTGCTGTTGATACTGACCAACACCCTGTTGTTCCTTCCGCTACTGTTGCTGGTAGCACTGGCCAAACTCATTGTTCCAGTCCAGCCGTTTCGTAAGGCGTGCACTATCGTGCTGAATGCCATTGCCTGGTACTGGATCGGCTTCAACAACACCCTGATGAATCTGCTCCACCGGGTGGAATGGGATGTCCGCGGTGCGGAAGAACTCAGCAAGGAGCACTGGTATTTTGTCACCTGCAACCATCAGAGCTGGGCTGACATTCCCGCTATTCAATATGTACTGAACAGCAAAATCCCACTGCTGAAGTTCTTCCTGAAAAAGCAGCTGATCTGGGTGCCTTTGTTAGGAGTTGCCTGGTGGGCTCTGGATTTCCCGTTTATGCACAGACATACCAAGGAACAGATCGCCAAACGCCCGGAACTGAAAGGCAAGGACATTGAAGCGACAAAGGCCGCCTGTGAAAAATTCCGGTACACACCAGTGACCATTTTCAATTTTATGGAAGGCACCCGTTTCACCCCGGAAAAACACCAGCGCCAGAACTCACCTTACAAGCATCTGCTGAAACCCAGAGCGGGCGGCACGGCCTTTGTATTTGGCGCCATGGGCGAGATGATTCATACCATGCTGGATGTCACTATCGTGTATCCCGGTGGTCGACCCGGCATCTGGGACTACCTGTGCGGACGGGTGCGCAAGATCGTGATCGATATTCGCACCCGCGAAGTGCCGGAGCGTTTTCTTGGAATGGATTACGAAAACAACCGGGAGGTCAGGGTCGACTTCCAGCGATGGGTAAGTGAGATCTGGGCGGAGAAAGACCAGCGAATTGAAACACTGTTGGCCGAAAACAGCTAACGAATAATCCCTGCGGGGCTGCGGTATTACAGCAGCCCCAGCTCCCGGGCCCGGACAATTGCCTGTGTCCGTGATTTAACATCCAGCTTGGCGTTTATCCTTCTGGCGTGGGTTTTCACGGTATGCAGCGAAATGTGCAATTTGTCGGCGATTTCCTGGTTCGATAGCCCCTGGGCGATCAATTCCAGAACGCCCTGCTCTCGATCACTGATAGGCTCGGCCAGGGGGTCTGCCGCCGGTGCCACGGGCTCACAACCAAACAGCCGCCCAAGCGCTGCGGTGAAGTCCCCGTTATCAAGATGGCGATAACATTTGTCCATCAACGGGCCAAGCTCTTTCATAAGCTCTGCAAAGGGGCTTATAAAATGCTCCCGGCTCGCCTGGGCAACGACGCTCTCCAGCCTCTTCCGGGCGGCAGGAAGGCCTTTCTCGGCTTCCAGCAGAACAGCATCCAGCAAACCCGCATGCAGCTGCAGCCCCCAGGGCATGCCGCCCTCGTATTTCTCTGAGACAGCATCCAGATGTTCCCGGGCTCTCACCAGGTCGCCATTGGCCATATCAGCCCGCACCTGCAAGCAATCCAGCAGGCCTGGCATCATCGGGAAAAGCTCTGGAACACATCCACCTTTACGGTAAGGTTCCAGTTTGGCGATCGCCTGCGTCGCACTGTCGTGTTGGCCTTGAGCCAGCCAACAGCTGGCCTTCAACGCTTCCAGAACCGGTACGTACAGGCTCTCATCCACCTGCCAGGTATGCATGGTGCGCTCTGCCCGGCCCACCCAGACGAAGGCATCATCCATCCGGCCCTGGGCGCGACACATCAGTACCCTCAACGCCATGGCGAGCAGCAACCCGAGATCACGGGTCTGTTCGGCATGACGGGCACAGTTGACCAATAGTCGATCGGCTTCC
Source organism: Marinobacter sp. EVN1 (assembly GCF_000475375.1). Taxonomy (NCBI): domain Bacteria; kingdom Pseudomonadati; phylum Pseudomonadota; class Gammaproteobacteria; order Pseudomonadales; family Marinobacteraceae; genus Marinobacter; species Marinobacter sp. EVN1. Next base: position 81,524 of record NZ_AXCB01000023.1, read on the forward strand.
GTCAGACGCCCCTGATGCCAGAGCACCAGAACCAGATTCAGCTGCAGGCGGGTTTCCCCGATTCGTGCCGGCCGGCTAAGCTCCTGCATGGCCGTATCCAGCCCGGTTCGCAACAGTTGCTCCGCGTGGCGCAGTGCCCCTTTGCCCAGTTCAATGCGGGCATGGGCGTATACCGCCAGGGCCTCGGACCCCGAATCGCCAGCTTCGCGGGCCAGCTTGGAAGCAACGCGATTGGCATCCCGAGCCTCCTGAAAAGACCCGGCCGCACAAAGCGCGCTCGAACGAACAATTTGAGTCACCAACTGCGCCTGGGTCGACATACTACCCATCGCCAGCGCCTTGTCAGCCATGGCCAACGCGGGCTGCACAAAGCCCTCACCGCGCAATATAAACGCCTTCAAAGCGTAGATGCGGCCCTCATGCTCGTTCCGGTCCCGGTCATTGAAGCCTTCAAGAAGCTGCTTTGCCTGCTGGAACTGACCACCAATGGCATGTACCCAGCCGTAAACAATACGCAGCCGGGCGCTTCGCTCCAGCAATTCTGCAGGCAGGTTTTTTCTCAAGCTCAACAAAGAGGCAGTATCCTGGCCCAGTAACAGCGCCTCGGTACTCTCGGAGGCAATGCGCACGACCTCATCGCTATCACCGGCCAGGACCGCATACTTTAATGCTTCCGGGAATTGCTGGCGCTGCTCGAACCATCGGCTGGCCATAAGCATTCGGGTGATGTAGCCCCCCATCACCGGGGTTTGCAGCCAGGCCTGTAGCAATGGGTTCAGGCGATACCACCGGCCCCGGCCAGGGACCGGCTTCAAGGGCAGACCACGATCAGCAGCCTCAGACGGTGGCATCCCCGACTCTGACACGGAAGGCTCGATAGCGAAAAACAACTCATCCGAACAGCTGTCCATCTCGGCAATCGCCCGCAGTGATTTCAACTGAGCGGACCCCAGCTGGGCCGCAATACAGTCTTTCAGGAAACGCTCTACCGAAGGGGTTTCGTGCAGGGCCCGACGCTCCCCGCCCTGTTTCAGCTCCCGCCGATACAGTGCCAGTGGCGTTGGCCAACCTTCAGTCAGCCCGAATAAATGATCAATCGCGACGCTGGTAATCAGGCTGTCGGAGCGCGCTTTCGCAAAAAACTCAAAGGTTTCAGACCGTGAAAACTCCAGAATATCGGGTCCCAGCCTGGTGTAGTTGCCATTCAATTCCAGTGTGTGGCTCTCAAAGGGCACCGGAAGCCGAGAAGCCATGGCAACGGAAAGACCCGACGGCAGATGGGTGACCAGCTGATGCAATAAGCCGCTGACCGCCGGATTGGTAAGATAATGGACATTGTCCAGAACCAGCACTTCTCTGGCCTCGCGGGCCTGCCGACCTCGATTGACCAGAAGCATGGTCAAATGATCTTCAAAGGTACCGCCATTGGGCGGCAGCACCTCTGCCAGCCCTAACGCTATCGCAAGTATTGACAGAAAACGGGAGGGGGCATTGTCGCCGGCATTCAGGGCGATCCAGCGAACATTCACATCCGGTTCACTGGCAAGCGCACTGACCAGTGCGTGGGTTTTACCATAGCCTCCCGGTGCTTCTAACTGAAGCAACCGCCCCGGCTGCAAGGCCTGGCAGATTATTCGATCCAGATCCGGCCTTGCCAGGGTATCGCCTGGTACAGAGGGAACCCGCAGCCGGTGCTCCATAAGATCCCGCACCAGCTCACCGCTCTGTAGACCACTGTTCGCGGTCTGGAACTCGTCGTTGGCTGCACAGCCTTCTTTAAAGGATTTCACGCACTGCCCCGTTTGAAACCGGCCAGACGAAAGCCTGAACCGGAAAATAAGAGTCTTGCTCTTGCCGAAAACGGCATGGCGCCCTGCATGGGGTACGCCTTTAGTATGAGTCTTCAGGGAGAGGTTAAACTAAAGCAGGTGCCTGCTGCAAAAAATTGACGGGGAAAAAAGAGGTTAGAGGCGAATTTTTAACGCGGGAGACAAGATCAAACGGCAAAAAAAAAGCGAGCCGTGGCGGCTCGCTTTTTCTAACAGCTTTGAAGAGCCGCTATTAACGGGTACCAGCGCGACGCAGAGCCGCCGGCGTATAATCCCGGGACTGACGATCAACACCAAAGGTGTACGGCTGGTTTTCCTCGTTGGTCAGGCCAAGAGCCAGGTAACGACCGGAAAGCAGATCGTACAGTACTTCGATGGCGTACCAGGGTACGTTCTGGTCATAGAACTGCATTCCATGTGCTTCTGCTACACGCCAGAGCTCGCCACGGCCATCGTAATGATCGATAACCGCCGCCTGCCAGGAGTCTTCATCAATGTAGAAGTCACGCTGGGCGTAAACGTGGCGCTCACCGTCTTTCAGAGTTGCACGCACGTGCCATACCCGGTGCAGCTCGTAACGGGTCAGCTCCTGATTGATGTGGCCGGCTTTGATGATCTCGTCATAGCTCAGGCTGCGATCCACCAGCTTATAGGAGTTGTACGGGATGTACATTTCCTTCTTGCCCAGCAGCTCCCAGTTGTAGCGGTCTGGCGCCCCGTTGTACATATCGAAGTTATCAGAGGTACGCATGCCGTCGGCTGCAGTACCCGGGCCATCGTAGGCAACCTGCGGTGCACGACGAACCCGACGCTGACCGGCGTTGTAGATCCACGCCCGACGCGGCTCTGCCACCTGGTCAATGGTTTCGTGAACCAGCAGTACGTTACCCGCCAGACGGGCCGGGGCGGTAATGGCCTGTTTGAAGTAGAACAGAACGTTGTCGTCTTCACCCTGCTGATAATCGCTGAGGTAAGTCCGCCATGTCAGCTCGTCCTGGAACTTGACCACTGAGTAGTCGCCACCGGCCGTCGGAGTAACCTGGCCAACGTTCCGTTGCACCGAACCACCGCGATACCGGGTGATATGGTTCCAGATAGCTTCCAGGCCGTTCTGGGGAATCGGGAACGGCGTCGCGCTCTCATAATTACCCAGGCCGTTACCGTTCTGAATCAACTCCACCTTGGTGGCGTTTTCAACGGTCTCGTCCATCACCTCTTTCGGGTACGCCGCCGTACGATGGGTCGGATACACCGGAATCTTGTAATCAGCGTATTGACGAATCATCGCCACCTGGCCTGGAGACAGCTTGTCGGCGTACTGATCAACATTGCTCTGATCGATAACAAACTCAGGCTGCTCATCAGGGAACGGATTCACATAAATACCGTCGCCTTTGTAACCGGCTGGCGGAGTCGTTAACCCGCCGGTCCACGCCGGGATGGCGCCACCGTTACCGGACTTCTCTGCACCCATCGGGGTCAGAGTGTCTCCCAGTTTGGCCGCTTCTTCTGCAGAAACCGCGCCCCAGGCCTGACCGGTAAAGAGACTTGCAGCCAGTACACCTGTGGCCAGTAGTTTCTTGTTTAATTTCATCTAAATTACCTCGTTGAACGAATTCGGTCCGGTTCAGAATGAGTAGGAAACGCTCGCACTCACGAAATCACGGTCGGTCAACTCGTTATACGGTTTGCCACCGAAAAAGTTTGTGTAGCCGATGTTGCCTGTGATCTTGTTCTGATAAACCGCCTGAACGGACAGACCAAGCGCCTTGCTTCCTTCGTTGAAGGCACCACCCGGCTGCGGGGAATAACCTTCTACGTCGTGACTCCAGGCCAGCTGCGGCGACAGGTTAATGCCTGCAAACACGTTCGGGTAGTCCCAAACCAGACGCGTGCGATAACCCCAGGAGAAGTCTGTGGTATAGCCGTCGTTCTCACAGTAGTCCGGGTTCAGATTCAGCTGGGGACAGATATCACCCGCAGGCGTGGGCACCGGACCTACGCCAAAAGTACCGGAGCGCCCATAACGTGCCTCGTCGTAGCCCGGCAGATCGTGTACCCAGGTCATACCCACTTCATTGATCAGGGACAGACGGCTGGCACCCATAACCTGATCGAAGAACTTGATCAGCGTGAACTGGAATTGGGAGACATTGTAACGGTCATAGCCAGAAGCCCTCAGACCGTTGATATCGAAGTCCGCTCCAAGTTCTTTTTGCCGCTGTTGTTGCAAGAGGCTAACAGGCGTCGAATTTGGATCATTAGGGTTGGTTGGCAGTTGCAGACCAGCATAGATCAGCTCAAAAGCGTTCCACTGAAGGGGCACATCCTCACGGAAGCTGTACTCGGCACCCAGTGACCAGCCGCCGGGCGTGGTTGTGTTGATACTGATACCGTAGAGGTCAATGTTCTCCGGGTACTCCATAAAGTACTCAGGGAACCCACCCGCCTGGGGCCCAGGACCATCGTTCAGCACACCGCTGACGTACGGCAGACGGCTGTTGTACTTAATGTAATAGAAGCCCAGCTCGGAATCATTCAGCGCCGGCACATACCAGCGAACAGCCACACCGAACTGATCCTTGGAATCTGCATCCACATCGGCAACGCGATTAATGGCATAACCACCTAGACCAAGACCATCTGTGGCGTCAATGAGTTGACTCTGAGCCTCACTCACATCACCCGCTGGCCAGATAGGGCCACAGCCATCAGCGACAAAATCAATGGTAGAGAAGAAGGTTCCGCAATCGTCCGGGCGCACCGGCTCCCATTTGGCCTGAACGAAGGCTTCAACGGAGACGTTTTCAGTGACACCGGCAGACATGTAGAACATCTCAACCGGCAGCAACGCATCCTTCAATTCGGAGCCTGGAGCACGGAACGCCTGAACGTCTACCGGGTTGATGGTATTGATACCACCCTGGATAAAAGTACTCTCACCCCAGCTCACTACCTGCTTACCATAGCGCAGGCTCACGGGGATGTTGCCGAAATACCAGTCAGAAAACACATAGGCATCGAGAATTTCGCCGCCTGACGCGTTATCCTTTGCTTTCTCATTGAGCTCTACGTAACGGCGATTCTCATCTTTGAGTTCAAAGTCATACCAGTAACGGCCACGAACAAAACCGCCTACTCGGGTCAGATACTGACTGTCGACTGCGTAATCCAGGAACAGCTCACTGTTGCCCTTGACGATCTTCGAGATGGTATCGCCTTTATCGAAGTTGCGGTTACCGTCGTCATAGTTGTTGGTGGAAGCAGTACCCCGACCATCGTGCGGAGCCAGAAGACGCTTGTCAGCTTCTTCTACTCGCCAGGAAGCACCGGCAGATAACGTGGTATTGAACTGAGCCTCAACATCACCCATGTAGAACGAGTATGCTGCTGCCTGGCCGGACACACCGGCGGCTATGGCTACGGCAAGTGGTAACTTGGTCCAACGCTGCCACGGTTGAGTTTTTCTTGTCATTGGAAGGCTACTCCGTTGTTGTTCTGAGTCGCTGCTCGATTGTTCTGGTGTTAGGTGTCCTGACGGCTGTACACACAGTGCCGTGATGATTGCACTATAGCTAAGCCTTTCGGGGGCTTTGATCAGTCAAAAGTATGATTTTGCTGTCACTCTCTGTTCAGCCGGGGCTCGCACTCCCTCACTATAGACAAGATTCAGGAGTGCAACCACCTGTCGTCTTACAGCATTTCGATCGCCATTGCGGTGGCTTCACCACCACCGATGCAGAGCGCGGCAACACCCTTCTTTTTGCCATAGCGCTTGAGGGCATGCATCAGGGTAACCAGAAGACGGGAACCGGTAGACCCAACCGGATGCCCCTGGGCACAGGCGCCACCGTGAATATTCACCTTGTCCGGATCCAGGCCCAGTTCTTTGATAGGCATCATGGCCACCATGGCGAAGGCTTCGTTGATCTCGTAAAGGTCAACATCGTCCTTGGTCCAGCCGGTTTTCTGGAAAAGCGTCTGGATCGCGCCCACTGGCGCACAGGTGAACTCGCTGGGATGCTGGGACTGAGTGCTATGGGCAACGATCCGCGCCAGGGGCTTGAGGCCACGTTTTTCGGCTTCGGATTCACGCATCAGCACCAGTGCTGAGGAGCCGTCAGAAATGGAAGACGCGTTTGCCGCAGTCACGGTACCGTCTTTGGCAAACGCCGGGCGCAGTGTCGGAATCTTCTCAATGTTGGCGTTGTGGGGCTGCTCATCATCCTCTACCACCACCTCGCCCTTACGGGTCTTGACGGTAACGGGGATGATCTCTTCTTTGAGCAGGCCTTCTTCAATCGCTTTCTTGGCACGATTCAGGGAAGAAATCGCGTAGTCGTCCATTTCTTCCCGGGTATAGCCTTTCTTGTCCGCCATTTCCTGGGCGAAAGATCCCATCAAACGGCCAGTCTCGGCGTCTTCGAGGCCATCCAGGAACATATGGTCCTGGGGCGCCTGCCCAGGCCCCATGCGGTAGCCCTGGCGGGCGCCCAGCAAAATGTGAGGCGCGTTGGACATACTCTCCATACCACCGGCTACCATAATGTCGTTTGAGCCGGCTTTGATCAGGTCATGGGCAAACATGGTGGCTTTCATGCCGGAGCCACAAAGTTTGTTAATGGTGGTGGCGCCAGTACTGTCTGGCAGTCCCGCCTTGCGCATGGCCTGGCGAGCGGGCCCCTGTTTCAGGCCAGCCGGCAGCACGTTACCCATAATGACTTCCTGAATATCGGCAGACTGCAGGCCGGCGCGCTTCACCGCCTCAGCGATGGCAATTGCGCCCAGTTCCGGCGCGGAAACCGGGGCAAGACTACCCATAAAACCACCCATGGGGGTGCGAACACCGCTCACGATGACAACGTTGTCCTGACTCATGCTGTGACCTCTCTGTTGGTTCTTTATGATTCTGGTTATGGTTTGTGGGGCGCTTCGAGATACTCTTGGGATTGCATCTCCAGCAACCGGGATTCCGTGCGCTCGAATTCAAAGCTCAGGCGCCCGCCCGAATAGAGCTCGGTGATGGGCGCTGCAGCGGAGATAATGACCTTGACGTTGCGGTCGTAGAACTCATCGATCATGTTGATAAAACGGCGCGCCTGGTCGTCCTTGTCGCCGCCAAGCACCGGTACATTGCTGACGATAATGGCGTGGAACTGGCGCGCCATTTCGATGTAATCATTCTGGCTTCGGGGGCCGTCACACACGTCTTTGAAGTCAAACCAGACCACATCGTCTGCGTGGGCCTGGGCCGGAATCTTGCGACCGTTGATTTCCATGGTTTTACTGTGCTTCGCCGCTTCGACGGCCAGGGCGTCGAAACTGTTCCGCAAGCTGATATCCGCCTCATCATCCAGCGGACAGTGATAAAGCTCTGCCTGCTCCAGGGTACGCAGGCGATAGTCCACGCCGCCATCCACATTCACCACATCGGTGTACTTCTTTACCAGCTCAATGGCAGGCAGGAACCGCGCGCGCTGGAGGCCATCTTTATAAAGGCCATCGGGGACGATATTGGACGTACACACCAAAGTAACACCACGACCAAAAAGCCCATCCATCAGCGTGGCAAGGATCATGGCATCGCCAATATCGGAAACAAAGAACTCGTCGAAACAGATGACACGGGTCTCGTCCGCAAACTTTTTAGCCACCATCTCAAGGGGGTTTTTCTCCCCTTTCAAAGCCTTCAATTCGTTGTGAACGCGCTGCATAAAACGGTGGAAGTGCACCCGCATCTTGCGCTCGAATGGCAGCGACTCAAAAAAGGTGTCCATCAGATAGGTTTTACCCCGGCCAACACCGCCCCAGAAATAGAGGCCTTTAACCGGCTCTTCCCGGCCCTTCTTGAGTTTGCGGCGCAGTTTGGCCAACCCTTTGTTGCGCTCGTTTTCAGCAGCCACCAATTTATCGTACAGTGCCTGCAGGCGTTGGACTGCATCTACCTGGGCGGGGTCCTTGTGAAAATCCGGGCGTTCAAGATCCTTTTGGTAACGCTCCCAAGGGGTCAGGTTCGCAACGGTATCGGAGGACGTAGCTGCAGTCATCAGGCTTCCTGAATAGTTGAGTCGAGTGAAAAATCGGCGCGGTATTGTCGCCTATTTCGCGTTTTTTCGCCACGCCGGGCGGCTCTCGGGGCAATACGACGATTGGCTCAGTGTTTCAGCATGGGCTCAATCGGTTTGGGGCGTTATACTCCGTTTACGGGGATTGGCTCACTTCCAGGCAATATAAGGACGATTTTCATATGACAAACCTGATTCTGGCGGCAGTTGCCGCGTTGGTAGTTGGCATTGTCATCGGGATTCTGGTTGGCCGTTCCGGCCAGGGAGCAACGTTGCGGCAGCGCCGGGCGGAGCAGCAGATTGAAGAGCTGCGCAGCGAGTTTACGCGCTATCAGGCCCAGGTGAACGAGCACTTTATGGAATCCGCGCACCTGTTGCGCCGGTTCAACGACGCCTACCGGGATGTGAACCAGCATATGGCCCGCGGCGCCAACCGTCTGTGCAATGACGAAGACTGGATGGAAGAGCTGGATCAGAAATCCAAGGGCAGACTGGAGCATGGCAGTGATGGCGAGCCTTCAGAACCCCCCAGGGATTATGCACCCAAGGCCGACCCTGAGGCCAAAGGCACGCTTGCCGAGGACTACGGCCTGGACAAGGGCGAGAAGCGCCCGGCTTGATTCGGAATCAGAGGCTGCGCCACGCGCAGCCTGACAACGATTTTCATACCGGATTATCACAATCGATGAAACGGTGTGTAACACCAAACGCCTCAGCAATCGCCGCCCCTAACGCCTGCACTCCATAACGCTCTGTCGCGTGATGGCCCGCCGCAAAGTAATGAATGCCGCATTCCCGGGCGGTATGAGTTGTCGGCTCCGAGATTTCACCACTGATGTAGGCGTCTACGCCCGCCTCCAAGGCAACGTTGATAAAGCCCTGAGCGGCGCCCGTACACCAGGCGACGGTTTTGATTTTGTCTGCCCCTGCACCAACGTGCAACGGCTGCCTATGCAGAGCCCGAGCCATCTCTAACTCAAACTTTTCTACTGACAAGGGCTCCGGCAACTCTCCCTGCCAGACCAGGCCACCCAGCGGCCTCGGATTCTGGATTCCGAGCACTTCGGCCAATTGCCTGTTGTTGCCATAGTCCGGATGGTCGTCCAGTGGCAAATGATAAGCGACGAGGTTGATGTCGTTATCCAGCAACTGCTTGATCCGGTTTTTCTTCATGCCACGGATGGCCTGATCTTCACCTTTCCAGAAGTAGCCGTGGTGGACAAGGATCATGTCTGCGTTTTGTGCGACTGCTGCGTCAATCAGTGCCTGGCTGGCCGTCACACCGGTCACAAGGGTCATAACCTGCTCGCCGCCTTCAACCTGAAGGCCATTCGGGCAGTAATCCTGGAAGGTATCCGGCTGAAGCCATTGATTTATCTTGGCTATAATCTCGTTTCTGCTCGCCATTAAACACCTCGAACACATTTCGGTTTCTGGACGCATGGCAGCTGGCGTGCACAACGTTTGAAAGCAAGGGTCAGCAGGGGTTTCCGGAAATGTCGGAGGCCATGGATGGCCGGAGAGAAGCGCACATGGATGTGCTTGTAGCGGTTTCCGGAAACCCCTGCTGACCCTTGCGGCACCTCGAAGCTGAAACGCCAGCGTAACTCAGCGCGCCGATTCCTCGTTCTACTTCGACATTCGACTACAGCGCATCCAGGCCTTTTATCAGTGCATTGTTCTGGTCACTGGTACCAATCGTGATTCGCAGAAAATCACTTATTCGTGGCTTGTTGAAGTGCCGGACAATAATGCCCTGCTCCCGAAGCTTCGCCGCAATCTCAGCCCCTTCATGGCCGGGATGGCGGGCAAAAACAAAGTTTGCCTTGGATGGCAACACCTCAAAACCCAGAGTTTCCAACTCCCTCGTCACCCGCTCGCGCTCGCGGATCACGCCACTGCAGGAATCCTCGAACCACTGCTTGTCCTCAAACGCAGCCACGGCACCAGCCAGAGCCAGACGGTCCAGCGGATAGGAATTGAAGCTGTCTTTGACTCGATTGAGAGCCTCGATCAGATCTTCATTACCAACCGCAAAGCCAACTCTCAGGCCAGCCAATGAACGGGCCTTGGATAAGGTCTGGCATACCAGAAGGTTTGGGTATTGATTTACCAAGCGAATCGCCGTCTCGCCACCGAAATCCACATAGGCTTCATCAACCACCACCACGCTATCCGGGTTGGCCTGCAGGATATCCTCTACATGCCCAAGTCCGAGGTAGCGTCCCGTCGGCGCATTCGGGTTCGGGAAGATAATGCCGCCGTTGTCACGCCTGTAGTCGTTCGGATCGATCTCGAAGCTGTCGGTCAATGGAATAACCGCGCTTTCGATCTGGAACAAGCCACAATACACCGGGTAGAAGCTATAGCTGATATCCGGAAACAGGATCGGCTTGTCGTGTTTCAGCAGCCCCTGAAAGATATGCGCCAGCACTTCATCGGAACCGTTGCCAACAAACACCTGTTTGGGGTTGATTCCAAAATCCACGTGATATTCGGCAATGGCATCTTTCAGGGCCTGGCCTTCCGGGTCCGGATACAGACGCAGGCTGTCATTCAGTTCTCTCTGAATGGCTTCGATCACTTTTGGCGATGGGCCGAACGGGTTTTCGTTGGTGTTCAGCTTAACCAGATTGGCCATTTTTGGCTGTTCACCCGGCACGTACGGCTTGAGTTCACTGACCAGGTCACTCCAGTACTTACTCATTGATCCGGTACTCCGCTGAACGTGCGTGTGCTGTCAGACCTTCGCCACGGGCCAGAACCGACGCTACCCGCCCCATACGGTCGGCACCCTGAGCGGTAAAGCCGATAAGGGAAGAGCGCTTCTGGAAATCGTACACGCCCAGAGGTGAACTGAATCGTGCGGTGCCGCTGGTCGGCAAGACGTGATTCGGACCCGCGCAATAGTCACCCAGGGCTTCGGCCGTGTGCCTGCCCATGAAAATCGCGCCGGCGTGGCGGATGTCGTCGAGCATGGCCTGCGGGTCTTCCACTGAGAGCTCCAGGTGCTCCGGCGCAATCCGATTACTCACTTCGGCGGCTTCTTTCAGATCTGCCACCTGAATCAGTGCACCCCGTCCCAGCATGGAGGTACGGATAATCTCTTCTCGCTCCATGGTCGGCAGCAGCTTGTTGATACTGGCTTGCACCGCATCCAGGAAGTCTGCGTCCGGGCTGACCAGAATGCTCTGGGCCTGCTCGTCGTGCTCAGCCTGAGAAAACAGATCCATGGCGATCCAGTCCGGGTCGGTCTTGCCGTCACAGATCACCAGTATCTCCGAAGGGCCGGCAATCATGTCGATACCGACAACTCCGAATACTTCGCGCTTGGCGGTGGCCACAAAGATGTTACCGGGGCCGACGATCTTGTCGACAGAGGGTACGGTGTCCGTGCCATACGCCAGCGCAGCCACGGCCTGGGCGCCACCGATAGTAAACACGCGGTCCACCCCGGCAATGGCGGCCGCTGCCAGCACCATGTCATTCACCACACCATCCGGGGTCGGCACCACCATGATAACTTCAGACACACCAGCGACTTTGGCCGGAATCGCATTCATCAGTACCGACGAAGGATAGGCCGCCTTGCCACCCGGCACGTACAGACCGGCGCGATCCAGCGGCGTTACCTTCTGGCCCAGCACGGTTCCGTCTTCGTCCTGGTATTGCCAGGATTGCTGATTCTGGCGTTCGTGGTAGTCACGGATGCGTTCCGCCGCTTTTTCCAGACCCTCGCGCTGATCCTGGGGAATTCGGTCCAAAGCTGCCTGCAAACGGCCTTTATCCATTTCCAGCTCAGCCATGGAGCCAACGTCCAGGCGATCAAACTTGGCCGTAAACTCCAGCACTGCCGCATCGCCCCGGGTCTTCACCTCGTGCAGGATATGCCGAACCGACTCATTCACCTGATGATCCACACTGTCGTCCCAGGCCAGCAGCTGGGCCAGCGCACTGTCAAAGTCGCTCTGGGTGGTGTTCAGTCTGGTGATTCTGTCGGTCATTTTTCAGATCCTGTCTTGGAGTAACACTACGAATCGCGGCGTCGTTCAACGGCCGCGGACATCTTCTCGATTATGGGGTTTATCTGGCCGTGTTTCATCTTCATGGAGGCCCGGTTAACCACCAGTCGGCTACTGATGTGGTCAATCAGTTCTCTTGGCTCCAGCCCGTTGGCCTTGAGGGTGTTACCGGTGTCCACGATATCGACAATCTCATCGGCCAGATTCAGGATCGGTGCCAGCTCCATGGCCCCGTAGAGTTTGATGATGTCGGCCTGCCGGCCCTGGGCGGCGTAATAGCGCCGGGCCAGGTTGACGAACTTGGTGGCGACACGAATCCTGCCGGCCGGTGGCTGCTCGCCTTTTTTTCCGGCGGTCATCAGCCGGCAGCGGGAGATGTTCAGGTCCAGCGGTTCGTAGAGGCCGTCGCCCCCGTGCTCCATCAGAACGTCCTTGCCGGTAACGCCCAGATCGGCGCCACCGTATTGCACATAGGTCGGCACATCGGTCGCCCGGATGATCAGAATCCGCACGTTCGGGTCGGTGGTGGGAAACACCAGCTTGCGGGACTTTTTCACATCGTCGACAAGCTCAATGCCGGCTTCCGCCAGCAGCGGCAGGGTTTCTTCCAGAATGCGACCCTTCGACAAGGCGATGGTGATGGAATCTGTCATGTATCCTTCCGGGTTCCCGTTGGTCAAATTCAGGCTGGCAGACGGCGGATGCTGGCGCCCAACAGCTGCAATTTCTCTTCAATGCACTCGTAACCACGGTCAATGTGGTAAATGCGGTCGACAATGGTATCGCCGTCTGCCACCAGGCCGGCGATCACAAGGCTAGCCGAGGCCCGCAGGTCGGTCGCCATGACCGGAGCACCGGTCAGGTGTTCGACACCCTTGATGATGGCAGCGTTACCCTCAAGGGTAATGTCTGCGCCCATCCGGATCAGTTCCTGCAAGTGCATGAAGCGGTTTTCAAATACGGTTTCGACGATGGTTCCTGAACCCTCGGCCACCGCATTCATGGCCGCAAACTGAGCCTGCATATCCGTGGGGAACGCCGGATACGGCGCGGTCCGCAGGCTGACTGCCTTGGGCCGCTTGCCTTTCATATCCAGTTCAATCCAGTCCGGGCCGGTCGTGATGTGCGCCCCCGCCTCTTCCAGCTTGAGCAGCACCGCTTCCAGGATATCTTCCCGGGTATCTTTTACTTTCACCCGGCCACCGGTCGCAGCCGCCGCCACCAGATAGGTTCCGGTCTCAATCCGGTCAGGCAACACGTTGTAGTGGCATCCGTGCAGGCGCTCCACACCATTGATTTCAATGGTCGCGGTACCGTGGCCTTTGATATCGGCACCCATGGCGATCAGGCACTCGGCCAGATCCACCACTTCCGGCTCACGGGCCGCGTTTTCGAGGATGGTTTTACCCTCGGCGAGCGCAGCTGCCATCATCAGGTTTTCGGTACCCGTTACGGTGACCGTATCCAGGAAGATGTGGGCACCCTTCAGCCGGCCATTGGTCTTGGCCTTGATGTAACCATTCTCCACCTTTATGTCGGCACCCATCATTTCCAGACCGTGGATGTGCAGGTTAACCGGTCGGGTACCGATGGCACAGCCACCCGGCAGGGAGACTTCGGCTTCGCCAAAATGTGCCACCAGCGGGCCAAGCACCAGTATGGAGGCGCGCATGGTCTTTACCAGCTCGTACGGTGCATGGAAGTGCTTGATGGTGTTGGCGTGCACTTCAACACTCATCTTTTCGTCAATGAGCAGCTCCACCCCCATGCGACCGAGCAGCTCGATCATGGTGGTAATATCGTTCAGGTGCGGCAGGTTGCCGACGGTGACCGGCTCATCCGCCAGCAATGTCGCCGCCAGAATGGGCAGGGCCGCGTTCTTGGCACCGGAAATGCGAATTTCGCCATCCAGGGGCTTGCGGCCCCTGATCAATAGTTTGTCCACGGTAATTATCCTGTTCGGTTCAGGCCCCGGCCTGCTGATCGGCCCACTCGCTCGGGGTAAAGGCTTTCGGGTGAAGGGCGTGAATGGTGCCGTCCATGACATGCTGGAACAGCACCTTGTTGATCATTTGCTGCCGTTTGATGGTGGGCAGTCCCTCAAATACGTCACCCACCACCACAACAAGATAGTGGTTGCCATCAACCTGTACCTGAACCTCGCAACCGGGCAGGGCTTCTTTGACAAGTTCGGTAACCTGGGCGGCGTCCATAAGGATTCCTCGACTAAGTTGAAATCAGGGGCGGAATTGTAACCAATTCCCGGGCGCCGGTCAGCTGTGCTCGGCAAATCCGGGAATCTGATCCTGAAGATTACTGAGTGCGGCCAGAGAACGAAGTCGCTCACTGGCGCCTGTGAAGGAGAGATGGCAATGTCGGCTTAGCGCCAGACGCTGCCAACACAAAAGCATCGAAAGCACCACACTGTGCGCGGTGCCAAGCCCGGACAGATCAACCTCAAGCGTCCCATCGGCCTGCTGTATTTCCTGTTCGCCCTGCTTGCGCAGCGCCAGGACCGTGTCGGCATCGACATCGCCGGTTACGCAAAGAGTTTTGCCGTTCCGGACGATGCCCGGCAACCGATCACTCATGAACGATCCACCTGCTCGTCCAGATTCAGGGCCTCAACCGCGTCACCCCAGCCGTCAATGACCGCCTGAACCTGGCCGCGATTCTCTTCCATTTCCTGAGCAAAGCGATCCCGGAAGGCAAGGCCGATGTTAACGCCCTCTACGATGACGTTCTCCATCATCCAGCGGTCGTCACCTGTCCGGTACATCGAGTAAGTGACCGGATAACGGTTACCGGAAGCGCTGATCAATTCCATTTCTACCGAAGCGCGATCCTCATTCTGAGGAAGGATGGTGGCTTCCTTGACGATGATCTCGAAATCTTCCGCGGAAACCAGGGCCTGAGCATAACTGTCAAACAGGCTGCGCTTGAATTTCTCGACAAAAGCATCCCTCTGCTCCGGCGTGGTCTGGCGGGCATATCGGCCCATTACACGGGCAGCAATCCGACGAAAATCGACAAACTCCTCAAGGGTTTCATCCATGCTGGCATAGAACGCCTCCGGATCCTTTTCGTACAACCCTTTCTCGGCGTTGAGCTTCTGCACCAGCTTCTGGGTGTTCTCGTCCACGTAACGTTTCAGATCCTCCTCCGGCCCTGCCCAGGCCTGACCCACCACCAGGGCGAGCATGGCAATCATCAACGTTATACGGTGTTTAAGGGCACTCATTACTTTCTCCTGTGCATTGCTCTGGCTCAGCGGCCGGAGGCAAAGTTACTGATCAGCCGTTCCAGATTCATGGCAGACTGGGTGGAATAGAAGGTATCCCCCGCGTTCAGCGATTCCAGGTCCCCGCCAATCGATATATCAATGTACTGCTCACCCAGCAGTCCGGATGTACGTATTACTGCTGCACTGTCGGCCGGGATGTTATCAACCTCGGCATGGATGGACATGGTTACCCTCGCCTGGAAGGTGTCCCTGTCCAGGGTGATGGACTCAATAGTACCGACAGTGACACCGGCCATGGAAACCTTGCCACGGGGCGTCAGGCCTCCGGTATCGTTGAAATTCGCGTACAGCGTGTAGGTCTGCTCCGCGGATTTCGGCGACAGACCGCTAACCTGCAGTGCCAGAAACATGAGCGCGGCCAGGCCGGCAATCATGAACAGCCCAACAATGATTTCTATGCTTCTCTGTGCCATGAAAGGCTCCCTGAATCCTGTTAAAAATCACCGAACATGACGGCGGTGAGTACGAAATCGAGACCGAGCACCGCCAGCGATGAGTACACCACGGTTTTGGTGGTCGCCGAACTGATACCTGCGGAGGTGGGCACGCAATCATAACCCTGGTAGACCGCAATCCAGGCACACACGAATCCGAACACCACACTCTTGATAAAGCCGTTAAGCACATCGTCCACAAAATCGACGGAGGACTGCATGTTGCCCCAGAAGGAGCCCTCGAACACACCCAGCCATTCCACGCCAACCAGCATGCCGCCCCAGATCCCCACGACCGAGAAGATCATGGCAAGTACCGGCATGGCGAGAAAACCGGCCCAAAGTCTTGGAGCAATGACCCGGCGCAATGGATCCACCCCCATCATTTCCATGCTGGAAAGCTGTTCCGTCGCCTTCATCAAGCCGATTTCTGCCGTCAGGGCGGAGCCCGCGCGACCGGCGAACAGCAGGGCCGTCACCACCGGCCCCAACTCGCGTACCAGCGTGAGCGCAATCATCTGGCCAATCGCCGACTCCGAGCCGTAATCACTGAGAATGGTATAACCCTGAAGCCCCAATACCATCCCGATGAACAATCCGGAGACCACCACAATCGCCAGCGACAACACGCCGACTGCGTAGAGCTGTTTGACCAGCAGGGGAAAACCTGTGGCCGGACGGGGGACGCCGGCCAGCACACCAAAGAGAAACTGCCCGGAACGACCAAAGGAGGCAATGATCGCGAGCCCGATACGACCCAGGCCGGCAATACGATCCATCATGAAGACCGCCCTCCCACACCAAAATCAGCCGCCGCATCGCCACTCGGGTAATGGAACGGCACCGGGCCATCAGGCTGCCCTTCAAGAAACTGCTGAACCCGCTCAGACGGATGCGCCCGCAGCTCCTCGGGAGTGCCCTCACCGATCACCTTGCCGTCGGCAATAATGCAGGCGTAATGGCAAATACTCAGGGATTCAGGCACGTCGTGAGACACCAGAACACTGGTCAACCCCATGGAACTGTTGAGATCCCGGATCAGCTTGACCAGCACGCCCATGGCAATCGGATCCTGCCCGGCAAAGGGCTCGTCATACATGATCAACTCCGGGTCCAGTGCGATACTGCGGGCCAGAGCGACGCGCCGGGTCATGCCACCGGACAACTCTGAGGGCATCAGCTTTCTGGCACCCCGCAAGCCCACCGCTTCCAGCTTCATCAGCACGATATCCCGGATCATGTCTTCCGGTAGCGACGTGTGCACCCGCAGCGGGAAGGCAACGTTCTCGTAAACACTGAGATCGGTAAACAGCGCGCCACTCTGGAACAGCATGCCCATTTTTTCGCGCAGTTGGTAAAGCGCCTTGCGCTTTAGCCGGGGCACGTCATGGCCTGCCACACTCACCTGGCCGGAATCCGGGCGAAGCTGACCTCCGATGAGCCTGAGGAGCGTGGTTTTACCGGTACCACTGGGCCCCATGATGGCAGTCACCTTCCCTTTGGGAATATCCAGACTGATTCCATCAAAAATCCGGCGCCCGGAACGGGAAAACACCACATCCCTAAGTGTTATGTACGCAGATGACTCCATAATCCATCCCTTTCAAGGAGCGCCTACATTATGACAAGCTCTCCCAGACCTCAATTAAAGCAACGTAAAATGTCTTGATGGCAATGATCAGAATCCCTGATGCAGGCGAGCCCGGGGCACCAGAAGTGATATACTTCGCCCTCAAATCCCAGATCGAGCAGACAGCCAGCCGACATGACCGAATCAAATACCTTCAACACCCAGGACTTTTGCAACTCGGCCCTACGGGCAATCCGCATCGAGCGCGAAGCCATTGAAGCGCTGGAAAGCCGTATAAACGGTGATTTCAGCCGCGCCTGCGAGGTCATCATGGCCTGCAAAGGCCGGGTTGTGGTGACAGGTATGGGCAAATCGGGGCACATCGGCAACAAGATTGCCGCCACGCTCGCCAGCACGGGCACGCCCGCCTTTTTTGTTCATCCCGGCGAAGCCAGCCATGGCGATCTGGGCATGATAACACCCCAGGATGTGGTCATCGCCATATCCAACAGCGGCAGCACCAGCGAAGTGGTCACCATTCTCCCTCTGATCAAGCGAATGGGCGCGCCATTGATCAGCATGACAGGCAAACCCGATTCCGTACTGGCACAGGAGGCCGTTGCCAACCTGGATGTCAGCGTGGCCATTGAAGCCTGCCCGCTGGGCCTGGCCCCGACCTCCAGCACCACCGCCACCCTGGTCATGGGGGATGCCCTGGCCGTAGCGCTGCTTGAAGCCCGGGGATTCAGCGCCGAGGATTTCGCGTTTTCCCACCCTGGCGGCAGCCTTGGACGCCGCCTGCTGCTGCGGGTATCCGACATCATGCACACCGGTGACCAGATTCCTCAGGTTGCCGAGGGCACAACCCTGAGCGGGGCACTGCTGGAAATAACCCGCAAGGGCCTGGGTATGACCACGGTCGTTAATGCCGCCGGCACCCTGACGGGCATCTTCACCGATGGCGACCTGCGCCGGACCCTGGACAAATCCGTGGATGTGCACACTACCCCCATCCAGGACGTGATGACCCGCAACGGCAAAACCATCCGGGCAGACCACCTGGCGGCAGAAGCCTTGAATATCATGGAAGAAATGAAGATCAACGCCTTGCCGGTTACCGACGCAAACGGCACCCTGGTGGGCGCTATTAATATGCACGACCTGCTGCGGGCCGGAGTGATTTGATGACTCAGACAGCGCATCCGTTACAAACCCACTGGGACGCAGCCCTGAAGGCCAAAGCCTCGGACATTCGCCTGATCGCCCTGGATGTGGACGGCATCATGAGCGATGGCCGCCTCTATTTCAGTGCCAGCGGCGATGAACTCAAGGCCTTCAACATTCTTGACGGCCTGGGCCTGAAACAACTGATGCAGGCAGGCATCACCGTGGCGGTGATTACCGGACGACGCTCTCCGCTTACGGAAAGACGAATGTCGGACCTGGGCATCCCGCACCTGATGCAGGGTCGCGAAGACAAAAAAATTGCATTGCTGGAATTGATCCGGGATATGAACCTTGCGCCGGAGCAGATTGCCTACATGGGCGACGACCTGCCCGACCTGCCCGCGCTGCGTTTTGCCGGCCTTGGCATCACGGTACCCAACGGCTACTGGCTGGTTCAGCAACACGCCGACTACTGTACCCGCAGCCCCGGTGGACAGGGCGCTGTGCGCGAGGCCTGCGATCTCCTGCTCTGGGCGCAAGGGCACCTGGACAACACTCTTGCCCCCTATCTGGACGAGCCAGCATGATCACCGAGCGGCTTTTCGGCGATCGTGGCAAACGGCGGATTACAGCCCTGGCCCTTGCCGCCACCGTAACAGCAACCGTTTTTCTGCTGTGGCAAAGTGACGAGCCTGTCAGTCCGCGGAATGCCGCCAGCGAACTACGGGGGCCCGCAGAGCCCGACGGCTTTGTGATCGGCGGCCAATACCGCGCCTGGGATGAGCAAGGGAACCTCCAGATTGATCTCAAAAGCCCCAGAATTGAGCAGTTTGAAGCAACCGGCACGGCTCATCTGGATACGCCAATAGCCCGGCTTTTCAGTGAGGGCAGCCCCGACCCTTGGCTCATTGAGTCCAATGAAGGTAGCCTTCAGCAGAACAATGAAAAGCTGGAACTTATGGGGAACGTCCGATTGACCCGACAGTCCGAAGGCCGCGAAGCCGTTCTTGAAACCGAGGCACTGACCCTGGACAACAGCAACGGCACCGTCTACACCGACCAGCCGGTGACCATCACCGAGCCTTTCGGCGTCACCCGCTCCACCGGCATGAAAGCCTGGATCAACGAACGCATTCTCGAACTCAACTCCCGGGTAGAGGGACAATATGAAACCGTCAGGTAAACGATCTTTCTGCCGGCCAGCGATTCTGGCCATGGCATTGCTGGCCGGACCGGCATCGGCATTCAACCTGGATTCCGATATCCCCATAAAGGTCAGTGCAGATTCGGCCCGCCTGGATGAAAGCGCCGGAACGGCCGTTTACACCGGCGCTGTCGAACTGATTCAGGGCGAAACCCGGCTGGACGCGGATCGGGTGGTACTTTACCGCAACCAACAGGGTGTCAGCCGGATTGAAGCCGCCGGTAACCCCGCCCATTACCGGCAACCCGGCCAGGAAGGCGAAGGCACGACCGATGCCAGGGCCCTGAACATCACCTGGTCTGGCGATGAAAACCTGGTTATTTTTGAACGCCAGGCCGTTATTGAACAAGACGGCAACGTATTCCGGGGCGACGTCATCCACTACGACACCGTTCGCCGCGTTGTTACTGCGGAAGGCGGCACGCCATCCGACGGCGGCTCCGGCCGGGTGGAAATGGTGATTCAGCCTCGTAATTCAGCTCAATCCAGTGACGGGAAAGGTTCGGATGGCAGTTCTCAGGGCCAGTAATCTGGCAAAAAGCTACAAGCAGAAAAAAGTGGTGCTGGACGTTTCTCTGGAGATTCGCTCCGGCGAGATTGTCGGCCTGCTCGGCCCCAACGGCGCCGGCAAGACCACCTGCTTCTACATGATCGTGGGCCTGGTGCCTGCGGATCACGGCCGGATCACCATCGACACCCAGGACATCACCCCGCTGCCAATGCATGGGCGCGCCCGCAAGGGCATCGGTTACCTGCCCCAGGAGGCCTCCGTGTTTCGCAAACTGACCGTGCGGGACAACATCATGGCCATCCTCGAAACCCGCAAAGGCATGAGTCGGGCGGAACGGGAGGCCAAGCTGGAAGAGTTGCTGGAAGAGTTTCATATTACTCACATCCGTGACAGCGTGGGTATGGCGCTATCCGGCGGCGAACGCCGCAGGGTTGAAATCGCCCGGGCGCTGGCCATGGAGCCTGCGTTTATCCTGCTGGACGAACCCTTCGCGGGCGTAGACCCTATCTCCGTCAGTGACATCAAGCACATTATCCGGCACCTGCGAGATAAAGGTATTGGCGTGTTGATTACCGACCATAACGTTCGGGAAACCCTCGACATCTGCGAGAATGCCTACATCGTTTCCGGCGGCCACATCATCGCCTCCGGCAATGCCGAAGCCATTCTGGCAAACCAGCAGGTGAAAGAAGTGTATCTGGGTGATGAGTTCCGGCTCTGACCTGATAAAACAGGGTTTATCCGAGGTCTGATTGTTTTGATGATCTGTAGCAAGTAAACTCGGCAAAAAACTTGCTTATACTGTTCACAGACAATGGCAAGTAACCAGCGTACAACATTTTTTTCGGCCTGTGCGCCGGCAAAGCAACAACCGGGATGCCCATGAGTTATGGATCTTGAGCCATGGTTATGAAAGCCTCATTACAGCTTAAGCTGGGCCAGAGTCTGACCATGACGCCCCAGCTGCAGCAGGCCATACGCCTGCTACAGCTTTCTACCCTCGATCTCCAGCAGGAAATCCAGCAGGCGCTGGAGTCCAACCCCATGCTGGAAACCTCAGAGGACGATGAGCACCCTGAAGGCGACGAGCGCGAAGAGCACGAGCACAGTGAAGCTTCCAGCTCTGAGGCCAACCAGGACGACAGCCACCAGGACGCGAGCCCGGACTGGGACGAAACCGAGAACGGCCCTGACTGGTCGTCCGAGAACGATATTCCGGACAACATTCCCGATGATCTGCCAGTGGATACCGCCTGGGACGACATCTACCAGTCTGCCCCGGCTCCGGCCAGCAAAGGCGAAGACGAGCACGAATCGGATTTCGAAACCCGGAACTCGCCTACCGAAACCCTGCAGGATCACCTCGAGTGGCAGTTGAACCTGACGCCTCTGAGCGAGCGGGATCAGGCCATTGCCCACGCGCTGCTGGATGCTGTGGATGAGCGCGGCTACCTGACGTCTGACATTGAGGACATTCACGCAGGCCTGCTGGACGAAACCGAAGAAGACCCGTTGGAACTGGACGAAGTGGAAGCGGTACTCCACCGCCTGCAACACTTCGACCCGCCAGGCGTGTTCGCTCGGGATCTCCAGGAATGCCTGCTGATTCAGCTCAACCAGCTGCCACCGGATACCCCCTGGCTGCGCCAGGCGAGACTGGTGGTTACCCAGTTCCTACACCTGCTTGGCAACCGGGACTACGCGCAGCTGTTACGCCGCAGCCGGCTCAAGGAAGACCAGCTGAAACAGGTACTGGCCCTGATCACCAGCCTGAACCCGCGCCCTGGCGATGTCGTGGACCGGGCCGAACCGGATTACGTTATCCCGGACGTCATCGTACGCAAACACGAAGGCCGATGGCGGGTTGAACTCAACCCGGAAATCGCTCCGCGTATCCGGGTGAATGCCAGCTACGCGTCACTGATCCGCCGGGCTGACAGCAGTGCCGATAACACCTACCTGCGCGACCAGCTGCAAGAAGCGAAATGGTTTATCAAGAGCCTGCAAAGCCGGAATGAAACCCTGCTGAAAGTGGCCACCCGCATCGTTGAACACCAGCAAGGGTTCCTCGATCAGGGCGAAGAAGCCATGAAGCCTCTGATCCTGTCTGACATTGCCCAGGCGGTGGAAATGCACGAGTCCACGATTTCCCGGGTTACCACCCAGAAGTACATGCACACGCCCCGCGGTATTTTCGAGCTGAAGTACTTTTTCTCCAGCCACGTCAGCACCGCCGAGGGCGGCGAATGCTCGTCTACAGCCATCCGGGCGATGATCAAGAAACTGATTGCCGAGGAAACCCCGAAAAAGCCATTGAGCGATAGCAAAATTGCAGCCATGCTAGGGGAACAGGGAATCAACGTGGCGCGGCGTACCGTGGCCAAATACCGGGAGGCCATGCATATTCCTCCCTCGAACGAACGAAAACGCCTGGTTTAAACTTTCGCCGGTGCATGATGCACTGGCACGCAAGCCGGCAAGCACGCCGGCAGTATGACAACAGGAGACGCCTATGCAACTCAACATTTCAGGCCATCACGTAGAACTGACTCCCGCTCTGAAGGATTACGTCAACACCAAGCTCGAGAAGCTGGAGCGTCACTTCGACCACATCAGTAACTGCCAGGTCACCCTGGAGGTCGAGAAGGTGCGCCAGATGGCGGAAGCCACGCTGCACGTGATTGGTGGTGAGATTCACGCAAAGGCAGAAAGTGAGGACATGTACGCCGCAATCGACGCTCTGGTCGACAAGCTGGACCGTCAGATCCTCAAGCACAAGGAAAAGAACGTAGACCGGATGCACGGTAACGGCGGTCGCTGAAGCGCGAACCTTACCGGGTGTTTCATGAAACGAGCTGCGGCGGGGCTAACCGGCCGCAGCCTTTTTTTTACGGACATGCAGTCGATCCATGAGCGAGCCATCCCTGACCATCGACAATATTCTTGCCCCTGAACTGACCCTCTGTAAGGTGCCGGCCTCAAGCAAGAAACGTGTGCTGGAGTTCATCGCTGAACGGATTCACTTTCAGGATGAAATCCTCAGCGACACCCAGATCTTCAACAATCTGGTCTCCCGCGAACGCCTGGGTAGCACCGGTATCGGTGAGGGTATTGCCATCCCCCACTGCCGACTGGAAGGCCTGGACCGCGTCATCGGCGTACTGATGACTCTGGAAGAGCCGGTAGACTTTGATGCTATCGATAACCAGCCGGTAGATCTGGTGTTTGCCCTGATCGTCCCCAAAGAAGCCACCAGTGAACACCTGGAGTTACTGAGCCAACTGGCGGAGCGCTTCAATGACAGCACTTTCTGCGCCCGGCTGCGCCAAAGTGAAGATCCCGCGACCCTTTACCAGCGTATGGCGGAGAGTAATCACTGAGATCAGCCTGATATCTGGACAGGCTGCCAGGCAGATTGAAGGAGAAACAGTCCCATGAAGCTGATTATCGTCAGTGGCCGATCCGGTTCCGGCAAGAGTACGGCCCTGCATGTGCTGGAAGACCTGGGATTCTACTGCATCGACAACCTGCCCATTGGCTTGCTGTTCCCGCTGACCCGAGAGGCGGCCACCCAGGAAGCGCCCGGCCGGCTGAAAAAAATGGCCGTCAGTATTGATGCCCGTAACCTGTCCGCCGAGCTGGCCAATTTTGAAACCATTTACCAGCAACTGAAGCAGACCGGTGTCGAGGTTGAAATCATATTCCTGGATGCCGACGAGCAGTCACTGCTGCAACGCTTTCACGCAACCCGCCGCAAGCATCCGCTGAGCGATGACAAGACGTCTCTGCGGGAGGCAATCACCAACGAAAAGCAATTACTGGAACCCCTGTCAAAGCTGGCCGATCTTTACGTCAACACGACCGGGCTCTCCATGTACGAGCTACGCGACATGATCAAGCAGCGCGTGGCCGGTCGCAAGGATCAGGAACTGGCACTGCTGTTCCAGTCCTTTGGCTTCAAACATGGCGTGCCGGTGGATTCAGACTATGTCTTCGACGTCCGCTGCCTGCCCAATCCATACTGGGACACCAGCCTGCGCAAGCACACCGGCGTTGATCAGCCGGTCATCGAATTTCTGGAACGGGAACCGCTGACACGTCAGATGGTGGATGACGTCACGGGCTTCCTGAATACCTGGCTGCCCTCGTTTGCCGACAGCAATCGTAGTTACATGACCATTTCCATCGGTTGCACCGGTGGCCAGCACCGCTCTGTTTATGTGTGTGAGCAGCTCGGGCGCTATTTCCGCGATCATTACCGTAATGTGCAGGTGCGCCACACCGAACTGCCACACCTTCAAACCCGGGGAGAAATCTGAGCGCCTATGATTTGCCGCCCCATCACCATCATCAACAAACTCGGCCTGCATGCGCGGGCCACGGCGAAGCTTGTGGCCACCGCATCAGATTTTGACAGCAAGGTGCGAATCCGCGGCAAAGGCCGGGACGTAGACGCCAAGAACATCATGCAGGTGATGATGCTGGCCGCCAGCCAGGGCACCGAAGTGGAACTGGTTGCCGATGGCCCGGACGAACAGGATGCCATCGACGCGCTGGCTGCCCTGATCAACGATTATTTTGGTGAAGGGGAATAACCTCCGGTTTCGTCATTCACCTACAATCCTTTCTCACGTGTGCCACCTAACTCCGCTATAATGCAAAGGTTTTCTGATCGCAGGTGGTTCAATGACCGACATTCTGGAAAAAAGCCAGGCCCGCCAACGCCTTCGCTCACTCAGTGAAGCGCTGGACAGTGGTGCCCTCAAGCAGGTGGCCCGCATTCTGAATGGCGGTCTGAGCCCCAGCGATATTGCTCACCTTCTGGAATCCTCGCCACCACGCCAACGGGCCCTGCTCTGGAACCTGGTCGACAAGCAGCTGGAAGGGGAAGTCCTCCAGTACCTTGGCGACGATATTCGTAGCTACTTCCTGAGCCAGCTGAACGCGCAGGAGCTTGCGGACATTCTGGAAGATTTCGAGTCGGATGACCTGGCCGACTTGCTTCAGCAATTGCCGGACACGGTGATCCAGGAAGTCCTGGACACCATGGATGAGCAAGACCGTCAGCGGGTAGAGGAAGTCCTCGCTTACCCGGAGGACACTGCTGGCGGCCTGATGAACACCGACACCATCACGGTGCGGCCGGACATCAGCATCGACGTTGTGTTGCGCTACCTGCGCCGTCACCGCAGCCTGCCCCCGATGACCGACAGCCTGATTGTGGTCAGCCGTCGGGACGAGTTTATCGGCATGCTGCCCATTACCCGGATGCTGGTATCCAATCCCGCGGCTACCGTTCGGGAAGTGATGGACACGGACATTGAACCCATTCCCGTGTCCCTGTCCGACACCAAGGTCGCCACTCTGTTCGAACGCTACGACCTGATTTCTGCCCCTGTGGTGGATGAGACCAACAAGCTGCTGGGCCGGATCACCATCGATGACGTGGTCGACGTTATCCGTGAGGACGCAGACCATTCCCTGATGAGTATGGCTGGTCTGGATGAAGACGAGGACACCTTTGCCCCGGTGATGAAGACCACCCGCCGGCGCGCGGTCTGGCTGGGCATCAATCTGATCACGGCCTTTACCGCATCGGCCGTGATTGGACTGTTTGAAGACACTATTGCCAAAGTCGTTGCACTGGCCGTACTGATGCCAATTGTGGCCAGCATGGGCGGCATTGCCGGTAGCCAGACTCTGACCCTGGTGATCCGGGGTATGGCCGTTGGCCAGATCAGCGGTGCCAACGTGGGCTGGCTGCTGAACCGTGAGTTTCTGTCCGGGGTACTGAACG
Organism: Marinobacter sp. EVN1; assembly: GCF_000475375.1. Lineage (NCBI taxonomy): Bacteria > Pseudomonadati > Pseudomonadota > Gammaproteobacteria > Pseudomonadales > Marinobacteraceae > Marinobacter > Marinobacter sp. EVN1. The sequence continues at coordinate 107,427 of NZ_AXCB01000023.1, forward strand.
GCCTGCTGTGGGCGGTGGTGGTTGCCACCGCCGCGGTGGTCTGGTTCCAGGACTGGCTGATTGGTGCCATCATCGCGGCGGCACTGGTGATTAACCTGGTGGCGGCGGCGCTGGTGGGCACCGTCTTGCCGCTGTTCCTGAAATCCCGGAACATTGACCCGGCCCTGGCCGGCAGTGTGATACTCACCACCGTAACCGACGTTGTCGGCTTCATGGCCTTCCTGGGACTGGCCACCATTTTCTATGCCTGAGCAACCTGTGACCTACCATGACTGACCAATTTGACGACGAATTCCAGGACGACCTTGGCCCCAGCAAATCGCAGCTGAAGCGCGAAATGCACGCGCTTCAGGATCTGGGCAAACGCATGCTGGACCTGAACGACGAACAGCTGGCCACCCTGAGCATCAGCGAGACCCTGAAAGCGGCGATCATTGAATCACGCCGGATTCCCCAGCGTGAGGCCCGCCGGCGACACTTGCAGTACATTGGTAAGGTGTTGCGCCAGGAGGACGACCCCGAAGCTATTGGCCGTGCCATCGACGCCTTCCACGCTGGCAGCGAAGAGCATACCCGCCGACACCATCTGGCCGAGCGCTGGCGCGACCGGATGATTTCCGAAGGTGACAAGGTGGTAGGAGAGTTTATTGATTACTGCCCTTCGGCCGATGTACAGCACCTGCGCAATCTGGTGCGCAATGCCCGCAAGGAAGTCGAAAAAGGCAAGAATACCGGCCAGGCCCGAAAGCTGTTCCGGGCTCTGCGGGAATGGATCGACGACGCCGAGCAGTAATCAGAGCCGCCGGTGCTCCCACACGGGCATACGGCTTCGCAACTGATGCAGTTGCTCCAGGTCCAGATTGGCGCAAGCCATGCCCGGACCTTCGTCGAACTCACTGACGATCTTACCCCAGGGATCGCAGATCAGGCTGTGGCCATAGGTTCTTCGCCGGCTACTGTTCTGCCCCCCTTGCCCCGGCGCCACCATCCAGACCTGGTTTTCAATGGCGCGGGCGCGTATCAGGGCGTGCCAATGGGCATTGCCCGTATGCCAGGTAAAGGCGCTGGGCAGGCAGACCCATTCGGCGCCCTGCTCTCTCAAGGCCCGGAACAGTTCTGGAAAGCGAAGGTCGTAACAGATCGCCAACCCCAGTCGTCCGGCCGGCGTATCCACCGTAATCGCCTGATCACCGGGCTCAAAGGTATCCGATTCCCGATACTGGCCGTGGGCGTCTTCAACCATGGCGTCAAACAGGTGAATCTTGTCGTAGCGGGCCACTTCTTCGCCATGATCGTTGTACACCAGACAGGTGGCGCGTACCCGGTCTGTTATCTCTGAACCATCTCGCCGACTGGCCAACGGCAGGGAACCGCCGACAATCCAGAGCCCCAATGACCGGGCCTGCTCGGCCAGAAAGCGACGGATAACAGGCTCGCTACTCGCCTCCCGGCGGCCGCACTCCAGCATCTGCGCGGTGGCCAGAACGGCGAAGTTCTCGGGCAACACCGCCACCTTCGCCCCTGCGCCTGCCGCTTCAGCCAGCAGTCTGCGGGCCTCTTCAAGGTTGGCATCGATGTCATGGGTACTGACCATTTGTATTGCCGCGACCTGAACCATCATGGCCTCCTTACTCACCGGTATCGAACACGCCCCGCAGATCCACTTCCGGATTGCTCCAGGTTCCTGTGACACTGTACGTGGCACTGGTCAGTTTGCTCAACGGGTCGCCCAGAATTTTATCGAGCACGAACAAGGCGCCGCCGATGGGGGCGCTCGCCCCCATCAGTATGGCAGCCAGGGGCAGATTCTGTGTCACGGGTAGCACTAGGACCAGGCGCATATCCAACGTTTCTTCGGCCATGTTGGTATTGCCACTGAGTTTGAACGCGCCGGACGGACCCACCAGTTGCAGTTCCGGATCCATGGTCACCAGGCCATTTATGATGTTGGCTTTACCGGAAATGGCGTCAAAGGCTACGCCCCGTTCGTACAGATCCGAGAAGTCCAGCCGCAACCTGCGCCAGAGCGTATCAGTGTTCAGCAGGTTGAAGATCCGGAACAATTGCGCCGAATTGCTCTGCTCCATGATCATGCCGTCGTCCAGGCGGGCACTGACCGTGCCGCTTATCTTGCTGAGAGCAATGTTGTTCGGGCTTCCCGGCCAATCCAGATCCAGTTCAACCGCCGTTTCTTCGTTGGTCATCGGAATGGTGCTGCCAGTCAGCGCTTCCAGATCCTTAAGGGCCCCGCCCTCCAGCTTACCAGTAAACCGGGTCGTTTCCCGGTCATCCACAATGCTCCAGGTCATATCGCCGGACAACACCAGGGATCCAAGCCGGCCTTCCACCTCCTGCACACGCAACCGATAGGGTTCAGGGCGCAGCTTGAAACGCCAGCTTCCCGCTGACTCGCCATCCAGCCGGAGATCCGAGATTCTGGCATCAATGTCGGGCCAATTTCCCATATCCAGCTCCCTGAACGCCTGCAACTGCTCCTCAAGAGTCAGAAATTCGTTGTCCTGCTCTGCGGCACTGGTCTCCCGTACCAGGCGCAGGGTTGCAAAGTCGGCCTCTACCGTGCCTCCTTCTCTGGGTAACACCACCCTGCCCCGGGCCCGATCCGAGTCGGTATGAACGACCCACCGGTCCTCCAGCTCAAGCGCATCAATGGCGATATTGGTCAGATGGTGAGCGCCCAGATTCAAATGTTCGAAGACCAGCTCGAAGCCCGTCTCTTTAAAACGAAGTTCAGCGTCCAGACGATCCTGCCATTGCGCAGCGATCGCCACGCCTTCGCTCTGGAACGGATCAACCCGGACCGACAGGGGGGTTCGCTCGCGCGCGGTCTTTGCCAGTGGTTTGGGCCAATCCACCTGCAGACCTTCAAGGTCTGAAAACAGGGAAATCACCGGTTCGCTGGCACCGCCTAATTCCAGCTCAGCGGTGTAGACAAGTTCTCCGGAAAGCCCGCGCGCCGCATCGTTAGCCAGGCCAAAGGCCGCCAGGGAGCCTGGCAGCTTCAGACCACCTTGCTGGCGTATCAGCATGGCGTCGCCGGCCTCCGCGGTGGAAAAAACAACACTGACCGGTTGATCGAAAAAACGAGCAGTGACCGGTGGCCCGGAAAATCCATCAACACTGTCGTAAGTCAGGTCAGCCCGAATATTCCGCCAGCGAAGTCCCGCATCCGGTAATTGGAATCCGGCATTGTCGGTTTTTACCTGCGCCGTAACCCGGGTGTCCTGCCCTTGCGATAGCGGTAGCTCCAGCCCAAGACTCAGCTCAAACTCCCCGTCATAACGGGCACGGGTGTTACCGTATCCCAACAATTCCCCCAACGGAGTATTGGCCAGCCACCAGGGTATTCTCTCTGCCGGAACCGTCGACACTGCATCTACGCGCACCAGCGTGCCAGCTTCCCCATCTCCGGGAAGGACGTGAACACTGGCGTTTTCCAGCTCCAACCCACCAATCTCGCCCCGAGCGAGTGTTACCCGGGTGTCAGCATTCTGGATCTCAACCCGCCCGCTGGCCCGCTCCACAGATGGCCAGCGCTGGTCGTATCGAATCGTGGCGTTATCGAATTCATACCACATGGAGGAAACAAACGATCCAGACGGCGCGGCGGAATCGATACGGCCGTGGCCATAGTACTGCCCCCGAATGCTGGCCTCCGGAATACTGTTGGTGAGCCATTCGTAAAGCCCTTCACCCACAGCATTCGCCGGCACGAAATCCGCCAGCATATCGGCATTGCCGCCGTCTACGCCGACGCTCAAACCAAGATTGTCCTCTCCGTATCGATCCAGCCGCAGGTCAAAGGCGCCGCTTAACCGGGTATCTGAGCGATAGAGAAACTCCAGATCATCGGAGAATACCCTGGTGATCCCTCCTTCCAGGGTCCAGGCGACGGTTCCGGATAGGGAGTCCAGCGTCCAGTCAGTGTTGAACAACTGCGGAAAGCCCAGCATGACGGGTTCTGGTGTATCCAGGGTCACCCTGCCACTGTCTGAATTCATCTGGATAAAGCCATATAGCCCCTCGGCGCGGGGGGCGCCAGACCAGGCCCGCACCCCGAACTCCCGCAATCTGGCACTTAACGAGAACCGGGAGCCCTGCTCTGGCAGAGTAAACAACATATCGTCCAGAAAACCCGCAGGCTGGTAATGCTCCAGCGCCTCACTGGCAGCATCCGGCAGCAGCTCCAGGGCCTGAACCAATCGCCGCAAAGGCTTGAGCGGCAGTGAGTCTGCCACCAGCTTAAGCTCATCCTGACCGTCTTCGATGCGAACACTGAACGGCAGAACCTGATCGCCGATCCAGTCCCAGCGAAGCTTCTGCAAACGTAGGGCCTCCCCCCGCCGCCAACCGAAGTGAGCCTGAATATCTTCAAGAGGCGCCAGAGATTCACGGTTAACACCTAACTGAAGATAGGGGGTGCGAACCTGGCCCTGAACCTGCTGCAGCTCGCCATCCTCAAAGCTTAGCCAGGCACTGCCCCCCAGATCGAAGCCTTCAACCCGTATGCCTCGCCAGTTCAGATCATCAATCAGGCCGTCGAACAGTCGACCGGAATCCACATCCAGGTAAAGTTGACCGGTAAACTCACCCCTGAAAAACCGCTGTCCTACCAGAGCAAAACTGGCCAGCTGTGTGGTTGTACCGCTCTGCATGGCCCGGCCTGCGGCCTGGAACAAGCCGCCTTGGTAGGACAGATCAAGCTGTGGAATATCCAGAAAACGCAGGTTCTGCCGGCTCGGGCCCAGCGCCAGGCTGACCCGTGTCACCCGGACTTCCGGATTCGACAACCAGCGGCCAGCCAGGCGAATCCACTCCTGGAGTTCCGGCGCACCCGGCTCGGCCAGCTCCGCAAACTCTTCGACCGGATTGATAAACGGATCCTCGGTAGGGCGCACCACCGTTAACGCCAGACCGTCAGCGTCAAAATTGCGGAACACCAGGCGGAAGCGGAACAGGGAGGCAAAAAAATCGAGCCGCAATTCCAGGTGCTCAAGTTCCGCGGCAATGCGGTCTGAATCCGGAGAATTGATGGTGATGTCTTTGGCGGTAATGGAAGGATCCAGCCAATACCATTGGGAGGATAAACGGCCAACAGACACATCCAGGCCTGTGGCTTCGGAGAGCGAAGCCGCCAGTTCATCAGAAAAGCTGTTGATATCAGAGGTGAGCTGGCGACCGACACCAACATAGAGTGCGAATAACACCAGCAGCGTCAGGATGGACCACCAGACCACACTGGCAAAGACCGCCAACCCGCGGGCAACCAGACCGCGCTCATCCTCGGCTGGTTGCGAACTGTCCGGCTCGCGGATCGACATAAGACTCAGCTCCCTGCAACGCCCTGCTGCTCAGGTGTCAGAGCAAAACAACGTCGTACTGTTCCTGGCTGTAGAAAGGCTCAACCTGGAAGCGAATGGTTTTACTGATAAAGGTTTCAAGGTCCGCAACGTTGTCTGACTCTTCATCCAGCAGGCGGTCCACCACCTTCTGGGACGCCATCACCAGGTAATTCTCGGCCTCATACGCACGGTTAACGCGCAGGATTTCCCTGAAGATTTCGTAGCATACGGTTTCGGCGGTTTTCAGGAATCCCCGGCCATCACAGATCGGGCACGGCTCGCACAGAACCTGACCCAGGCTTTCGGTGGTGCGTTTTCGGGTCATCTCCACAAGGCCCAGCTCGGAAACGCCGGTGATCTTGGTTTTGGCGTGATCCCGTTCCAGCATTTTCTCCAGCATCCTGTGCACCTGGCGCTGGTGTTCGGGATCTTCCATGTCGATAAAGTCGATGATGATGATCCCGCCCAGATTCCGCAGCCGAAGCTGACGACTGATCGACCGGGCGGCTTCCAGATTGGTTTTGAAGATGGTCTCTTCCAGATTGCGGTGGCCCACAAAGGCACCGGTGTTGATGTCGATGGTCGTCATCGCTTCGGTCTGATCGATGATCACATAGCCACCGGATTTGAGCTGCACCTTACGGCTCAGGGCTTTCTGGATTTCATCTTCAACCGAATACAGGTCAAAGATAGGCCGCTCACCCGGGTAGTACTCCACCTTTTCAGCAAACTCAGTGACGAATTCTTTAACAAACTCCATTACCCGCTGATAGCTCTCGCGACTATCAATACGCACTTTTTCCGTTTGCGGTCGGATCAGATCCCGGATGGTGCGAATAAACAACGGCAAGTCCTGATAGACCACCGAGGGTGCCGGCGCTTTGGCAATGCGCTCCTGGATCGACTGGCTGAGCCGGTGCAGGTAGGTCATATCCGCAATCAGATCTTCGGCCGAGGCAGCCTCTGCCGCGGTGCGGATGATATAGCCACCCTGCACATCATCGTGTTCCGCTGCACCTTCCTCGATCAGGGATTTCAGCCGCGCGCGCTCATTATCATCTTCAATACGCTGGGAAATCCCGACATGGCAGACGCCTGGCATGAACACCAGATAACGGGAGGGAATGGAAAGCTGGGTGGTGAGTCGCGCACCCTTGGTACCAATCGGGTCCTTGGTTACCTGCACCACCAGGGACTGCCCCTCCCGCAACAGGGTACGGATATCCGGTACGGTCCTGGGGGCGTCTGACGGTTCGTCGCCAGATGTCTGGCCACTGACGACGTCGGACGCATGAATGAAAGCCGCCCGTTCCAGGCCGATGTCCACGAACGCGGCTTCCATGCCGGGCAGCACCCGAACGACCTTGCCCTTGTAGATGTTGCCGACAATCCCCTTGCGACTGGTGCGCTCGATATAGGCTTCCTGCAACATGCCGTTTTCAACGAGGGCGACCCGGGTTTCCACCGGAGTCACGTTGATCAGGATCTCTTCACTCATGCTTGGCTCTCCTTACTGCATGGCCAGTGGCGCCAGACAGGGTCGCCGGCATCTGCCAATAACTCTGCGGTTTCCTGCAGGGGCAAACCCACCACAGCGCTGTAGCTGCCCTTGAGTTCCCGAACAAAGATACCACCAAGTCCCTGAATTCCGTAGCTTCCCGCCTTGTCCATGGGTTCACCGGTGGCGACGTAGGCGACAATTTCGGCTTCTGAGAGCTCCCGAAAGCTGACATCGGTGACCACCACCAATGACCGACACTTCTGCTCCTGCGCCAGAGCGATCGCGGTCATCACCTGATGGGTTCTTCCAGATAACCGGCGCAACATCTCACAAGCCTGAGTATCGGACTCCGGTTTCCCAAGAATCTCTCCGTCTACAACAACAGAGGTGTCAGACCCCAGTACCCAGGCACCCGGGGCCTCACCGGCAACACAAGAGGCTTTCTCCCGGGCCAGGCGCTCAACATAGTGCTGAGCCGCTTCACCCGGTTGCGGAGTCTCGTCTATCTCGGCAGGCGCCACCTGAAAGTCAGCACCGATCTGTCTCAGCAACTCAGCGCGGCGCGGTGATGCCGAGGCCAGAATGAGGCAGCTCATACAGTTATCCCAGTTTACGGTTGATTGTGTCCAGTACGCCACTGACCACAGGCCAGGCCAGAGCGCTCGTCAAGGCTGGCCACAAGTAGCTGAAACCGGCGCTTTCAGCACCCAGTAACTGTTTCACGAAATGTACCAGCATCTGGTTGATGCCCAATAACAGAAACACCATCAGGCACTGCTGGGGCAGCGGATACATCCGCAACCGCTGGTGAATGGTCAGCACCAGAAAGGCGATCAGGGCCATGCCCATGGCATTCACGCCCAGCGGGGTAGACTCGAGAATATCCAGTAACAACCCCAGGCACCAGGCCATCAGAATGCCAAACTGGGCCGGGGCGCGGAAGGTCCAGTAGAAGACAATCAGTCCGAGCCACTCCGGGCGAAACTGAAACCAGTCCACCGGGAACAGGGAGATACTCAACACCAACGATAACACCACGGTGATGGCGAACAGCGGATAACTGATGACAGACAACATCAGTTTGCCTCCTCGTTATCCGGGGCCGCCTGCCCATTTTCGGGCACCGAACGCTCTTCCGGCTGAAATACGATCAGCACCAGCCGGCTCTGGTTGAGGCGGGCTTTGGGCGCGGCCTGAATGGTCACAAAAGGCTCCCCCGGCTCTTTGACGATGGAACTGACCTCTGCCACCGGGTAGCCCCGGGGGAATCGCCCGCCAAGACCGGAACTGACCAGCATGTCGCCCTCGCGGATGTCAGCAGTATCCGGTACGTGAACCAGATCCAGCTCATCGGTTTCGCCGTTACCCAGCAAAATCGAACGCAGACCATTACGTACCACCTCAACAGGAACGGCGTGACTGCTGTCGGACACCAGGAGGACACGGGAGGTGAACTGGCTGGTCTGGATCACCTGGCCCATCAGGCCCTCTGCGTCCAGTACCGCCTGACCAGTCGTGACACCATCACTCTCGCCCTTGTTAATGATGATCTCGTGGGAGAACGGATCCGGGGAGACCCCCACCACTTCGCCCACAATGACCCGGTCATCCAGTACTTCGGAAGAATTCAGCAGCCGGCGCAGCTCGTTATTCTCCGACGCCAGAGCCGCGTACTTGAGAGCACGACGCTCCAGAATCAGCAGGCGGGTTTTGAGCTCTTCGTTCTCCTGCTGCAGATCATCACGGCTAACAAACAGGCCGGAAAACCAGTCAGCAAAGGAATATGGGGCATTGCCAAGCCAGTACACCGGTGCCAGACCGGTGGCAAGAGTGCTGCGGACGGTGGTGAGCTTGTCAAAACGGGCATCGGCAGCGATTAACGCTGCCGATAACAGAACGACGAGAAACAGCCGGAAACCGGGTACCGGCCCCTGGACGAATATGGTCTTAATGGCTTAGCCCTCCCACGGGGTTACCCCTCCTGGGAGAACATTCCGATGCCACCGCGATCAATCACTTCCAGGGCTTTACCGCCGCCACGGGCTACGCAGGTCAGCGGATCTTCCGCAATAATGACCGGCAGGCCGGTCTCTTCGCTGATGAGCTTGTCCAGGCCCCGCAGCAGCGCACCGCCACCGGTCAGCACAATGCCGCGCTCAGCAATGTCGGAGGCCAGTTCAGGCGGAGACTGCTCCAGGGCGCTCTTCACGGTCTGGACGATCTGGGCCAGGGATTCCTGAAGCGCGTCGAGAATTTCTTCGCTGTTCAGGGTAAAGGCCCGGGGCACACCTTCAGCCAGGTTGCGACCACGAACGTCGATTTCTCGCACTTCCAGGCCTTCATAGGCACAGCCGATTTCATGCTTGATACGCTCGGCTGTGGAATCGCCGATCAGGCTGCCGTAGTTGCGACGGACGTAAGTAACGATGGCTTCGTCGAACTTGTCGCCACCAACCCGGACGGATTCGGCATAGACGATGCCATTCAGGGAGATAATGGCGATCTCGGTGGTACCGCCACCGATGTCGACAATCATGGAGCCGCTGGCTTCTTCCACCGGCAGGCCGGCACCAATGGCGGCCGCCATGGGTTCTTCGATCAGGAACACCTCGCGGGCGCCTGCACCCAGGGCCGATTCGCGGATGGCCTTGCGCTCTACCTGGGTAGATTTGCTGGGCACACACACGAGTACGCGGGGGCTCGGGGTAATGAAACTGTTTTCGTGCACTTTGTGAATAAAGTGCTGGAGCATTTTTTCGGTCACGACGAAGTCGGCGATCACACCATCTTTCATGGGACGGATGGCGGTAATATTGCCCGGGGTGCGGCCCAACATGCGTTTGGCTTCGGACCCGACGGCAGCGACCATTTTCTGGGAGTTATTGGTGCGGATGGCCACGACAGAGGGTTCGTTAAGTACAATGCCGCGTTCGCGCACGTAGATAAGGGTGTTGGCGGTGCCCAGGTCGATGGACAGGTCGCTTGAGAATAAGCCTCGGAGTCTTTTGATTAACATTCGTGTTGTTTCAACCTGAGAGTTGCGGTTGCAGAAAAGAATGCGGCAACTTTAGCAGTGAGCACCTACTCAGGCAAGGCGCCATCGGGGCTTCGGGGCTTACCATTCTCACATTTTATGGCTTTAGACGGGGCCAATGTTGCGCGCGGTTCTGCTAATATGTCTGGCTTTGTTGTCGCCAGGATTCCGCGCGCAGTTAACCGTGGAGCATGGCTGCTTGTGAGGATGGCTTTCCAAAACACGCTCCTTCGGCACATCCCTGTGTCGCTTGAGCTCCGCCATCCATGGCTTCGCACAGTTTTGGAAAGCCATCCTCACAAGCATCCCCATACGCTATTCCTGGCTTCTAACCTGACATTAAATTGTTTTCACACACGCTTTTTGGAGGCAACGTGAGCATTTCCCGCGAGGACATCGAGAAAGTTGCCGTGCTCGCCCGCATCAAAGTGGACGGCGAGCAGGTTTCGGCTCTGGAAAAGGATCTGGGCAATATTCTGGATCTGGTGGATCAGTTGAGTGCCGCGGATACCGATTCGGTGGAGCCGATGGCTCATCCGCTGGATGCGGTGCAGAAGCTGCGGCCGGATGTGGTTACCGAAACCAATCAGCGGGAGGCGTTCCAGGCGATTGCGCCGGCTACCGAGGATGGGTTGTATCTGGTGCCCAGGGTTATTGAGTGATTTGGTCGTCCATCAGAGATTTCGGGATTTATCATGCATAACAAGTCTGTAGCAGAACTTTCCAGAGAGCTGGAGAGTGGCAGGATTTCGAGTGTGGAGCTGACGCAGCAGTTCCTGGACCGTCTGAAGACAGAAGACGGCAAGTACAACAGCTTTATTACCATCTCCGAAGAGCAGGCATTGGCCGAGGCCAGGGCTGCAGACGAGATGCGGGCGGCGGGTAAGGCCACGGTGTGGACCGGGGTGCCCTTTGCTCACAAGGATATCTTCTGCACCAGCGGCATTCGCACCAGTTGCGGTTCGAAAATGCTGGATAATTTTGTACCTCCCTACGACGCGACGGTAACGGCTAACTTCAAGGCGGCTGGCGCGGTGTGCCTTGGCAAGACCAACATGGACGAGTTCGCCATGGGCTCGTCTAACGAGTCCAGTTTTTATGGCGCCGTGACCAACCCCTGGGGCCTGTCCGGTGGTGACAAGCGGGTACCGGGTGGTTCATCTGGTGGTTCTGCGGCTGCGGTAGCGGCACGACTGGTGCCAGCAGCAACGGGCACGGATACCGGTGGTTCAATCCGTCAGCCGGCGGCATTGTGCGGCATCACCGGCTTGAAGCCGACCTATGGCCGGGTGTCACGGTACGGGATGATTGCCTTTGCCTCTTCCCTGGATCAGGGCGGGCCGATGGCGCGCACCGCAGAAGATGCCGCGCTGATGTTGAATGTGATGGCGGGGCACGATCCGAAGGACTCCACCTGCATTGACCGGGAAGTACCGGATTACACGGCCACCCTGAACGAGCCGCTGAAGGGCCTGAAGATTGGCCTGCCGAAGGAATACTTCAGTGACCAGCTGGCTCCTGCTATGGAAGAGCAGGTTCGTAACGCGATTCGCGAGTATGAAAAGCTGGGCGCGACGGTGAAGGAGGTTTCCTTGCCAAACGCGAAGCTGGCCATCGCAGCGTATTACGTGATCGCTCCGGCGGAGGCGTCCGCCAACCTGTCCCGGTTTGACGGCGTGCGCTATGGCTACCGCTGCGAAGACCCGAAAGACCTGATGGACATGTACACCCGCACCCGGGCGGAAGGCTTCGGCAACGAGGTGAAGCGCCGGATTCTGGTGGGTTCCTATGCCCTGTCCGCCGGTTATTTCGATGCCTATTACCTGAAGGCCCAGAAGGTGCGCCGCCTGATCCAGCAGGATTTCATCAATGCGTTCAAGGAAGTGGACGTGCTGATGAGCCCGGTGTCGCCAACGCCGGCGTTCAAGCAGGGCGAGAAGAACACCGATCCGGTGTCCATGTACCTGGAAGACGTGTTCACCATCGCCATTAACCTTGCGGGCATTCCGGCCATGTCGGTTCCGGCCGGGTTTGTCGACGGCTTGCCGGTGGGGCTGCAGATTATCGGGGATTACTTCTCCGAAGCGCGCCTGCTGAACGCCGCCCATCAGTTCCAGCAGGTGACCGACTGGCACCAGCGTGAACCTCAATAAGCCCGGATTAGGAGACGAACACATGCAGTGGGATATCGTGATCGGGCTGGAAATTCACGTTCAGCTCGCCACCCAGACCAAGATTTTCTCCGGCTCCAGCACCGCTTACGGTGCCGAGCCCAACACCCAGGCCAACGCGGTTGACCTGGCGATGCCCGGCACCCTGCCGGTACCCAACGAACAGGCGTTCCGCTACGCGGTGATGTTCGGCCTGGCCACCAACGCAGAAATCGGCCGTCGCTCGGTGTTCGAGCGCAAGAACTACTTCTACCCGGACCTGCCCAAGGGCTACCAGACCACCCAGCTGGCCCAGCCCATCGTTGGCCCCGGCTACGTCGACATCGACCTGGCCGATGGCAGCACCAAGCGCGTGCGCATTCACCACGCCCACCTGGAAGAGGACGCCGGTAAATCCCTGCACGAGGATTATCATGGCATGACCGGCATCGACCTGAACCGCGCCGGCACCCCGCTGATCGAGGTGGTGACCGAGCCGGATATGACCAGCGCCGAGGAAGCCGTGGCTTTTGCCAAAAAGCTGCACAGCATCGTCACTTCACTGGGCATCTGCGACGGCGATATGTCCCAGGGTTCCATGCGCTTTGACGTCAACATCTCTCTGAAGCCAAAAGGCTCCGACACCCTGGGCACCCGCACCGAGACCAAGAACCTGAACTCGTTCCGGTTCATGGAACAGGCCATCGCCCACGAGGTGGAGCGGCAGATGGATATCCTGGAAGACGGCGGCGTGATTGTGCAGGAAACCCGCCTGTACAACGGTGACCGGGACGAGTCCCGCTCGATGCGCACCAAGGAAGAAGCCAACGACTATCGCTACTTCCCCTGCCCGGACCTGCTGCCGGTGGAAATCGACGATGCCTTCATCGAAGACGCCCGCAGCCGCCTGCCGGAACTGCCGGACGCTCGCAGGGCGCGTTTCAAGGAGCAATACGGCCTGAACGACTATGACGCCGGCATCCTGTCTGCCGACGCCAAACTGGCTGCATTCTTCGAAGAAACCGTGGAACACGGCAAAGATGCCAAGCTGGCCGCCAACTGGATTCAGGGCGAGTTCTCCGCTCGCCTGAATGCGGAGGAGAAGTCCGTCGCCGAGGCGCCGATTACCGGCGCACAACTGGGCGCCATGGTGACCCGCATCGCCGATAACACACTGTCTTCCGCCGGTGCCAAGAAAGTGTTCGAGGCGCTATGGACGGGCGAAAACAACGATGTCGATGCCATTATCGAAGCCAAGGGCCTGAAGCAGGTGTCGGACACCGGCGCTCTGGAAGCCATGGTGGATGAGGTGCTGGCCGGCATGCCGGATCAGGTGGCTCAATACCAGAACGAGGAAGATCCGAAGAAGCGCAAGAAGATGCTTGGCGGCTTCATGGGCCCTCTGATGAAGGCTTCCAAGGGCCAGGGTAATCCCAAGCTGTTCAATGAGATTCTCGTTCGCAAGCTCGGCGGCTAGCATTGGCGTGGGCCATCTTGTTTTGGCCCTAGCCTTCGGATAGTGGGGAGGGGTGGATTTGGAGCCCCTTCCCAAAAACCGCTACAAGCACATCCCTGTGCGCTTCTCTCCGGCCATCCATGGCCTCCGACATTTTTGTGAAGGGGCTCCAAACCCACCCTCTCGAACCCCAGTGAAATAGTCTTTTCCAAACCCTCTGTCCTCAGAAAATACGACCACTACGACTCCAGTCTTCTAAACACCCTCTCAAATTGCGATATATTTTGCTGGATGTAGTCAATAAAGGCCTGCATGGCCGGCGTCGGGTGCCGGCCCTGAGGATAGACCACGCACCAGCTGCGGCGCAGGGGGAAGCCGGTTATGTTGAGGGCATGCAGCGAACCCAGTGCCAGTTCTGAAACAACACTGAGCTTCGGCACCACCGCCACTCCGAGCCCCGCCAATACCGCGTGTTTTACCGCATCGTTCGAACCCAGTTCCATGGCGGATTCCATTTTCAAACGGTGCTGCTGGCAATAAACCTCCAGCGCCAGACGACTGCCGGAACCGGGCTCACGGGTCAGAAGCTGGTTCTTCAGAAACTCCCCGGCACTGACAGACTGCAGATTTAGCAGTGGGTGGCCATCAGGAACAATCGGAATCAACTCGTTATCCAGAAAGGGAAACGAGGTCAGCGGCCGGTCTGGAGGAACCATCCCCATAATGACCAGATCGCCGCTGTTATCGCTCAGCCGTTCCAGGGCAGCCGCCCGGTTGACCACTGCGACCGAAACATTCACTTGCGGGTTAATCTGCAGAAACGACCGCAAAAGATAAGGCACCACATACTGCGCGGTATTGACCGCCACCAGCTTGAGATCCCCCGCCACGCGACCTTCCAGCGCCGCCATCCGGTTCTGCATGTCCGTCAGCTCGCGAAACACCGAGCCTACGCAAGCTGCCATCTCCTCGCCAGCGGCGGTGCAATACAGCTTCCTGCCCACGTACTCAAACATAGGCATCCCAACTGCCTGCTCCAGATGACGCATCTGGCTGGATACGGCGGGCTGGGTCAGTCCAAGCAGATCACCGGCCTTGCTGTAGCTTTTCAGATCGTAAACGGCCTTGAACACCTGCAGCTGCCGAAATGTAAGGCGGCTAGCCAGTTTCTGGACACTTAATGGCACAAGTTCTCCCGCCTCACCTATTCATAAGTCATTACTTATATATAACCCAAATAATATCAATTTTAACTCATCAGTTGCCATCGTTAGGCTTTTAACACCTTCATTCGGGACGACGAAACGAGGAATCGCCCATGTTGAAGAAAGTACTGATCGCCAACCGAGGCGAAATTGCGGTGCGTATCGTGCGGGCGTGCGCCGAGGCCGGGATCCGGTCTGTGGCGATCTACACCGAGCCCGATCGCTACGGCTTGCACGTCAAGCGCGCTGATGAAGCCTACTCCCTGGGCGAGGATCCGATTGCCGGCTACCTGGATCCCGCCCGCATCGTCAATCTCGCCCTGGAGGTGGGCTGCGATGCCATCCATCCTGGTTATGGCTTCCTGTCGGAGAACGCCCGCTTCGCTCAGCTGTGCGAAGAAAAGGGTCTGACCTTTATTGGCCCGAAATCCGACGTTATTCACAAGATGGGTGACAAGACCCAGGCCCGCGACAGCATGCGGGCGGCCGGCGTGCCCATTACTCCCGGCTCCGAGGGCAATCTGGCCGATCTGGATGAGGCCCTGAAGCTGGCTAATGAGATTGGCTATCCGGTGATGCTGAAGGCCACCTCCGGCGGTGGCGGCCGGGGGATTCGCCGTTGCGATACACCGGAGGAGCTTAGAACCCAGTACCCACGGGTGATTTCGGAGGCCACCAAGGCTTTCGGCTCGGCCGAGGTGTTCATGGAAAAATGCATCGTCAATCCGCGCCATATCGAGGTGCAGATTCTAGCGGATAGCCGGGGCAACGCCATTCACCTGTATGAGCGCGATTGTTCCATTCAGCGTCGTAACCAGAAACTGATTGAGATCGCCCCCAGCCCGCAACTGACACCGGAACAGCGCCAGTACATCGGCAGCCTCGCCGTCAAGGCCGCAAAAGCAGTGGGCTACGAGAATGCCGGCACGGTGGAGTTTCTACTCTCGGGCAACGAGGTGTACTTCATGGAGATGAACACCCGGGTGCAGGTGGAGCACACCATCACCGAAGCCATTACCGGGGTGGATATTGTCCGGGAACAGTTGCGGGTCGCCGCGGGGGAATCCCTCAGCTACCGGCAGGAGGATATTTCGTACCGGGGCTATGCGCTGCAGTTCCGCATCAACGCCGAAGATCCCAAAAACGACTTCTTGCCCAGTTTCGGGCGCATTACCCACTACTACGCCCCCGGTGGCCCAGGTGTTCGAGTGGACACCGCCATCTACACGGGCTACGAGATTCCGCCCTACTACGACTCCATGTGCCTGAAACTGGTGGTCTGGGCACTGACCTGGGATGAAGTTATCGCGCGCGGCAAGCGGGCTCTGGATGACATGCGCCTGCATGGCATCACCACAACCGCCAACTATTACCAGCAAATACTGGATCATCCGGATTTCCAGGCTGGCGTGTTTGACACCAGCTTCGTGCCCAGCCATCCGGAGCTGTTGAACTATTCCACCAAACGCCACCCCAGCGAAATTGCGCTGGCCATCGCAGCCACGATCGCGGCCCACGCCGGCTGGTAATCCACAGGAGGATTGAATATGAGCAACGCCAAAAAAATTGAAGTTACCGATCTTATCCTTCGTGATGCCCACCAGTCCCTGATTGCGACCCGCATGCGCACCGAAGACATGCTGCCGATCTGTGACAAGTTGGACCAGGTGGGTTACTGGTCCCTGGAGGTCTGGGGCGGCGCCACTTTCGACGCCTGCGTGCGCTTTCTGAAAGAGGACCCCTGGGAACGCCTGCGCCAGTTGCGCAAGGCGCTGCCCAACACCCGCCTGCAAATGCTGCTGCGGGGGCAGAACCTGCTGGGTTACCGTCACTACGCTGACGATGTGGTGGAAGCGTTCGTGCAAAAAGCCGCCGACAACGGCATTGATGTGTTCCGCATCTTTGATGCCCTGAACGATCTGCGCAATCTGGAAACCGCCATGAAAGCGGTGAAGAAGGCGGGCAAGCACGCTCAGGGTACCATTTGCTATACCACCAGCCCGGTGCATACACCCGAGCTTTTCGTTAAGCAGGCCCAGGAACTCAAGGCCATGGGCGCCGACTCCATTGCCATCAAGGACATGGCCGGGCTGCTAACTCCTTACGCCACCTACGAGTTGACCAAAGCCATTAAATCGTCCGTGGATCTGCCTCTGGTCATCCATAGCCACGCCACCGCCGGCCTGGCCGCCATGTGCCAACTGAAAGCGGTGGAAGCCGGCGCAGACCGTATCGACACCGCCATTTCCGCCTTTGCCAACGGCACCAGCCATCCTGCAACAGAATCCCAGGTGGCCGCCCTGAAGGGCACGGACTATGACACCGGGCTGGATCTGGAGCTGTTAAGCGAGATTGCGGACTACTTCCGGGAAGTGCGCAAGAAGTACCACCAGTTTGAAAGCGAATTTACCCGCGAGGACATTTCGGTACAGATCAATCAGGTGCCGGGCGGCATGATGTCCAACCTGGCCAACCAGCTCAAAGAGCAGAACGCCCTGGACCGCATACGCGAGGTCTTCGACGAGATTCCCCGTGTGCGCAAGGATCTGGGCTACCCGCCACTGGTCACCCCCACCTCCCAGATTGTGGGGACCCAGGCGGTCTATAACGTGCTGGCTGGTCAACGCTACAAGACCATCACCAACGAAGTGAAACGCTACCTTCAGGGAGGTTACGGCCAGCCACCTGCCGAGGTGAACGCCGAAATCCAGAAAAAGGCTATCGGCAACGAAACCGTCAATGACGGTCGCCCCGCCGACCTGCTTAGCCCGGAACTGAACAAGCTGCGAGAAGACATTGGCAGCCTGGCCACCAGCGAGGAAGACGTGCTGACTTACGCCATGTTTCCGGATCTTGGCCGGGAATATCTGCAACAACGGCAGGATGGCACACTGAAGCCCGAAGAGTTGCAACCGGCCGAGCACAAGGGCCGGGACCGCCTGGGCACCGCCATCGCCACCGAGTTCCGCATTGACGTACACGGCGAAAGCTACGAAGTGGCCGTTACCGGTGTTGGCGGCTCAGGACCGGGCAAGCGCAAGCTCTATCTGTCTCTGGACGGCATGCCCCAGGAAGTGGTGTTTGAATCCCTGAACGAATACGAAGCCGGCGCCGGCAGCGGTCGGAAACAGGCCACCGATCCCGGCCACGTCACCACGACCATGCCGGGCAATGTGGTGGACGTGCTGGTTAAGGAAGGTGACACCGTAAAAGCTGGCCAGGCGGTGCTGATTACCGAGGCCATGAAAATGGAAACCGAGGTACATACAAGTGTTGATGGCACGGTGAAAGGCGTGTATGTCGCCAAAGGCGATCGGGTCACGCCAGGCGAAGTGCTGATCGAAATCGCCTGACCCCAAACGCAAGCGGGGCAACCGATTGGCTGCCCCGCTTCGCCGACGCATTGATCAGGTCAAACCAGAACCGCCCAGAGATCATGCTCGTCGGCATGCTCAACCACGGCCTGAACGATCTGACCGGGAACCAGGTCGGTTTCGTCGTTCAGGTAGACCATCCCGTCAATCTCAGGCGCGTCGGCTTTTGATCTGCCAATCGCACCCTCCTCGTCCACTTCATCAATCAGCACATCAATGGTCTTGCCAATCTTTGCCTTAAGGCGGGCAGCCGAGATTTCTGCCTGTTTGGCCATAAAGCGAGCCAGGCGATCTTCCTTCACGTCCTCGGGGACCGCACCTTCGAGCTCGTTCGCCGGCGCCCCTTCCACCGCGCTATAAGTGAAGGCGCCGACTCGATCCAGCTGAGCCTCGTCCAGCCAGTCCAGCAGGTACTGGAAATCTTCTTCGGTTTCCCCCGGAAAACCCACGATGAAGGTGGAACGAATGGTCAGTTCCGGGCAGATTTCCCGCCACTTCCTGATGCGCTCCAGGGTCTTGCTGTCATGGGCCGGGCGCTTCATGGCTTTGAGTACTCTCGGACTGGCGTGCTGGAACGGGATGTCCAGGTACGGCAGGATCTTGCCTTCGGCCATCAGCGGAATGATGTCGTCCACATGGGGATAGGGATAGACATAGTGCAACCGAACCCACACGCCCATCTCACCCAGCGCTTCACACAACGCCTGCATTTTGGTCTTTACCGGGCGCCCCTGCCAGAAACCGGTGCGGTATTTGATGTCGACGCCGTAGGCGGAGGTGTCCTGGGAAATCACCAGAATCTCTTTCACCCCCGCATCCACCAACCGTTTGGCCTCGTCCATCACGTCGCCAATCGGGCGACTGACAAGGTCGCCCCGCATTGAGGGAATGATGCAGAAGGTGCAACGGTGGTTACAGCCTTCCGAGATTTTCAGGTAGGCATAGTGGCGGGGCGTCAGCTTGACGCCCTGGGGCGGCACCAGGTCCACAAACGGGTCATGCTCTTTCCTGGGCGGCACATACTGGTGGACGGCGCCGACCACTTCTTCGTAGGCATGAGGACCGGACACTGCGAGCACGCCCGGATGGGTTTCACGGATCCGGTCGGCCTCAACCCCCATGCAACCGGTGACGATGACCTTGCCATTCTCACTGATTGCCTCACCAATGGCGTCCAGGGATTCCTGCTTGGCGGCATCTATAAAACCACAGGTGTTCACCACCACAATATCGGCGTCGTCGTAGGTGGGCACCACATCGTAGCCGTCCAGGCGCAACTGGGTCAGGATACGTTCAGAATCTACCAGCGCCTTCGGGCAACCAAGGCTGATAAAGCCTACTTTTCCGCTCTGGGGCGCGTTTTGCGTTTTCTCGGTCATAAAAGCCTGCAGGATGTCCGGAGCCATGCTCCCGATGAGTGTAGCGGGCAATTTTACCTCACGACCGGAAGAACTGCAGCAGTAGCACCACCTACTCCGCCACCACAAATCCGCTGACGCAGATCAACTTACCGACTAAAACTGTGACACCGTGTTCAGAAATTTGTAGTAAAAGTGCCACAATTACCGACAGGATTCTTGCTGTTCACTTTTTAAACAGCTAAACTTTCAATCGTTTATGCGTTTTTCTGGAAGGCGTTTATGGGAAAGGCAACTTCTTTTCAAACCACACATGCCAGAAGAGTGAACATGAAACCTCTTGCCGCCAAACCCAATCTGCGAAACCAGCAGCGGGTGGACGTTTCAACCGACATTACCATCGAAAAGCCGGATGGCTGCTGCCTTACCTGCCAGGTATCCAACCTGTCCCGCTCAGGCGTGATGCTCTCCTGTGATCAGGACACCGTCAAACAGCTGGTTCCGGGCCTGAAAACACCGGCCCCCGGCCACTGGATCGAAGTCAAAACCCGTTTTTCGGTGCCCGTCATTGCAAACCAGCCGGTCACGGTGCTTGCCGATGGGAACATCGTACACATGCGTCGCATTGCCCGAGACGAGTTCCAGATTGGTATCCAGTTCTGTGAATTCGAAGGTAACGGCTTTGACTATGTCGATCGTTACGTTGCCAAATTGCTTTCGGACGCACGTAATCCCTCCAGCGAAGCTCACTGACGGAAGCCAGTGGCGACGTCGCTGGCGTTTACACCCGCCTCCAGACACCGGCGAAGGCTATATTATTAGAACCTGAAATTCTTACAGCACTCCTTCTTATACCCTAAGCTGCTCTGATATAGTTGTTCATCTAAATTACAGCCATTACTTCGCCCTCCATGGCAACGGATGAACATGACCACATATAACCTCACCCATCTCAAACAGCTGGAAGCCGAAAGCATCCACATCATTCGGGAAGTGGCCGCCGAGTTCGACAACCCGGTCATGCTCTACTCCATCGGTAAAGATTCTGCCGTGATGCTGCATCTTGCCCTGAAAGCCTTCTACCCGGGCAAGCCACCGTTCCCGTTGCTTCACGTGGATACCACCTGGAAGTTCCGGGACATGATCTCGTTCCGGGATAATGTAGCGGAGAAGTTCGGGCTAGACCTGATCGTGCACATCAATGAAGAAGGCGTGAAGCAAGGCGTCGGCCCCTTTACTCATGGCAGCGCCAAGCACACGGACATCATGAAAACCCAATCCCTGAAGCAGGCCCTGAACAAGTACAAGTTCGACGCCGCCTTCGGGGGCGCCCGCCGGGACGAAGAAAAATCACGCGCCAAGGAGCGGGTATATTCCTTCCGTGACGAACACCACCGCTGGGACCCGAAGAACCAGCGCCCGGAGCTCTGGAATATTTACAACGGCAAAGTCAACAAGGGCGAAAGCATCCGGGTCTTCCCGCTGTCCAACTGGACTGAGCTGGACATCTGGCAATACATCTACCTTGAAAACATTGACATCGTTCCCCTCTATTACGCAGCCGTGCGGCCCGTGGTAGAGCGCGATGGCACCCTGATCATGGTGGACGACGACCGCATGCCCCTGAAAGAAGGTGAAAAGCCGATGATGAAATCGGTGCGCTTCCGCACCCTGGGCTGCTATCCGCTGACCGGCGCCATTGAATCCGAGGCCAACACCCTGCCCGACATCATTCAGGAAATGCTGCTGGCCACCAGTTCAGAGCGGCAAGGCCGGGTGATCGATCACGATTCAGCGGGCTCCATGGAACAGAAAAAGCGGGAAGGGTATTTCTAACATGTCACACCAGTCTGATCTGATTGCAGAAGATATTCAGGCTTACCTGAAGCAACACGAGAACAAGGAACTCCTGCGCCTGCTCACCTGCGGCAGTGTGGATGACGGCAAGAGCACGCTGATTGGCCGGCTGTTGCATGACACCAAGATGATCTATGAAGATCACATGGCCAGCCTGAAAACTGACAGCGCAAAAATGGGCACCACCGGCGAAAAACTGGACCTGGCACTGCTGGTGGACGGCCTTCAGGCCGAGCGGGAACAGGGCATTACTATTGATGTCGCTTACCGTTATTTCAGCACCGACAAACGCAAGTTCATCATCGCGGACACCCCGGGCCATGAGCAGTACACCCGCAACATGGCCACCGGCGCATCCACTGCGCAACTGGCCATCCTGATGATTGATGCCCGCCACGGCGTACTCACTCAGACCCGCCGGCATTCCTACATTGCTTCGCTACTGGGCATCCGGCACATCGTGGTCGCCGTGAACAAAATGGATCTGGTGGACTTCAGCGAAGAGCGCTTCAATGAAATCCGCGACGACTACCTGGCCTTCGCCTCACGACTAGGCCTTAAGGACATCCGTTTTGTTCCCATCTCGGCGCTGGATGGAGACAACGTCGTCAACAAGAGCGA
This sequence comes from Marinobacter sp. EVN1, assembly GCF_000475375.1. Classification (NCBI taxonomy): domain Bacteria; kingdom Pseudomonadati; phylum Pseudomonadota; class Gammaproteobacteria; order Pseudomonadales; family Marinobacteraceae; genus Marinobacter; species Marinobacter sp. EVN1. The sequence goes on from NZ_AXCB01000023.1 coordinate 129,343, forward strand.
GAACACCCCCTGGTTTACCGGCCAGCCGCTGATGGAAATTCTGGAAACGGTGGAAGTGTCCCGTGACAAGAACCTGGAGCATTTCCGCTTCCCGGTGCAGTACGTGACCCGTCCGAACCTGAACTTCCGCGGCTTCTGCGGCACCATCGCCTCAGGCGTGATTCGCCCCGGCGATGAAGTGATGGCCCTGCCCTCACGCCGTACCAGCAAAGTGAAGGAAGTCGTGACCTTCGACGGCAACCTGGACGAAGCCTACATCGACCAGGCGGTTACCCTGACCCTGGAAGACGAGATCGACATCAGCCGTGGCGACATGCTGGTGAAAGTGGAGGACGAACCGGAAGTCCACAACCGCTTCAATGCCAACATTGTCTGGATGACCGACGCACCGCTGGAAACCGGCCGGCTGTATGACATCAAGCTGGGCCCCACCTTTACTTCCGGTACCGTGAAGAAAATCCACCATCAGACCGATGTAAACACTCTGGATCAGCAAGCCAATCCCAGCCAACTGGCCCTGAACGAGATCGGCCTGTGCGAACTGACCCTGAACCAACCGGTCGCGTTTGACGCCTATCAGCGTAACCACGCCACCGGCAGCTTCATCGTCATTGACCGCCTGACCAACGTAACCATCGGGGCGGGCATGATCGCTGGCCTGGCCGATGGCCTGGAATCCCTGGACCCGGTCACCGCCGAGGAACGCGAACGACGCCTGGCCCAGAAACCGGCCATCATCGCCTGTAACGGCAAACATGGCCCGGAACTGGCACTGGCCGTTGAGCGAGCTCTGTTCGATCAGGGCAAGACCGCCGTCGTGGTATCCGAAGAAAATGCGGGCGACGCAGACGAACGCCGTCGGGTAGCGCAGTTGCTGACCGCTCACGGGCTGGTAGCCATTGCCGTGAACCTGGGTTCGGACATTGCCAACGCCAGTGCCAACGCAGAGAACGAAGCTGACATTCCCGGCGCCGTCTCGACACTGGTCCAGGAACTGATTCGCAGCAAGCGAATCTGATTTCCATACCCGCCCATTGAGAACCCCGGCCCGAACGAAGACGTCGGGACCGGGGTTTCTTTCTCTGCCAACCGTGGCACAATCACGCTCCGCCAAGCCGACTGAATCTGACAGGAGCTGACCCATGGCCATCAAACACCTGCGCACCGCCTTCGCAAGCCAATACCAGCCGGGCCAACCTGCCCGCCTCGTAGCGGGCGAGGCCCTGCAGGAACCGGGCGGCGACTACGAAGCCCTGCACAAGCAGATGAAGCGCCTGTTCAACAGCAAACCCGGCAAGAAATACGGCCGCTTCTCAGACGACATCGGCGAATGCCCCTTCAGCGCCTGGCTCAAAGACTACCTGGAAGACAAACAGACCTTCGCGGCCATGACCGACCGTCTTTTCGGCCAGTGGCAGGAACTGCTGACCGGCAGCCAGGAAGAATTCGACGGCCACCTGATGATCGTACACGACGCCCTGGCCGATGCCGAAGTGGTGTACCTGTTTATCCTGGAAACCGACAGCGCCATGCGCTTCGACGGCAGCCAGAAACTGGACGCCACCGACGTACTCAGCCTGTCGCGCCTGAACCTGGCCGTGCGAATTGAACTGGACGACTGGCGCAACGCCAACGGCAGCGAAAACTACATGACCCTGATCCACGGCCGCGGCACCGGCGACCCCGGCGAGCTGTTCATCCGCCTGTGCGCCTTCACCAACAGCGTGGACGTGGAAAAGGAAACCATGACCTTCCTGGACGCAGTGGAAGCATTCGCCAAAACCAGCGAACCGGAAAAAGCCGGCGAAGTGCGCGCCAAGGCCTACGAATTCTGCAAAGACCAGCACGCCCTGGGCGAGCCCGTGGAAATCGAAGCTCTGTCGAATTACCTGGACGAAAGCCAGCCCCAGCGCTTCAAGGAATTCGCCAGCCAGAACGCCGAACTACCGGAAACCGGCGTACTGCACCCGGACCACCGCAAGGTCAAAAAACTCGTGCGCATCGCTGGCTCCGGCGGAGGTATGAGCGTGTCTTTTTCGTCGGACCTGGTCAACCAGGCGGTGTACTACGACCGTGACAAAGACGCCCTCACCATCACCCGCCTGCCCAAAGCGCTGCGAGAACAACTGCAACGGTACCTGGAAGCCCGCGAGGACTGATCTAAACTCAGTTCTCTGCAACATTCTCCGGCTGATCGTCCCACCGGGGGCGATTGGCCCTGAGCTTCCTGACCTCCTGCATCCAGCCCACGCCATCGATCAACTCCCCGGTTTCATGATCAATAGGCGGATACGGCAGGTTGCGATCATCACAGTACCGCTTCACTGTTGGCTGGCACCAACAGAACAGCAGACGGTTGTACTCGTCATCGGGCATCCGTCGCTGATCAAACATACCTGCCAGCTTCCGCTGACGCTGGGCTTCGGAAAGGATAATCGAACAGGCTGAAGACACATTCAGCGATTCCACCATTCCCATCATCGGAATCACAATATGCTCATCCGCCTGTTCAGCAGTGACCGGATTCACCCCATCCACCTCGTTACCCATGATAATCGTGCACGGCACGGTGTAATCCACCTCCCGAAAATCCACCGCCCGGTCTGACAATTGCGCCGCATAGAGCTTGTGACCCTGAGCTTTCAGCTCCGTTACCGCGTTATCCATGGTCGGATGGGTGTGAGTTGCTACCCAATGAAAGCTGCCACCGGCTGTCTTACGAAATGCCCGAAAACCCTCCTTGGGCCAGACCACGTGCATATTGGCCAGGCCGAAGGCATCGCAGGACCGAATAATGGCCGACAGGTTTCTGGGTTTGTGCACCTGATCCGTCAGCACCCGCAGGTCGGGTTGACGGGTGTTGAGGACTTGCTTGATTCGGGCGAGGCGTTCGGGAGTCATAAGTAAATTGGCTAGCGATGATTTTCCGGCTCCCACAAACCAACAATCAAGCTTGTAGAATCCAGTACAGGTGTCTGGGAAGGGTTTTGGGGTGGGCTTTCCAAAAATTTCGAAGGCCATGGATGGCCTGAGAGAAGCGCACATGGATGTGCTCGTAGCGGTTTTTGGAAAGCCCACCCCAAAAGCCTTCATGCACATAAGCGGCGAATAATAGCACAGAGCCAAATGAGGAATACCGAGACAACGGTGGTTGAAGATTAAGCACCCCGTTATAATACGCAGTCCATTTTTGCCGGCGCCCCACTCCACCCCGGCGCCAACACACCAAACTACGTGAGACCCATGGCCAAGAAGCTGTACATCAAAACCCACGGCTGCCAAATGAACGAGTACGACTCTGCCCGCATGGCAGACCTGCTCAAAACCGGCGAAGCGGTCGAAGTCACCGACAACGCCGATGACGCCGACATCCTGCTGCTGAACACCTGCTCCATCCGCGAAAAAGCCCAGGAGAAAGTGTTTCACCAGCTTGGCCGCTGGAAAAGTCTCAAAACCAAAAAACCCGACCTGATCATCGGCGTCGGCGGCTGCGTCGCCAGCCAGGAAGGCCAGGCCATCATCGACCGCGCGCCCTACGTGGATATGGTATTTGGCCCGCAAACCCTGCATCGCCTGCCCGACATGATCACCGAGGTACGCACCAAAGGTAATGGCGTTGGCGTGGTCGATGTCAGCTTCCCGGAGATCGAAAAATTCGACAATTTGCCTGAGCCCGGCGCCGACGGCCCCTCTGCGTTTGTCTCCATCATGGAAGGCTGCAGCAAATACTGCACCTTCTGCGTGGTGCCCTACACCCGCGGCGAGGAAGTCAGCCGCCCGGTAGACGATGTCATCGCCGAAGTGGCTCATCTGGCTACCCAGGGAGTGCGGGAAGTGAATCTGCTTGGCCAGAACGTGAACGCTTACCGTGGCGAAACCCACGACGGCGATCAAATGGACCTGGCGGAACTGATCGAAGTCATCGCCACCATCGACGGCATTGACCGCATCCGCTACACCACCTCTCACCCGGTGGAATTCAGCGATGCGCTGATTGAAGTCTACGAGCGGGTTCCCGAACTGGTCAGCCACCTGCACCTGCCCGTGCAGAGCGGTTCTGATCGCATCCTCGCAGCGATGAAGCGAGGCCACACGGCGCTGGAGTACAAATCCAAGCTGCGTCGCCTGCGCAAGATCCGCCCGGACATCAGCTTTTCTTCGGATTTCATCATCGGCTTCCCGGGTGAAACCGACAAGGATTTCGAGGACACCATGAAGCTGATCAACGACATCGGCTTCGACATGTCCTTCAGCTTCATCTACAGCGCCCGCCCGGGTACACCGGCGTCTGACTTGCCGGACGATACGCCGATGGAGGTGAAGAAGCAGCGGTTGAGCATTCTTCAGGATCGCCTGAATCAGAATGTAATGGATATCAGCCGGAAGATGGTGGGTTCTACTCAGCGTATTCTGGTGACTGGTTTGTCCAAGAAGGATCCTGGTGAGTATGCGGGGCGAACGGAGAACAACCGTATTGTGAATTTCCGCCACGAGAATCCTGAGGTGGTTGGTCATTTCATCGACGTAGAAATCGTCGAGGCCTACCCGAACTCTCTTCGTGGTGTGCCGGTTAGTTCCGAGTTGTTTTAGGCTTCGGCACCCATGTGCTCTTTGTGTGGCGTTGGGAGGCGGGCTGGATCAGCCTCCCAAAAACCGCTACGAGCACATCCATGTGCGCTTCTCTACGGCCATCCATGGCCTCCGACATTTTTGGGAGGCTGATCCAGCCCGCCTCCGCGTATCATGCAGTAGCATGCCAGTAATACCTGGACAGGCTTTCAAATTATTCCAGAGCGCAGAGAAAACCGACGCCGCTGAAATGTTCCTCCGCTTGTTTTTTCCTTTCGAGCCTGCACATAGTCAGAAAGGACGGTGCGTGGTTATGCTTCCACAGACTGTTGAGGGCCAGGGACGGCCCGAAACAAGCACACAGGGATGTGCTCGTAGCGTGTCTGTGGAAGCATAACCACGCATCGGCCATACTCCACCCATAGAAATGCTGACTCCCAACCAGGGGAGTCCAACGAAACGGAGCAAGATTGAACACTCACGATACCAGACAATTTGACCTGCACCCGGTGGACCAGCGCCGCCTGGCAACCTTGTGCGGACAGTTTGATGAACACCTGAAGATGATCGAGCAGCGCCTGCAAGTGAAAGTTGGCCGGCGCGGGCATCACTTTCGGGTGGAAGGCAGCACTGAAAACGTAGCGGCGGCAACCGAGGTTATCCGGCATCTGTACCGGGAAACCGAGGCCAGTGATGACATACCGCCCGATACCGTGCACCTGTTCATCCGCGAAACCGGCCTGGAACGGCTGCCGGATGATGTGCCTTACGATGAAGGCCAGGTCACTGTTATCAAGACACCCAAGCTGACCGCCAAACCCCGTGGCAGGAATCAGCAGAAGTATGTGCATAACATTCGCACCCACGACATCAACTTCGGCATCGGGCCCGCGGGTACCGGTAAGACGTGGTTGGCCGTGGCCTGCGCCGTCGAGGCCCTTAAAGACGAGCAGGTGAAGCGTATTCTGCTGGTTCGGCCGGCGGTGGAAGCCGGCGAGAAGCTGGGCTTTCTGCCTGGCGATCTGGCCCAGAAGGTGGACCCGTACCTGCGCCCGCTCTACGACGCCCTCTACGAAATGCTGGGATTTGATCAGGTCACCCGCCTGATCGAGAAAAGTGTGATCGAGATTGCCCCCCTGGCATTCATGCGCGGCCGTACCCTGAACAACTCGTTTATTATTCTGGACGAAAGCCAGAATACCACCCGGGAGCAGATGAAGATGTTCCTGACCCGGATAGGCTTTGGCTCTACCGCGGTCATTACCGGCGATACCACCCAGGTGGACCTGCCCCGCGGACAGAATTCCGGGCTGATTCATGCCGCCAGCGTGTTGAGCAAGGTCCCGGGTATTGGCTTTACCCGTTTCGACGCCAAGGATGTGGTGCGTCACCCCCTGGTTCAACGCATTGTTGAAGCCTACGATTCTTTCAACGACGGGAGTGCCACAGGCCAATGAGCAAGGTAACTGTGGACCTTCAGATGGCCTTTGACGGCACGGGCGTACCTACCGAGGCGTTGTTTGAAGCCTGGGCAGAGGCGGCGTGGCAGGATGAGAATCCAACCGAAGTTACCATCCGTATTGTCGATAACGACGAAAGCCGTGAGCTGAATCACCAGTACCGGGACAAGGACAAGCCTACCAATGTTTTGTCCTTCCCATTTGAAGCACCAGCGGGTATAACGGTGCCATTGGCCGGAGATCTCGTGATTTGCGCGCCAGTTGTTGAACAGGAAGCGCGGGAGCAGAGCAAAGACGCTGTCGCCCACTGGGCCCATATGGTGGTGCACGGTATGTTGCATCTCCAGGGCTACGATCATATTGAAGATAATGAAGCCGAGGTCATGGAAGCCCTCGAGATCCGGCTGCTGGCGCAGCTCGGATTTGCTAACCCTTACGAAGCAGAGGAAACGGAACCAGACTCATGAGCGACGATCAGTCGAGTCGCAGTCAGGGCAACAAGTCCTGGCTGGAGCGTATATCACAGGCCTTTTCCAGCGGGCCTGAGTCCGTCGAGGACGTGCTGGAAATCCTGCGGGATGCTGAATCCCAGAGCATTATTGATGCTGACTCCATGAGCATCATTGAAGGCGCCATGCAAGTGATCGACATGCGGGTGGACGAGATCATGATCCCCCGCTCCCAGATGATCACCGTAAAGGCATCTCAGGAACCCAAAGAGTTCCTGCCCGAGATTATGTCTTCCGCCCATAGCCGCTTTCCGGTCATCGGCGAGAGCCAGGATGACGTTATCGGGGTACTGCTGGCGAAAGACCTGCTTCCTCTTGCCCTCAACAACGATCTGAACTGGAACCGCATCCGCGAAATCCTGCGGCCGCCCACCTTTGTTCCCGAAAGCAAGCGTTTGAACCAGCTGCTCAAGGAGTTCAAGGAAAATCGTAATCACATGGCGATTGTGGTGGATGAGTACGGCGGAACCGCTGGCCTTATCACCATCGAAGACGTGCTGGAACAGATCGTCGGTGAAATCGAAGACGAACATGACTTCGATGAGGAGACCCATATCAAGGCCCGGGGCGACGGGACCTTTGCGGTGAAGGCCGTGACGCCCATCGATGATTTCAACGAATTCTTCGAGACAGACATGGACGAAGAAGAGTTCGATACCATTGGCGGCCTGGTACTGAAAGAATTTGGACACCTGCCCAGACGGGGCGAAACGGTTGAATTCGGCGGCTTGCAGTTTACTATTGCCAACGCCGATAACCGAGTCATCCGTCTGTTGCAGGTAACCCGCAGTGAGTCATGATCCACAGCACCCGCCACTGAAACTCCCGTTCACCACCCGAAAATGGCTGGGCGCCGCAATCCTTGTGATTGCCGGCGCTCTGCAAACACTGACCTTCTCGCCATTCTATCTGTGGTGGCTGGGGCCCCTGTCGGTGTTTCTGATCCTGCTGGTCACCGTCCATCAGGCGCCAGACAAGCTGTTCCGCTCCGGCTGGCTGGCCGGGCTTGGTCTGTTCGCCTCCGGTGCCAGCTGGATTTACGTCAGCATCAGCGAGCACGGCAATACCTCGGTACCTCTGGCCATCGTACTCATGGTCCTGTTTATTGCCGGGCTGGCCCTGTTCCATGGGCTGGCCTTCTGGTTCTGGGGCAAACTCGCCAAAGACAGCGCACCACGCCGACTCTTGCTGTTCCCTGCCATCTGGGTACTGGGCGACTGGTTGCGTGGCTGGCTGCTGACTGGATTTCCATGGCTGTATCTGGGCACCGCCCATACCGACGGCCCCCTGGCCGGGCTGGCGCCACTGACTGGCGTGCATGGCATTACCTTCTGGATCACCGTTACCGCAGTGGCTGCTTACGGCGCCTGGTGGCTGGTCAGACTTGACAGGAAGGTCACTGCTGGCGCCGTTCTGGTAGCAGCTCTGCTGCCCTGGCTGATCGCCCCGGCCATGAACAAAGCTGACTGGACCGAGCTCAGCGAAGAGCCCGTCAGCTTTGCGGCGATGCAGGGCAACATACCGCAACAGATCAAGTGGGATCCTGATTTCCTGCGCGATCAGATTGTGGCTTATCTGGGCATGACCGAAGCGCACTGGCAAACCGACCTGATCCTCTGGCCAGAAACAGCCATCCCCATTCCGCAGGACCAGGCTGGCAAGGTCATTGATCATATCCGGGAACAGTTAGGAGAAAACAGCACGCTGATCACCGGCATCCCCTGGTATGGCTACAGCGGCCAGATTGAAGACTACACCTTCCACAACAGCATTATGGCCATCGGCAATGGCGACGGCATGTACCACAAACAGAAGCTGGTGCCCTTTGGCGAATATGTGCCACTTCAAGGTCTGCTGCGGGGGCTGATCGGTTTCTTTGACCTGCCCATGAGTAGCTTCACGCCTGGGCCAGAGCAGCAAGCGCCGCTGGTCGCCAATGGCATGAAAATCACCCCTTACATCTGCTATGAAGTGGCCTACCCCGATTTCGTGGCGTTTAATGCCCGCAACACCGATCTGCTGCTGACGATCAGTAACGACGGCTGGTTCGGTGATTCCATCGGGCCGCTGCAACATCTGCAGCTTGCCCGCATGAGAGCCCTGGAGACCGGCCGCTACATGCTGCGGGGCACCAACAACGGCGTCACTGCAATCATCAATCACAAGGGCGAGATTACCGAGCGCATCCCACAGTTCGAGCGCGCGGTACTGACCGGTGAGGTATTTACGGCAACCGGGAGCACACCCTACATGCAAACAGGATCCTGGCCGGTGCTGACGCTGGCGATCATCCTGATTGTGTTCATCCGAGAACGGGTGATTCCGAAAAACTGAGCGCCTTGAGCCTGCTGCTCAAATGGCTTGCAGGCTCAAGGCGATGGCTTCAGCTTTCTTTCGGTGGCCAGCGGCTGGTTACCCGCTCAAAGTAATGGGAGCCGCAGGCCTCGCAGGGATGCAGGTGGCTGGTCTTGGTCAGACAAAGCATGTGGCTGCAGTTCATGCACCGGAACATACCCGCCGTGGCCACTTCACCGGAGATATAGTGACTGACGTCCTGATTCTCCAGCTTCTGCTTCAGTTCCAGAGTATCAACCAGGGTCTGATCGGCCACCGAGAGAAGCCGGTCTGCCAGGGTGTGTTCCAGTAACGCGATATCCAGTTGCAGCCATTCTCCCAGGCCTTCCCCGGTCTCCTCCACGAAATGCAACAGGTGCTCCAGATCCCGCTGAAGATACGCCCCGAGCAGATCTGCTTCTTCCCGGGTCATTTCCTCGACCTCGTATTCCACTTCTATCGCTTTCTGAACTTCTTCCTCCAGCGTCTGCAACGACGTTTCCTGTAGCTCATGCAGGCGTGTCTGTACCCGCTCAAGCATTCGGTCGTAAACCTCAAGGGCTTTTCCGGAGAGGTGACTGCGTTCTGGCTCGCTCATTTGGGCTCCTTATCTGCACCTTTCACCATACTCTCAGTCTGGCACAAACCCGCAGAATTGGCAGACTACCTGTTAAGCCGCGTGTGCGTTAGAATGTTCGGCCTTTTCTCGAACATCCTTTTCACACAGGGTACTTTTGGCAATGGCAGGAATGGACGAACAATACAACCCACGTGAAGTAGAACAGACCGCCCGCACTTTCTGGGAAACCAACGAGACCTTCAAGGTCAAGGAAGAGCCGGGCAAGCCCAAGTACTACTGCCTGTCCATGTTCCCCTACCCCAGCGGCAAGCTGCATATGGGCCACGTCCGCAACTACACCATCGGCGACGTGATTTCCCGCTACCAGCGTATGCAGGGCAAGAATGTAATGCAGCCTATGGGCTGGGACGCTTTCGGCCTGCCTGCCGAAAATGCCGCGATTGCCAACAAGTCTGCACCGGCCAAGTGGACTCGCTCCAACATTGATTACATGAAGAACCAGCTCAAGCAGCTGGGGTTTGGCTACGACTGGAGCCGCGAACTGGCCACCTGCGACCCGGAATACTACCGCTGGGAACAGTGGTTCTTCGCCCGCCTCTACGAGAAAGGCCTGGTGTACAAGAAGATGTCCACCGTGAACTGGGACCCGGTTGACCAGACCGTACTGGCCAACGAACAGGTGGTTGACGGTCGGGGCTGGCGCTCCGGTGCCCTGGTCGAGCAGAAAAAGATTCCGCAGTGGTTCATCCGCATTACCGACTACGCGGAAGAACTGCTGAACGATCTGGAAGACATGGAGGGCTGGCCCGAGCAGGTCAAGACCATGCAGCGCAACTGGATCGGCAAATCGGTAGGGACCGAGCTGACCTTCCCGCTGAAAGAGCAGGAAGGTGGTCTGACGGTTTACACCACCCGCCCGGACACGCTGATGGGCGTCAGCTACATGGCAGTCGCCGCTGAGCACCCTCTGGCCAAGGCGGCGGCCGAGCGCCACCGCGATGTGGCCGAGTTTGTCGACCAGTGCCGTAACAGCAAGGTGGCCGAAGCCGAGCTGGCGACCATGGAAAAGAAAGGTATAGATACCGGCTTCAAGGCCATTCACCCGCTGACCCAGGAAGAAATCCCGGTCTGGGTCGCCAACTTTGTACTCACGGACTACGGCACCGGAGCCCTGATGGCGGTTCCTGGCCATGATGAGCGGGATCACGAGTTTGCCGTCAAGTACAAGCTGCCCATCAAACAGGTGATTGCACCGAACGACAGCCGCGATATCGATATCCAGGAGCAGGCCTTCACCGAGAAAGGCGTTCTGGTGTCCTCCGGCAAATACAGCGGCCTGACCAGCGAAGAGGCGTTTGAGGAAATCGCGGATTACCTTGAAGCCCAGGGCATTGGCAAACGTACCGTGAACTACCGTCTGCGTGACTGGGGTGTGTCCCGGCAGCGCTACTGGGGTGCGCCCATCCCGATGATGACGCTGGAGGACGGCACCGAGATGCCGGTGCCGGATGACCAGCTACCGGTTCGTCTGCCCGAAGACGTTGAAATGGACGGCGTCCAGTCGCCGATCAAGGCCGACCCGGAGTGGTGCAAGACCGAATACAACGGCCAGCCAGCCACCCTGGAAACCGATACCTTCGATACCTTCATGGAGTCCTCCTGGTATTACGCCCGTTTCTGCAGCCCGAACTACGACAAGGGCATGCTGGACCCGGCTGCCGCCAATTACTGGCTGCCAGTCGACCAGTACATCGGCGGCATCGAGCACGCGATTCTGCACCTGCTGTATGCCCGGTTCTTCCACAAGCTGCTGCGCGACGTTGGTCTGGTGAACAGTTCCGAGCCATTCAAGCGCCTGCTAACCCAGGGCATGGTTCTGGCCGAGACCTACTACCGCAATGAAGCAAATGGCGGGAAAACCTGGTACAACCCGGCCGATGTGACGGTTGAGCGCGATGGCAAGGGCCAGGTAGTGCGAGCGGTGCTGAAATCGGACGGCGAGCCTGTGGAAATCGGTGGCGTTACCAAAATGTCCAAATCCAAGAACAACGGCATTGATCCCCAGGCCATCATCGATCAGCACGGTGCCGACACTGTGCGGTTGTTCATGATGTTTGCGGCACCACCTGAGCAGTCGCTGGAGTGGTCCGACAGCGGCGTTGAGGGCGCCCATCGCTTCCTCAAACGACTGTGGCGGATGGTCAATGAGCATACCGCCGGTGGCGAAGCTCCGGCGGTTGATCCTGCCAGCCTCAATGGTGCTCAGAAAGACCTGCGCCGCAAGACCCACGAAACCATCGCCAAAGTCAGCGATGACATCAGCCGCCGCCTGACCTTCAATACCGCCATCGCGGCTGTCATGGAACTGCTCAACGAAGTGGGCAGGCTCAGCGATGACGAGCCGCAAACCCGCGCGGTGCGTCAGGAAGCCCTGGATACCGCCGTGCTGGTGCTTTCCCCCATTGTGCCGCACATCTGTCACAACCTGTGGCAGGCCCTCGGCCACTCCGACACGGTGGTCGACGCCTCCTGGCCGGTTGCCGACGAAAGCGCGATGGTTCGTAGCGAAATCGAGGTGGTTCTGCAGGTGAACGGCAAGGTCCGGGCCAAGGAGAACGTACCGGCGGATATTGGCAAGACAGATCTGGAGAAGCTTGCCCTGGAGAACGAAAACGTCATGCGTTTCACCGACGGCAAGACCGTACGAAAAGTGATCGTTGTGCCAGGTAAACTCGTGAACGTGGTGGCTAACTAAGATGCCCTGCCCTGTCCCTGAACTGAAAAAGCTGGGCCTTCTGGCACTGCTTGCCTCGCTGCTCACCCTGACCGGCTGTGGCTTTCAGTTACGGGGCAGCTCCCCGGTTCCGGCTGCCCTGCAACCCCTGGCTATTGACTGCCCGTCCTCCCTGCCCGGACAGTTCTGCCAGTCTCTGCGTGAGCAGCTGGAGCTCGGTGGCATCGAGCTGCGGAATCCGGGCCAGGCAGACTACCTGCTGCGCCTGTCGGACTACCGCCAGGACCGCCGGGCTTCAGCCATTACCGCACAGGCAGCGGCGGCTGAGTACATTCTGCGCCACACGGTCGCCATGGAGCTGGTGACCAAAGACCAGATCCCGCTGATTGCCACCACCGACCTGAACGCCAGTGAAACCTACCGCTACGACGAGACCAATGTACTCGCCAAACAGCGCGAGGAAGACGAATTGCGGCAACAATTGGGCGGTCGCCTTGCCCAACAAGTTATCTTCCGGCTGGCGCCTATGTCCCGACAACGAATTGATGCCCTGGTTCAGGAACACACCGCCGATGGTGAGGAGCCTGAATCACCATGAAAACCCAGCCCGGCCAACTCCCGCAACTTCTGAAGAAAGGCCTGGCTTCGGTTTACCTGATCTCCGGCGATGAACCCCTGCTGGTTCAGGAATGCTGTGACCAGATCCGCGCCGCCGCCCGTGAAGCTGGCTATCTGGACCGGCTCACGTTTCACGCAGACAATCAGTTCGACTGGAATACGGTTGCTGACGAATGCAACGCCCTGTCCCTGTTCGCTGAAAAACGTCGCATTGAGATTCATCTGCCCACCGGCAAACTTGGCGATGGCCGCCGGGTTCTGGAGCAGGTACTGCAATCCCCGCCGGAAGACGTCATTCTATTGCTGATCAGCGCCAGACTGGATGCCGCCGAAACCAAGCGCAAATGGTACAAGGAACTTCAGGGCCATGGCGTGCACGTTCCGCTCTGGCCGGTCGAGGGAGACAAGTTTCCCGGATGGTTGCAGCAACGGGCCACCGCAAAAGGCCTCAGCCTGACACGTGGAGCACTCGGTATTCTTGCAGAGCGCCTGGAGGGCAATCTGCTGGCCGCCAGCCAGGAGCTGGACCGTCTGACGCTGCTCACCAACGGCAAAACCATCGATGAAGAGACGGTGGAACAGGCCGTACAGGATAGTGCCAGGTTCAACGGCTTTGAACTGGTCACGGAACTGCTATCCGGCAAGGCGGTTCATGCCGGCCGCATGATCGGGGTGCTGGAGCAGGAGGGCGAAAATCCTCTTGGACTACTCACTGTGCTCGTTCGTGACCTTCATCTTATTGTTGAGCTTAAAACCGCCTTGCCCGGTGGAGAAAACCCCGCGGGCTTTCTGAAAAAGCGCGGCGTTTTCCAGCCAAAGCGTTCGTCCGCCGTCCAGCAAGCGGCTCGAAGACTTTCACTGGCCGAGTTACACCAGGCAATCAACCTTTGTAGTCTGATTGATCGGGCTGCCAAGGGCTTCGATGATCTTTCCCCCTGGCATCACCTCCGGGATCTCTCCCTTATTCTGGCCGGCAAGCGGGCCAGCTGATCTGAATCAAAGCGGGATAACACCGGCCCGCTCAGGGACTTGACACTTTTTCACGTACGGGCGCATTGTAGAACTCCCAACTCATCAGGGAAGGAGAAATACCATGAGTCTGCAAGACGATTTCAACAAGCTGTCCGACAAGATCAAGCAATATCGTGACGAGGCGCGCGTTCAGTTGCACCTTGCAAGGGAAGATGTAAAAGACGAATGGGACGATCTGGAGCAGGACTGGGATCGGTTCCGGTCAAAGCTGGATCAGATTTTCCATGATGCCGAGAATGCCAGCAATGAGGCGAGGGAAACTGCTCGCAAGCTGGGTGAGGATCTGAAAACCGGATACCAGAACATCCGTAACAAACTGAAATAAAGCGTTAACTGGTTAACAAATAAACACATCTCTCCGTAAACAGGGGCTTTTGTCTCACTGCCTCTGTGCCATACTTCACAGTAAAGACTGAACAGTTCGTCATAATTTCGTCGAACTGTTCATTTTGCCACCAACCAGTCGTCTGGCTGGCCACGGCGTATGACACGTGCTGTGAGGTATAACGGTCATATGAAAAAAATAATCGCACTCTCCGTCACCCTGACTTTCTCACTTACCGCCGGCATGGTCGTGGGCCAGAATACCCGTTTCAGTGACCCGCAAACGGTCATTGATAATGAATTCTGGAGCAACCTGTATGCCGACGGCGGCTCGTCGTTCTTCTGTGATACTCCCTTCACTGGTAAGGGCTTTGTCATGACCGATGGCTACGTTTATCCACTTGCCGACATTCGCACTGCCCTGGACTGCGGAACAACCTCCCAGTGCCGCCAGGACAATCGCTATCGGCAAATTACGTCTGATCTTCACAACATGGTACCGGTACGAACCCGGGTTGAAATGCGGCGGCGTAACGCCCGGTATGAGAATCTTGGCGAGACCACGGGCGCCGATGATTGCGGGATTCGTGAAAGCGCCCAGTTCTTTGAACCGCCAGAGCGGGTTAAAGGTGACGTTGCCCGCACCATGGCCTATATGGTGGATACTTATGGCCTGCCCTGGCTGGGGGCCACGCCGGTGTTCAAAGGCTGGAGCAAACTGGATCCCCCGGATGACCGGGAGTTGAGCCGGCATAAGCGGATTGCCGAAATTCAGGGCAATGAGAATCCGTTTGTGGTGAATCCGGGGCTGATAGAACGTCTATAGATTGACGCAAGCCAGGAGGTGGGGTAGAGCTTTCCGAAACACGCTGTGAATACTTCCATGTACGCTCTGTTCCGCCATCCCTGGCTCCACAAGGTTTCGGAAAGCTCTACCCCACCTCCTGGCCCAAACCTGAGTAAATAGCATCCATAAAAAAGCAGGCCATCAAGGCCTGCTTTTTTCATTTCTGCTTCAGAAATCAGATCAGATTTCGTTAGCAGCCGGCGCCATCATGGCGTCGCTGCCACTGCGAATGCCTTCGGCCAGAGACACGGTCTTTGGCAACAGGCGGTCGAAGTAGAAGCGAGCGGTCTTGACTTTACCGGTATAGAAGCCAGAGGTATCGCTCTCGGCTTTCGGAGCAGCAGCTTTGACCACTTTGGCCCACATATACGCCAGAGCGGTGTAGCCGAACATGTCGAGATAATCGACAGCAGCGGCACCAATGGCTTCCGGGTTGTTAGCCGCCTGGTTCACCACGTGTTCGGTGACGTCTGACAGGCGCTCCAGGGAGGCCGCCAGCGGCTCAAGGTAGGGGCGCAAAGCTTCGTCGCTGCTGTTGGCTTCGATGAAGGCGGCAACGTCCTGGGCGAACAGTTCGTACAGTTTGCCCTGGCTGCCCACCACTTTACGACCCATCAGGTCCATGGCCTGGATGCCATTGGTACCCTCATAGATCTGGGTGATGCGGCAGTCACGTACCAGCTGCTCCTGGCCCCACTCGCGGATGAAACCGTGGCCACCAAAGACCTGCTGGCCGATGATGGTGGTGTCCAGACCACGATCGGTCAGGAAGGCCTTGGCGACCGGCGTCAGCAGGGCAACCATGCCTTCGGCATGCTTGCGCTGTTCGTCGTTGTCGGAGTACTTGGAGATATCCAGCCACTGGGCGACGTAGGTAGAGAAGGCACGACCACCCTCTACGTAGCTCTTCATGGTCATCAGCATGCGGCGCACGTCCGGGTGCACCAGAATCGGGTCAGCGGCCTTTTCAGGCTGCTGGGCACCGGTAGGCGCGCGGCTCTGGATACGCTCGTTGGCGTATTCGCGGGCGCTCTGCAGGGACGCTTCGGCGGCACCAATGCCCTGGATGCCCACACCCAGGCGCTCATAGTTCATCATGGTGAACATGGCGGCCAGGCCTTTGTTTTCTTCACCAACCAGCCAGCCTTTGGCACCATCAAAGTTCATCACGCAGGTGGCGGAGCCTTTGATACCCATCTTCTTCTCGATGGAACCACAGCTGAACTGGTTACGCTCGCCCAGGGAACCGTCGTCGTTCACCATGAACTTGGGCACCAGGAACAGGGAAATACCCTTCGGGCCTTTCGGCGCGTCCGGCAGTTTGGCCAGCACCAGGTGGATAATATTCTCCGCCATGTCATGCTCGCCCCAAGTGATGAAAATCTTGGTGCCGGTGATGTTGAAGGAGCCGTCGTCGTTCGGTTCAGCTTTGGTCCGGATAATACCCAGATCGGTTCCGGCGTGAGGCTCAGTCAGGTCCATTGCACCAGACCAGACGCCGGAGTACATGTTCGGCAGGTACTTTTCTTTCAGCTCCTGGCTGCCGTGGGCGTCCAGGGCCAGGCAGGCGCCGGCGGTCAGCATCGGAGCCAGACCAAAGGCCATGTTGGCGCCCTGCATCATTTCTTCAAACTGGGCCACCAGCGTCTTGGGCATACCCATACCACCGAAGTCCGGGTTACCACCCAGACCATTCCAGCCACCTTCCACGATGGTCTGGTAGGCTTCTTTGAACCCTTCCGGCGTGGAAACTTCGCCTTCGTTCCACTTACAGCCCTGTTCGTCGGCTTCGCGGTTCAGGGGCGCCAGCACGCCGCTGGTGATCTTGCCCGCTTCTTCAAGGATGGCGTCAGCGGTGTCGGGATCTACGTTTTCTGCAATCTTTGGCAGTGACGCCCACAGGGAGGGTGCGTCAAACACTTCGTTCAGAACGAAACGCATGTCACGAAGGGGTGCCTGATAATCAGCCATGTAAAACTCTCCAGAAATTCAGTCAGTCACTTGGGGGGCGGTGTTGATGCCTCTTCTGTTGGAGGTCGGAGCCCACCCGCTCGGCTATGTGTCCGAAACAAGGTTGTTGTTCTATGGCGCGCTATTCTACCTCAAAACACGCCGGCAACTCATGAAAAAAGCCCGCCTCCTGCGGGAGAACGGGCTTTCTCTGTGCCATCAACCAGATAGCAACCCCGCCTTAGATGGCGAAGGCTTCTTCCGGCATGTCCAGCAGGCTGTCTGCACCGGCCAGCATGGTTTCTGCGTGAGTCCGGGTGCGCGGCAGCAGACGCTTGAAGTAGAAGCGTGCAGACTGAACCTTGGCGTTGTAGAACATCTCCTCAGAGGTGCCTTCGGCCATCTTGTCCAGTGCTACCTTGGCCATGCGGGCCCACAGGTAAGCGAAGACCGCATAACCGGAGTACATCAGGTAGTCCACAGCAGCAGCACCGACTTCCTCGCGGTTCTTCATGGCGGTCATACCAACCTTCATGGTCAGATCGCCCCACTCCTTGTTGATCGCAGCCAGCGGCTCGATGAATTCTTTCAGCTGCTCGTTGTCTGCGTTCTCTTTGCAGAAGACGTGAACCTGCTTGGTGAACACTTTCAGAGCTTCACCCTGGGTCATCAGAACCTTACGGCCCAGCAGATCCAGCGCCTGGATACCGGTGGTACCCTCGTAGATCATGCCGATGCGGGAATCACGAACGTTCTGCTCCATGCCCCACTCGGTGATGAAGCCGTGACCACCGAATACCTGCATACCCAGGTTGGCAGACTCGTAACCGATCTCGGTCAGGAATGCCTTGGCGATCGGGGTCAGGAAGCCCAGCAGCGCGTCAGCGTGCTTGCGCTCTTCCTCAGTCTTGCCAGAGTGAACCACGTCCACTTGCTGGCCAGCCAGGTAGATCAGAGCACGGGCGCCTTCGGCCACAACTTTCTGAGTCAGCAGCATGCGGCGTACGTCCGGGTGCACGATGATCGGGTCAGCGATGCCGTCCGGATTCTTCGGACCGCTCAGGGAACGCATAGCCAGACGCTCCTTGGCGTAGGCCAGGGAACCCTGGAAGCCCAGCTCGGCAGAACCCAGGCCCTGGATAGCAGTACCGATACGGGCAGTGTTCATGAACGTGAACATGCAGTTCAGGCCTTTGTTCTCCGGCCCGATCAGCCAGCCCTTGGCACCGTCGAAGTTCATCACACAGGTCGCGTTACCGTGAATACCCATCTTGTGCTCCAGGGAGCCACAGGAAACCGCGTTGCGCTCACCGGCAGAACCGTCTTCGTTCGGCAACTGCTTGGGCACGATAAACAGGGAGATACCCTTGGTGCCTTCCGGAGCACCCGGCAGACGAGCCAGTACGATGTGAACGATGTTCTCAGCCATGTCGTGCTCGCCGGCAGAGATGAAGATCTTGGTACCGGTGATGCTGTAGCTGCCATCAGCGTTCGGCTCGGCCTTGGTGCGCAGGGTGCCCAGGTCAGAACCACAATGCGGCTCGGTCAGACACATGGTACCGGTCCACTCACCGCTGATCAGCTTGGTCAGGTAGGTCTGCTTCTGCTCTTCAGTGCCGTGGGCTTCGATCGTGTTGGTGGCACCGTGGCTCAGGCCCGGGTACATACCCCAGGACCAGTTAGAGGTGCCAACCATTTCGCTGATAACCAGGCCAATGGAATGCGGCAGGCCCTGGCCACCGTAGTTGGGATCGGCAGTCATGGACGGCCAGCCACCTTCAACGTACTGCTGGTACGCTTCTTTGAAGCCGGTCGGGGTTTTCACGCCGTCTTCGCTCCAGGTACAGCCCTCCTGGTCACCCACCTGGTTCAGCGGAGACAGTACCTGCTCACAGAATTTCGCACCTTCCTGGATAATGGCATCAACCATATCCGGAGTTGCATCTTCGGCACCTTCCAGATTGGCGTAGTGCTGCTCGCTGTTCAGCAGCTCGTTCATTACGAATTTAATGTCACGCAGGGGCGCTTTGTATTCAGGCATGGAATCCACCTCGGTTCTGGGTCTCAGCTGAAACGGGTTTACAGCTTATGGCCTCGGGTTTGCTCAGACACCATGATGCACCGCATCACGGCCTTAATTAAACACTTGTTTGAAACATACGTTTTGAGGCACAGAATTGTCAATAGCCTTGACTGAAATTTGTGTTGGTTTTGTGTTCGATCAGCAAATTCTCAGGGCAGAAATGACCGGAGAAAACGGGAAGACAAAGAGAAAGGCCAGACGAAGCGATCAGGCGAACAGGGAAGTCACAGACTCGGAATAGCGGGAGTCGCCTGTCATGGCAGAGACATTGCGGTAGCTCTCTTCCGCCTCGCGGGAACGGGCACTGCGAGCATCACCCTGGCTTCCCTCAACACGGGCAGAGGCTTCCGCCGTCCGGGATTCGCCCTCACCTGCCGCCAGCTCCGACTGTGCCTGCAACATGGTCTGCATGGCCTGGGCGGCAACAGCGCGATCCTGACCGGAGGGCTGGGCAGGCGCCATGGCAGCAGCCCGCACCACGCGCATTTTTTCAATGGTGGCCTGAGGATCCCCCGCCACCGGCGAAACATCAATGGGAACTTCACCGCCTACCGCATACTGGGCGCCATCCGGCCCTCGCTGGTAGGTAAACGACATAGCACCCGCGTACTGCCCACCAGCAGCCTGATGCGCCGCCTCGTGAGCACGCACTTCCCTGTCCCGGGCTTTGAGGTCAGTCAGCTGCTTCAGCTCTTCATCGGTCAGGCCTTGCGGATTCTCGCCCGCGTCGGAGCGTGATTCGGAAGACTGGTCGGATTTTCGTCCTTCGGAAGACTGCTCAACCGATTTTGAGGTTGATGAAGTATCGCCACTGGCAGGCTTTTCACCGGAAGCCTCCGGTGTTCGGCCACTGCCTGCGACCGGCGTGGACGCACCGGTGGGAGAGCCGGAGAAGATGGGAGCGATTGAGGAGAATACGTTCACAGAAACCTGGCTCAGGCGCGAATATCCAGCAGGGTACCCAGCGTTTCATCGGCGGTTTTAACGACCTGAGCAGAGGCCTCGACGCTGCGCTCGTATAGTTTCAGGTCGATCATGGGTTCCACCAGATTTCCAGCGCCCTCCGCTGAGCCCTGAGGACCGTCAACGCCACCTCGGGCAATTTTCCGGGCCGCGTTCTCCATGCCCACCATGCCGTCCTGGATACCCTGAATCCCGATAGCAAGTGTGTTGTTGATCATGAGCAGCCATTCCTGTGACGAACCTTTGACCTGATTAACTCACATTTCTGGTCAATTTTCAATCAGTGGTGTGATATTCAGATACCGAGAAAGGATCGCCGGCATCTCGGCGGTATCGGTATTTTCCAACCAGGGAAGCACACCGAGGCAAGGGGCGCCGAGGTGGGTGGACAGGTAGTTCAGGGTATCCTGTTCGCAACTCATCACCTGTTCTTCGGGATGGTTACCTACCCAGCCTGCAACAACCAATCCGTCGGCGCGAATCGCTTCAGCGCTGAGCATGGCATGATTGATACAGCCCAGTTGCAGCGGCACAACCAGTATCACCGGCAGTTTCAACTCTCCCGGCACCGCTGCGTAGGTTTCCCGATCATTGAGTGGTACTCGCCAGCCACCGGCGCCTTCGATCAGCAGAAGATCGGCGGGGCGGATCTGCATGCCACGACAAAACCCGACGATTCGCTGGGCGGTGACCTGTTTTCCGGCCTGCTGGGCAGCTACGTGGGGGGCAATGGCTGGTTCCAGGGCGATGGGGTTGATGGTGTCGTACGGAAGTTTTTCGGTGATGGCGGCCTGCAACATCAGGGCGTCTTCGTTTCTCAGGCCTTCAGGTGTCTGGTCGCAGCCGGAAGCGATAGGCTTCATGGCCAGGGTACGTTTGCCCGCGGCTTTGGCTGCCTCGAGAATGGCGGCGGAGACGATGGTTTTGCCGACGCCGGTGTCGGTGCCTGTAACGAAGAAAGTATGTTTCGCCATGCTTTATATTCCTACTTTTGGCGCAAGCGAGGGTGCCACTTCTCCTTCCAGGACACGCTACAAGCACATCCATGTGCGCTTGTTTCGGGCCGTCCTTGGCCCTCAACAGTCCTGGAAGGAGAAGTGGCACCCTCGCCCAAATGTTTCAGAGGAAGTCCAACCACTAAATACGAACAGCTCAACTAACCAACCCAATACGCCCAAGCCGCAAAGTACCCAGCCTCAACGACGTTGTCAGCTCGCGTCGGATAGGCACGACACATCGCCCGAAAACGCCCCGGCGCTGTCACCGTCCGCCGGCGCTCTTCGCCTTTAAACACCGCACCGAGTTCTTTCAACTCACGATTGAGGTGCATGGGTGACTGGTACGGCAGTGAGATGGTTTCAGTAACCTGTTTTGCGTTTGACAGAACCGTCTCCACGAGCGCTTTCCACTGTGCTTCCGGAACAAACCGGTTTACGTGCGCCTGTCCCGGATCGGCCTCGGCCCAGGCCTGCTTCAATTCAGACAAGGTGCCGTCTAGCAGTGTCGATATGGCCAGTCGTCCGCCAGGCCTGAGAATTCTGCGGCACTCCCGAAGGATCAGTTCCGGCCGGGCGCTCCACTGAATCATCAGGTTACTGAAGATCAGGTCAACGCTGTTATCCGCCAACGGAATCTGTTCGGCATCAGCGTGTAGCCAGTAGATTGCTCCCGGGCTCCGATTCGCAGCCTCAGCCAGCATGCCTGGTGAAAGGTCTGCGCCGGTAACCGCGGAATGGGGGTATTGCTCCGCTAACTTCCGGCTAAACCAGCCGGTTCCGCAGCCCAAATCAAGAACCGATTTGGGCACCGTGCTGTCGGCAAGCTCGGCGAGCATGGCGTCGCCCATGATTTTCTGTAGGCGGGATGCACCGTCGTAGGTGGCACTGGCGCCCCCGAACCCCCGGGCGATGGACTGCTTGGTTCCGGTTCCGCCCTCAACAGGAGCCGTTGGCTCTATTCGGGTATAGATGGTCATAGCGCTGGCTCCCGGACCACGGCCTCACTCAGGATGGATTGGCTTTTCGCCAGCGCCTGCAGCAAACGGTCAACATCGACTTCCGTGTGGGCGGCGCTGAGCGTGACCCGCAAGCGGGCCTCGCCCTCCGGCACCGCGGGCGGTCGGATGGCCGTTACCAGCAGACCCTCATTCTCCAGTGCACGGCTGAGCGCCAACGCAGTCCAGTTATCTCCGATCATGATGGGCTGAATGGGCGTTCGGGATGGCATCAGCTCATAACCCAGATCCTGAGCACCTGCCCTGAATCGCTGAATCAACGCGTCAAGATGAGCGCGTCGCTCATCGCCGCTCTCAACAGCATCCAGGCTGGCGCAGGTTGCCGCGGCCAGTGCCGGCGGCATGGCGGTGGTGTAGATATAGGTCCGGGCCTTCTGTACCAGGTAGTCAATCAACACGTCAGAGCCAGCGACAAAGGCCCCGGAGGTTCCCACGCCCTTGCCCAGAGTACCGATCAACACCGGCACCTCCTCCTCGGACAACCCGGCTTCCAGCACGCTCCCCCGGCCCTGTGGCCCGAGAACACCAATGCCATGGGCATCGTCCACCACCAGAAGCGCATCGTGAGCCTTACAGACGCGAGCCAGTTCCGTGAGTGGCGCAATGTCTCCGTCCATGCTGAACACGCCATCGGTAACCACCAGTTTGTGGCCGGAGGTTGCTGAGAGCATGGTTTCCAACGCGGCCACATCACCGTGAGCATAGCGGCGCACGCGGGCACGGCTGAGAATGCAGCCGTCAATGATCGAAGCGTGATTCAGTCGATCCGAGAAGATGGTATCGCCACGGCCCGCCAGTGCGGAAATGACACCCGTGTTTGCCATGTACCCGGTGGAAAAGAACAATGCCGCACTCCGCCGAGTGAACGCTGCCAGCCTCTGCTCAAGGCGATGATGGGCCTCGTGGTGGCCGCAAACCAGATGCGAAGCAGCTCCGCCCAGGCCAACCTCCGGCAGCGCCTGCTCCAGCGCCCGCATGTTTTCGCCATGACTGGCCAGGCCCAGATAGTCGTTACTGCAGAACGACAGCAACGACCGGCCATCCGCCGTCAGCGTCGGCTGCTGGGGGCCGGCGATCAGGCGGCGGGTTCTGTACAACCCGGCCTGCTTTCGTTCTTCTATCTCTTTGGCGAAGTCACGCATGCGGAATCACGCAGACTCCCGGGTCGCGTCGTAAAACATGTGCCGTGTGGCCTCATATTCCACCGCCTCGGCAATGGCCTCTTCCTCCTGCTCCTCGGTCGCGCACTGCTCCCGCTGCTCCGGCCGGATGCCCAGCTTGCGGAACAACTGCATGTCCGCATCCGCCTCCGGGTTCGAGGTGGTCAGCAGTTTCTCACCGTAGAAAATGGAGTTGGCTCCCGCCATGAAACAGAGTGCCTGCATCTGCTCATTCATCTGCTCACGGCCCGCGGACAAACGTACATGGGAAGCCGGCATCATGATTCGGGCGACGGCGATAATGCGAATGAAATCAAATGGGTCCAGGTCTTCCACATCTTCCAGCGGCGTCCCCTTCACCTTCACCAGCATGTTCACCGGCACGCTCTCCGGGTGCTGGGGTAAATTGGCAAGCTGAACCAGCAGACCGACGCGGTCATCCTCATCCTCACCCATACCCATGATGCCGCCACAACAAACCTTCATACCGGCCTTGCGCACATTGTCGAGCGTATCCAGGCGGTCCTGGTAGGTACGGGTCGTGATGATGTGGTTATAGTATTTCTCGGAGGTATCCAGGTTGTGGTTGTAGTAATCCAGGCCAGCGTCTGCCAACTCCCTGGCTTCCTCTTCTTTGAGCATGCCCAGTGTCATACAGGTTTCCAGGCCCAGGGATTTCACCTGGCGGACCATATCCAGAACGTAGGGCATGTCTTTCTTTGACGGGCTACGCCAGGCGGCACCCATACAGAACCGGGATGCCCCTTTTTCTCTGGCAACGCGGGCCTCAGCCACCACCTTCTCGATTTCCAGCAGCTTCTCCTTTTCAAGCCCGGTGTTGTAATGACCACTCTGCGGGCAATACTTGCAGTCTTCAGGGCAGGCACCGGTCTTGATTGAGAGCAGCGTGCTCACCTGAACCTCATTCGGGTCAAAGTGCTCCCGGTGGATGCTCTGGGCGCGAAACAGAAGATCATTGAACGGAAGATTGAAAAGCTCGCGAGCTTCCTGAAGCGTCCAGTCGTGACGGGTAGCGGTGGCAGTCATGTGAGAGTCCTGTTAACCTTTCCGGGATTTTTGGTTTACGGATAAACCGCGATGATAAACGGACTGATCTCGCTGTCAACCTCGACAAAGGTTAAGGTTAACAGCTCAAGACGCGCCGGACGCTGCGTCATCTGCCTCGCAGGCGCTGCCCAGGATGGCCTTTGCCAGGACTGCCGGAACGACCTGCCCGCCAACCGCTGGTGCTGTCTGACCTGCGCTCTGCCCTTGCCCTTTCCAACCCCGGATGGACATTGCGGCGAATGCCTGGCTTCACCACCGCGTTATAGCCGCTCGCTGATCCCCTGGCGTTACCAGTTCCCGGTTGATGGCATGATCGGCCGCTACAAATACCACGGCCAGCACAAATTCGCGCGACCATTACTGGCGGGTTTTACCGACTACATTGAGCATCATCTGGCAGCCGAGGGCCGGCCGCAGGTTCTGATCCCCGCCCCCATGCACTGGACCCGGCGCTGGCAACGGGGCTTCAATCAGGCCCAGGATATTGCCGAGGCGGTGGGAAGGCGGCTGGACCTGCCTGTCAACGCCCGTCTGGTGCGACGAACGCGACGGGTTCACGCACAACGGAAACTGAACCGGACAAGCCGACTGGCCAATCTTCAGGGGCTGTTTGAGGTTACCGGACCGGTGCCGGCAAACATCGCCATTGTTGATGACGTGGTCACTACCGGAGCCACCGTTCGCGAGCTGGCCTCGGTGCTCACCAGAGCGGGAGCGAAGGAAATCCAGGTCTGGGCACTGGCGCGTACACCCGGCTGATCAATTGGCGAGTTCTGTCAGTACGTGTCCGGCGATGGCCAGACACGAGGTGAGTCCGGGCGACTCAATCCCGAACAGATTGACCAGGCCGTCAACACCATGTTTCTCAGGGCCATCGATGCGGAAATCGGCAAAGCCGCCATCCGGGCCCGCCAGTTTAGGGCGAATGCCCGCATAAGCCGGCTGCAGACGGGCCTCGTCCAGGGACGGCCACCAGCGCCGGATACTGTCGGCAAATCCACGAACACGCTGCGGATCGACCCGATAGCTTTCTTCGTCAATCCATTCCACATCCGGCCCAAACCTGGCCTGACCAGCCAGATCGAGAGTCAGATGAATGCCAAGCCCACCGGGTTCGGGCATGGGATAGATCAGAGTATTGAATGGATGGCGGCCACTGAAGCTGAAATAAACACCCCGGGCCAACCATTGTTTCGGCCTCGCACACTCGGGCAACCCTGACCATAGCCCCGCAAGTGCTGGGGCGCCAAGTCCAGCAGCATTAACCACTTCCCGAGCCTTCAGCAACAGATCTCCGGTCCCACCCACCTTCAGAACATGCCCCTCCGGACCGGATTCGGCAGACACCACCGGACTGTTCAACGCAATCTGACCACCGGCGTCTTCCAGATCACCCTGCAGCGCCAGCATCAGGCCATGACTGTCTACGATCCCGGTTTGCGAAGACCAGAGCCCGGCAGTGGCCTGGATTGAGGGCAATTGGCACGCCATCGCAGTGCCCTCATATAACGCCAGGGACACACCGTTTCGGCCCGCCTGCGCCTGAATGCCAACAAGACGTTCGGCCTGCGCGGCGTCACTGGCAATGATCCACTTCCCGCATTTTCGATGCATAACCTTATGGCTGACACAATATTCATAAAGCTGCTGCCGGCCTTCCACGCAAAATCGAGCCTTGAGGGAATGCTCCGGGTAGTAGATACCGGCGTGAATGACTTCGCTGTTGCGGGAGGATATGCCTTCACCAATGGCGGCACCGGCTTCCAGCACCAGCACCTCTCTCCCCGAACGGGCCAGCGCACGCGCAATGGCAAGTCCTACTACGCCGGCGCCGATTACTACGGTCTGTATACTGAACTGCTCCTGAGCCACTCCGCATTCCTCTACCCTGCTCTCTGGCAGGGAAATTACCGCAGATCAACGCTGGTTGCATTACCTGCCCGCCAAGAACCGTTATACTTGCCCCAAGACAGAACGAACGCATGGAGCCTGGCGATGTCTGATAGAAAACAGTTTATTACCGTTATGGTGGTTGCCGCGCTTTTTGTTGGCTGGATTGGCTGGCGTGGCTTTGAAGTGACCCACCTGAACGCGCAACTGAAGGAAGACAGAGTCGTCGCCGGTTACCCGTACCAGCACCGCGTATTGAGGGTTGAGGGAGATACTGCCGTCATCAGTTCTCTTCGGTCCCACTCGGTATCAACCCAGAAGGCCCTGACCGCCGTATTCCCCGGCATGCGCCATCTGGCAGACACCCATCGCGACTGGCAGAAAGCAGAACGGGAGCTTGCCCAGGTTCAGGCCAGAGCCGGGGATCTCGTCCTGGCCACGGGTCGGGTCAACCGCATTCGCTGGGAGCTGGACGAAAACTGGTACCATTTGCAATCCATGAAAACCCGATACGACACCACATTCTGAGCCCTATGCAGACTGAACCTCCGGCGATCACCCCATCCTCGCATCCCTACGATGCCCTCACCCCGGAAGTCATTCTGGATGCCATTGAGGCGCAGGGATTCGAGGTCAACGGCCGGCTATTTGCCCTGAACAGCTATGAGAACCGCGTCTATCAGGTCGGCATTGAAGACAAGCCACCGGTAATTGCCAAATTCTACCGTCCAGGCCGCTGGCCAGATGCGGCGATTCTGGAAGAACACGAATTTACCCTGTCACTGCAGGAGGCCGGGGTGCCCGTGGTTGCCCCTTTGGTGCTGCCGGGCGGGCATTCCCTCGGCCAGTACGGGGATTTCAGATTCGCGGTATTTCCGCAACGCGGCGGCCAGGCCCCGGATACCAGTGTGACCGACACCCTGTATAGACTGGGCCAGTGGCTGGGGCAGATTCACAACATTGGTGCCTTGAAACCGTTTGAGCACAGACCTGGGTTTGATCTGTTGGCGGGGCTGGAACAGAACAACCAGCTGCTGGTGGAAGGTAACTGGATTCCGGATGATCTCAGACCGGCCTGGAATTCCCTGATTCCGGACCTGATCGCCAACTGCCGTGAACGGATAGCCGAAGCCGGCCCGGTAGACACCTTGCGCATTCACGGTGATTGTCACGCCGGCAACATTCTGTGCCGGGACGAAACCATGCTGTTTGTGGATCTGGACGACTGTCGCACAGGCCCGGCGGTACAGGACATGTGGCTGCTACTGAACGGAGACGCCAGCGAGCGGGGCGCCCAGCTTGGCGAATTGCTGGAAGGTTATGAAATGTTCCGGGATTTCAATCGTCGCGAACGCCACCTGATTGAACCCCTGCGATGCTACAGGCAAATCGCCCACTGTGCGTGGCTGGCAAGGCGCTGGGAAGATCCGGCCTTCCCGAGATTCTTCCCCTGGTTTTCACAGCCGCGGTTCTGGTCAGACCAGATCCTGTCCTTACGGGAACAGCTGGCCGCACTACAGGAACCGGCTATCAGCGTGCCGGGCCAATTCTGATTTTCTGACACGAGGTACCCATGAGCGATAACGAACGGCGTTTCACAGCCAAAAGCCTGATTGTTACCGGAGTTGCCGCCATCGTCGGCACGGTACTGGTGCTGGAAGCGTCTGGCCGGATTGATCACTCCGACAACAAGGACCACGCTCCGGTGGGTGAATTTACCGCCATTCACGTCAAACCCGGCGAAACCTTCCGTATGTCCCGCAAATCCTCGGAGCTGCACGCCGTTTGTGAGAATGGCTACCTGGCCATTGCTGCCGATGTCGATCCATCTTTCCGGGGCATTCTGGTCGACTACAAAAACCGTGGGGTTCGCTGCGCACGGCCGTCCCCTACCGACAAGGATCTGGCGACACCTCGCCCCGATGAGCGCGAGGCCGGAGCGGGCGATGAGTAATCGCACGCCCCCGGAGCAATTGACCGACCGGTTATTTGCCACTGAGCGCAATCCCGAGGATTTCCGCTTTGACGCGTCCGTCGCCCGGGTGTTTCCGGACATGATCCGTCGCTCTGTCCCCGGCTACACCACCATCATCCCGATGATTGAGGTGATCACGGAACAGTACGTTCAGCCAGGCTCACATTGTTACGACCTGGGCTGCTCGCTCGGCGCGTCCACTCTTGCCATGCGCCATGGCATCCCCTACCCGGACTGCACTCTCGTGGGCGTGGACAATTCCGAGGCGATGATTGAGCGCTGCGAGCATTATGTCGCTCTGGATGATCACGACCTGCCGGTTACACTGCGCTGCGAGGACATCCTGAGCACCGAACTGAGCAATGCCTCAGTCACCACCCTGAACTTCACGCTGCAGTTCGTGCCGCCCGAGCAGCGGTTGGCCCTGCTGACCCGTATCGGCGACGCCACCCTGCCCGGCGGCGTGCTGGTTCTGTCCGAGAAGATCCGATTTGAATCCGACGCGGAACAGGCCATCCAGACCCGCCTTCATCACGAGTTCAAGCGGGCCAACGGCTATTCGGACCTGGAAATCAGCCAGAAGCGTGCCGCCATCGAGAAAGTACTGATCCCGGAAACCCTGGCAGACCACCGGGATCGATTGCAGCGCGCCGGCTTTGACCAGGTACTGGTGTGGTACCAGTGCTTCAACTTTGTCTCGATGCTGGCCATCAAGAACTCCTGACTTATCCACCGAAAGACATACCATGGCACTGTTTGACTGGCACAAGCACTTTGATCCCGTTCTTTCCTACCTGAACGAAACCGGTAACACCCGGTGGACCACAGCCCTGAAAGAACAACTCACTCGACGGTTTGAGGACAACCCCCACGGCGATATGGAACGCTGGCACAACGCACTGCAGTCCTTGCCAGATGTTGCCGATGCCAGGGTCGACCTGAATCGGTCTGCAATCACGTTGACCAGCCCCAGCGGCCTGGATCCAGACGCCATGACCCGCCTTGAGAACGGATTGCGGGGACTGATGCCCTGGCGTAAGGGCCCGTTCGATTTTTTCGGTACCTACATTGACACCGAATGGCGATCAGACTGGAAATGGGACCGGGTAGCGCCGCATCTGGCGGATCTGGCCGGGCGCACCATTCTGGATGTGGGCTGCGGCTCCGGCTACCATTGCTGGCGCATGGCTGGAGCGGGGGCCAGGCAGGTGATCGGCATCGACCCGGGGCTGTTGTTCATGTTTCAGTTCCTGGCAGTCAAAGGGTATCTGGGCCAGGCTCCGGTCGATCTGCTCCCGGTGCGCATGGAAGACCTCCCGGCCGACATGGAATGCTTTGACACCACCTTCTCCATGGGCGTGCTGTATCATCGTCGTTCACCGCTGGACCATCTGCTGGAACTCAAGGGCACGCTGCGTCGCGGCGGCGAACTGGTGCTGGAAACCCTGGTTGTAGACGGCCCGGAGGGCTACAGCCTGATGCCCGAAGACCGTTACGGCCAGATGCGCAACGTCTGGTTCTTGCCGAGCTGCCCGACCCTGCTCCGGTGGCTGGACAGAACCGGGTTCCGCAACGCCCGGGTGGTAGACGTCAGTGAGACCACCACCGATGAGCAGCGCCAGACCGACTGGATGCGTTTCAATTCACTGGCGGACTTTCTGGACCCAGACAACCCCTCGAAAACCATTGAAGGCTACCCGGGCCCCAAGCGGGCGACACTGATCGCAGAAAAGCCCTGACACCCTGCACCAGAAAACCGGCACAAAAAAACCGCCTGGGGCATCCACCACAGGCGGTTTTTATTAGCTTCTGAACTTACTCTCCGAACGGATGCCGCAGAGTAATGGTTTCCACACGATCCGGACCGGTGGAAATAATATCAATCGGCGCCTCAATCTGCTCTTCCAAGAAGCGGATATAGGCCTTGGCGTTCTCCGGCAGCTGATCCACGCTGGTCAGGCCAACCGTGCTCTCGCTCCAGCCCGGCAGCTCCTCATACACCGGCTCGATATCGCTGTAGCTGTCGCAGCCGATGGGGGGACGGGTGATTTCGCCGTTCGGAGTCTTGTAGCCAATACACACCTTCACCGTTTCCAGACCGTCCAGAACGTCCAGCTTGGTCAGGCAGATACCGGACACACTGTTGATCTGGATAGCATGGCGCAGAGCGACCGCATCAAACCAGCCACAACGGCGGGAACGACCTGTGGTGGTGCCCACTTCGTTGCCCTTGACGGCGAGGTGCTTGCCCATGTCGTCAAACAGTTCGGTCGGGAACGGGCCGGAACCTACCCGGGTCGTGTAGGCCTTGGTGATACCCAGTACATAGTCCAGATACAGCGGACCAAAACCGGAGCCTGTAGCGGTGCCGCCAGCGGTGGTATTGGAGGAAGTCACGTACGGATAGGTACCCAGGTCGATATCCAGCAACGAGCCCTGAGCGCCTTCGAACAGGATGTGCTCTCCGCGCTTGCGGTAGTCGTGCAAAATATCGGTTACGTCTGCGGCCATGGGCAGGATTTCCTCGCCCATCTGTCTGAGTTCTTCCAGGGCCGCATCGATATCCTCGGCCTCTTCCTTGAAGTACTCGGTGAGAACGAAGTTGTGGTACGACATGATTTCCCGCAGCTTGATCTCGAAATCGGCGGGGTTGCACAGGTCACCCAACCGAACACCCCGGCGGGAAACCTTATCCTCATACGCAGGGCCAATTCCCCGGCCGGTGGTACCAATCTTGTCATTGCCACGGGCACGTTCGCGGGCCTGATCAATACGCACGTGGGTGCGCAGGATGATCGGGCAAGCCAGGCTGATTTTCAGGCGGTCACGAACGGCAACACCGTTAGCCTCCAGCTCCCGCACTTCTTTCAGCAGGGCTTCCGGCGACAGCACCACACCGTTACCGATGAGGCACTGGACATCCTGCCGCAGTATGCCGGACGGAATCAGGTGCAGAGCCGTCTTCTTACCTTCGATCACCAGTGTGTGACCGGCATTATGCCCGCCCTGAAAGCGGACAACGGCAGCCACCTTGTCTGTCAGAAGGTCAACAATCTTGCCCTTGCCTTCATCACCCCACTGGGTGCCCAGCACAACTACGTTTTTACCCATGATTCTCTCTCAATTCAGACGGGCCAGAAGCACACGCCCTGAAGATTTACCCCGGAAATTAAACAAAAACGGCTCAGGCGATGGTTTCTACCACCCATTGGCCATCACGATTCACCAGTTGACGGTCACACCCCCGCTCGGAAGGATCCGTCTCACGATCATCCGGCAATGCCCGGATCACCGTTTCAGTCATTCTCAGGCCGGAAATCACGCCTTCCAGCCTGGCATCGTTGTCCGCTGGCGCCCATATGGCTCCGGCTTTACGGAACGGGCGTTCGCCCAGCGACACCAGTGCACGGATATCCAGACTGAACCCGGTGGCAGGCCGCGCGCGACCAAAGTCACTGCCAATAGCGTCATATCGGCCACCTTTCGCCACAGCATCGCCATGGCCCGGCACATAGGCCGCAAAGACCAAACCGGTGTGATAGTTGTATCCGCGCAATTCACAAAAGTCGAAGCCCAGGCTGACTTCCGGAAAATCGCGGTTCAACATGTCCGCCACGCGGGCAAGTTGATCCAGCGCCGCATCAATAGCACCGGAGGCGCCACTGAGAATTTCCCGGGCATCGGCCAGGGATTCTACCCCACCGCTGACTCTGGCCAACTGGCGCAACCTGAAACCGGCAGAGCCCGGCACACACTCACCCAGCAGGCGATCCAGCTCGGGTACGGACTTGCGTGCCATGGCATCAAACACCGCCGCTTCGGTATCACGATCAAATCCGGCGTCAGAAACCAGGCTTTCATAGATTGAAACGTGAGCCAGGTCCAGATGCAGCCTGGGCAAACCGGCCACCCGCAGGGTTTCCAGCATCAGACTGATCACTTCCATATCGGCCGCTTCGGAGCCACTACCGAAAAGCTCGCAACCGGCCTGAATCGGTGTGCGCCCGGTCAGCATGTGGCGAGGCCGGGTATGCAGCACATGACCGGCATAACACAACCGGGTAATGCCATCCTGGCCCAGGGTATGCGCGTCTATGCGGGCAGCCTGGGGCGTCATATCGGCGCGAACACCCATCATCCGACCGGTCAGCTGATCGGTCAGTTTGAACGTCTGCAGTTCCAGGTCGTGACCTGTACCGGTAAACAGGGATTCGAGATATTCAATCAGCGGAGGAATAACCAGCTGGTAGCCCCAGCGCTGGCAGGTATCCATAACATCCCGGCGCAGGGACTCGATCCGCCCGGCCAGCGGCGGCAGAATGTCCTCTACCCCGTCAGGCAGTAACCAGCGATCAGATACAGTCATGAGATTCTGTTGTCCGTTTCTCCCGCGCTGGCCATAGGACCAGGGGGTAACTCAGGATTTAGGCGCTCGGGCTCAGAAAACCCGACACAAAACCGCCAGAATTTTACACGGTTGGCAGGCACAAAAAAACCGGAATCCAGGGGTTCAGTAAAAATTCCCCGCAGATTCCGGCTTGGCTGGTGTCAGCCGGATCAGTTAGCGCCGGCAGGACTCTTCAGGAACTTCATAAAGTCACTGTCAGAATCAATCACCATGATGTCGTCCTTGCTGGAGAAGGTATTCTGGTACGCCTGCAGGCTGCGGTAGAAGCTGTAGAACTCCTCGTTGGCACCGTAGGCCTGAGCATAAATGGCGGCCGCTTCCCCGTCACCTTCACCACGAGTGGTTTCGGCTTCCGCAAAGGCGTTGGCCAGAATCACCGTTTGCTGACGGTCGGCATCAGCACGGATACCCTCGGCCAGCTCCTGCCCCCGGGAACGGAATTCCTGGGCCAGCTTCTGGCGCTCCGTGGCCATCCGCCGATAGACGTTCTCGCTCACCTGCCCGGGGAACTCGATGGCTTTCACCCGAATATCCAGGACTTCGATGCCAAACTCCTTGATGGAGGTCTCGTTGACCCGATCACGTAGCGTGTGCATCAGCTCGTCCCGCTGACCGGACACCACCTCATGCATGGTACGGATACCGAATTCATCCCGGAGACCGTTGTCCACGCGAGACAGGATCAGGGTCTGCGCACGGAACTCATCGCCACCCGTGGCGCGATAGAACTGATCCACGTTAAGGATCTTCCAGGCAACATAAGAATCCACATCCAGCGGCTTCTTCTCAACCGTCAGATACTGGCGGGAAGGCAGATCCATCGTCAGCACCCGGATATCAAACTCCCTGATCTGGTCAATAACCGGCACTTTGAAATGCAGGCCAGCCTGAATATTGGTTTCAACCAGCTCCCCGAAGCGAAGTTTCACGCCCCGATGGGTCTCAGGAATGATGTAAACACTGGACAGCACGAGCAGGACAACAATAAGGGCGCCTGCAAGGCCCACTACACCTTTAGGTCCCATAACTTATCTGCTCCTCCGGGTATTGGTGTCCTGGCGGGTGCGCAGCTCCTGCAACACCTGATCGGTCAGGGTCTGGATATCCACCTGTTGGCCACTGCTGCCGGACATCCGGCTGCCAGATGACGACAGCGAACCCTGCGTCAGACGATCCAGAGGCAGATACATCATGTTGCCGCTGCTCTCGGTATCGACAAGGATTTTGCTGCTGTTACCCAGCACCTGCTCCAGTGCCTGAATATACATGCGCTCACGGGTAACGACCGGGGCCTGCTCATACACGGCCAGCAGCTGGTTAAAGCGTGCAGTTTCACCGCGTGCCCGCTCGATTACTTCCTGCTTGTACGCGTTGGCTTCCTCAATCATGCGCTGTGCCTGACCTCGGGCCTCGGGAACAATCTTGTTGCGGTAGGTTTCCGCTTCTTCCTTCAGACGCTGCTCATCCTCGCGAGCACGCTGAACCTCACGGAACGCGTCCTGTACCGGCGCTGGAGGCTGGGTGCTCTCGACGTTGACCCGGACAATCTCGAGACCGGTTCCGTAATCTCTCAGGAAGCTCTGCAGGCGCTGCTCAACCCGCACGGCGAGCTCCGCCCGACCTTCAGTCAGTACGTCATCCAGGGACGAACTACCGACCTCATGCCGCAGGGCACTATCGGTGGCAAATGCCAGGGCCTGGTTGGAATCCCGTACATTCAGCACGTACGCCCGGGCATCACCCACGCGATACTGGACCTGAAGATCCACGGTCACCAGGTTTTCATCCTGGGTCAGCATCTGGCCGGAGGACTCAGCGGTACGGATACTGGTAACGCGAACCTTGTTGACGGTGTCAATCAAGGGCACCTTGAAGCGGAGACCCGGCTCCTCGGTACGGTTATATTCACCGAAGCGCAGCACAACCGCCCGCTCCTGTTCATCAACCGTATAGAACGACTGGTAGATGACATAGCCCGCGACCAGGATGGCCGCAATGGCCAGAATGGCACCAAAACCACCTGCGCTGCCGCCGGAGCTACTGCCACCACCAGAATGACCGCCTTTGCCGCCAAGCATGCGATTGAGCTTGTCGAGCCCTTTTTTCAGCGCTTCGTCGAGGTCTGGCGGCCCCTGATCATTGCCGCGACGACCACCACCGGTTCCCCAGGGATCGTTGTCGTTACGGTTTCCACCCGGTTCATTCCAGGCCATAGTTCTCTCCGTTCGTGTTTAATCGAATGGCTGCAAATACTAGGGATTTATCAAGGCCCCGGCAATAGCAGGGGCCGTTCAGACCGGCCGGCTTTCCAACCGGATCACGTCTTCACGCACACCGGCACGGCTCAAAAGCTGCAGCCAGTCCCGGTTCTGCAACCGGACTTCCAGTACCTGATCGC
Organism: Marinobacter sp. EVN1; assembly: GCF_000475375.1. Taxonomy (NCBI): domain Bacteria; kingdom Pseudomonadati; phylum Pseudomonadota; class Gammaproteobacteria; order Pseudomonadales; family Marinobacteraceae; genus Marinobacter; species Marinobacter sp. EVN1. Next base: position 164,259 of record NZ_AXCB01000023.1, read on the forward strand.
CGTTGTCGCAATGCTCTTCGCTCAGAACCGAACCAGCCTCGTGCAGCAGCGCTCTGAGCTTGCCATCGGCCGGACCCAGACGCACAAAGTGGTGCACGACATCCTCTGCCAGACGCTCGACGATGGCGTCAAACAGCAGCGGCAGGCCCTCACCACTTACGGCCGACACCCAGGCTCGCACCGGCAATCCTTCTTCGTTGCGATCAATGCGGGGCTCAAAACCATCAAGCAGATCAATCTTGTTGAACACCTGTAGCATCGGAATCTCATCAGCTCCGATTTCGGCCAGCACGCTTTCCACCTGCTCGATGTTTTCATCCCGGCGGCTGTCGTGACAGTCGATCACATGCAACAGCAACGTGGCCTGTGTGGTTTCTTCCAGCGTCGCCCGGAAGGCCTCCACCAGCTTGTGCGGCAAATGCCGGATGAAGCCCACCGTATCGGCCATTACGACCGGTCCGATGTCGGGAAGTTCCAGCCGGCGCAAGGTCGGATCCAGGGTCGCGAATAACTGGTCTGCTGCATATACGCTGGAAGTGGTAATTCGGTTGAACAGCGTGGACTTGCCGGCGTTGGTATAACCCACCAGCGACAACGTAGGTATGTCGGCACGCTTGCGGGCGCGGCGCCCCTGATCCCGTTGCTTGCGGACCTTTTCCAGACGCCGGTGAATGGATTTGATGCGTTCGCGCAACAGCCGGCGGTCGGTTTCGAGCTGGGTTTCACCCGGCCCTCGCAAACCGATACCACCCTTCTGGCGTTCGAGGTGAGTCCAGCCCCGTACCAGCCGGGTAGACATATGCTCCAGCTGCGCCAGTTCCACCTGCAGCTTGCCCTCGTGGGTCCGGGCCCGCTGCGCAAAGATATCCAGGATCACGCCCGTGCGATCAAGCACCCGGCACTTGAGCTCGCGCTCAATGTTACGTTCCTGGCTCGGGCTCAAGGCATGATTGAACAGCACCACATCGGCCTCGGAGGCAGCCACCGCATCCCGGATTTCCTCAAGCTTGCCCTCTCCCACAAAAAAACGCGGGCTGGGCTGCTTCCGGGTGCCGGTTACCGTAGCAACCGGCTCTACGCCGGCGGAGGTCACCAGTTCCCGGAACTCTCCCGGATCTTCGGTATCGTCATGGGCGGTAAAATCAATGTGAACGAGAACCGCCCGTTCTCCGACATCTGGACGCTCAAACAAGTTTCATCAACTCCATAAACACAAACACCCGCGACCATTCAAGCACATAGGCTGTCCTGGAGCGCGGGTGTGAAAGCGGGAAAAGCAGGCGTTATCAGTCTTCTGACTCACCTTCACCTGCCGGGTTCTGCTGCGGTAGCCGGACGTTACGAGCAGGAACCACAGTGGAAATAGCGTGCTTGTAAACCATCTGGCTCACCGTGTTCTTGAGAAGAATCACGAACTGGTCAAAAGACTCAATCTGGCCCTGAAGCTTGATACCATTGACCAGAAAGATGGAAACCGGAATGCGTTCCTTGCGCAAGGCATTGAGGTAAGGGTCTTGTAAAGAGTGCCCTTTTGACATGTGTTTTCTCCTGTTTATAAGTAAATGCAGATCGTCATTATTCAAAGTTAAATGTGGTGTGAAGCCCGGATTTTTTCAAGGTATCCAGCACCACTTGCGGGTCGGCGGAGTCCAGCCAGTGCACATCTCGCCATTTTCGCAACCAGGTAAGCTGCCGTTTCGCCAACTGACGGGTAGCGGCAACGCCCTTGGCAACAAAGCTGTCGTAATCCTCGTTGCCTGACAGGTAATCCCAGGCCTGTCGATAACCCACGCAACGCATCGAGGGAAGATCGGGGCTGAGATCACCCCGCGCCATCAAGGCACGGACTTCATCAAGGAAGCCTGCTTCCAGCATTGCCAGAAACCGTTTCTGTATCCGCGAATGCAGCACAGAGCGCTCGGCAGGCGCCAGGGCAAACTGAAAAACAGTATACGGCAGGCCAGCGCTTTCGTCTGCCTGCCAGCTGGTAAAATACGTGTAATCCTCAATACCAGACTGCGGATGTTGCCCGGAAGTTCCCGATTCTGACTGCCAGAACGAGGAGATCGGCTTATCTGTAAGCCGGATCACCTCAATGGCCCGCATCAGTCGCTGGCGATTGTTGGGATGAATCAGGCGCGCAGCGTCGGGATCTTTTTCTGCCAACTCCTCATGAAGGGCGCCCCAGCCATCGCGTTCGGCTTCCCGCTCAATTTCTGCCCGCAGCGCCTGATTTGCCGAAGGCAGATTCGACATGCCATGCAGCAACGCCTTGAAGTACATCATGGTGCCACCCACCAGCAACGGGATCCGGCCACGGCCAGATATCTCGCTCATGGCCGCCAACGCATCGCGGCGAAAATCCGCCGCGGAATAGGTCTCCGCCGGATCACAGATATCGATCAATCGATGTGGTGCCAGGGCGAGTTCTTCAGGCGAAGGTTTGGCAGTGCCAATGTCCATGCCACGATAAACCATCGCGGAATCCACACTGATGATCTCACAGGGCAACGTACGGCAGAGCTCAATGGCAAGATCGGTCTTGCCAGACGCAGTCGGCCCCATCAGAAAGATCGTTGGCGGCAATGAACCCTGTTGGGAGCGGCTATCAGGAATCACCGCTTAGCGCCCCCGTAGAAACAGCTTGTCCAGTTCAGACAGGGTGACCAGGGTCCAGGTGGGCCGGCCATGATTGCACTGTCCGCTGCGTTCCGTTGCTTCCATATCGCGCAGCAACGAATTCATTTCTGGAATCGTGAGCTGTCGGTTTGCCCGCACCGACCCATGGCAGGCCATGGTGCCGAGCAATTCATGGGTGACCGCTTCAACACGATCACTCTGGCCGTGCTCAATCAGATCTGCCAGCACATCGCGCACCAGCTGCTCGGTGTCTGCCCCTCGAAGCAATGCCGGGATCTGCCGCACTGCCAACGTCTCGGGCCCGATACGCTCAATCTGCAGACCAAGGTGCTGCAGCTCTTCACCATGGCTCTCCGCAAGCGCCGCCTCTTTCTGGCTCACTGCTAGTGACAGGGGCACCAGCAAAGGCTGGCTCTTAAGATCCTGTTCGACCAGGGCCCGCTTCATGCGCTCATAAGTAATACGCTCATGGGCGGCATGCATATCCACCACGATCAGGCCGGCACGGCTCTGGGCCAGAATGTAGATTCCGTGCAGCTGGGCAATCGCATAACCCAGTGGCGGCTCTTCCGCATCATCCCTGGGCGGCGTAACCGAAGCTGACGCCGCTGGCATTTCTGCCCGGGCAACAGGGGTTGAAACACCGCCACCCTCATTCAACGACTGGTAAAACGCCATCTGATCACTGGCCCGCCACTCCTGCTGGGGTGACTGCCCGGGCGACGACGGATAAGCCTCAGTGCGTGACTGTGTGGGCCAGGGTCCCGATGTACCCGGGGCACTGAAACCGCCAGCCGAATGCTCGGGTTCAACAACCGCAGACTCACGACCAAAGGATTGGGCCGCCGCCCCACGGAGATGATCGTCCGGGCGTACATCCGCCAGGGCTCGATGCAGAGTCCGGAAAATAAAATCGTGAACCAGCCGGCCGTCGCGGAACCGAACCTCATGCTTGGTTGGGTGAACGTTGACATCCACCGTAGCCGGATCTACCTCCAGGTACAGCACAAATGCAGGGTGACGGTTGTTGTACAGAACGTCCCGGTAGGCCTGGCGAACTGCATGGGCGACCAGTTTGTCCCGGATCACCCGGCCATTCACAAAAAAGTACTGCAGATCTGCCTGACTGCGGGAAAAGGTCGGCAGCGCCACCCAACCCCAAAGGCGCAACCCGGTGGCCTCGGCATCAATAACCACCGCATTGTCGATAAACTGCTGGCCACACAGCGAACCAATCCGACGTTCCTTGTCCAGATCCGTCTCAGCAGGGCGCAGGCTTTGCACCACTCTCTGGTTATGACGCAGGGTAAAACCGGTATCGAACCGACTCAGAGCCTGACGGCGAACACACTCTTCAACGTGGTTGAATTCGGTTTTTTCCGTGCGCAGGAATTTGCGGCGGGCAGGAGTATTGAAAAATAGATCCCTCACTTCAACCGTGGTACCCACGGGATGGGCCGCCGGTGAGATGCGAGCATCCATGTCGCGGCCTTCCACCTCAACACGGGCCGCCGCTTCCTGCAACTCGGTACGGGAGGTGAGGGTCAGGCGTGACACGGAGCTGATACTGGCCAATGCCTCACCCCGGAATCCCAGAGAGGCCACAGCCTCAAGATCATCCAGGGTCAGGATTTTGCTGGTGGCATGCCGGCTCAGGGCCAGAGGCAGGTCCGCCTCTTCAATACCGGAGCCGTCGTCACGCACCCGGATCAGTTTTGCCCCACCCTGCTCGATCTCCACATCGACGCGCGAGGCCCCGGCATCCAGGGCATTTTCAACCAGCTCTTTAACAACAGAAGCAGGACGTTCTACCACCTCCCCGGCAGCAATCTGGTTGGCAAGCCGGGGGGACAGTAACTGGATGTGGGGCATATCCGGGGACTACCTCTTGATCAGGATGAGGGGATGCGAATGGTTTGCCCTACCATAACACGATCATCGTTCATCCCGTTAAAGCGCATCAGCTCGCTGACGGTGGTCTGATTCTCCCGGGCAACGCCCGAGAGAGTATCACCTCGCTGTATCCGGTACTGGCTGACGTCGGTGCCACCCCGGTTTTGCTGTTTTTCCCAGGCCAGCAACGTGCCGGGAGGTGGTGTGCGACGAAAATACTGCTCGATGCCATCGAAAATGGCGTTGGCCAGCTTGTTGCGGTACCACTCGGACGCAAGATTCTTCTCTTCGGTCGGATTCGAGATGAAACCGGCCTCCACCAGAATCGAGGGGATGTCCGGCGACTTCAAAACCACAAATGCCGCCTGCTCCACCCCCTGTTTGTGAAGCTTGGCCACACGGCCCAACCGGCCCAGCACGGAATCTCCAACCCCCAGACTGGCGTTGATACTTGCGGTCATGGAGAGATCCAGCAATACCCCGGCCAGCATGTCATCACGGCCATCCAGAGAGACACCGCCGGCACCACCGATCAAATCTGAACGGTTCTCGCTCTGGGCGAGCCATCGAGCCGTTTCACTGGTGGCACCGCGCTGAGACAGCGCGAAGACGGATGCTCCCCGTGGCTGCGGCGTTCTGAAGGCATCGGCGTGCACCGACACGAACAGATCCGCGTTGTACTTGCGGGCCAGCAAGGTGCGGTTCCGCAAGCCCACGTAATAATCGCCTGTCCGAGTAAGCTTGGCAGTGAACCCTTTCTGCTGGTTGATCAGATCGGCCAGACGCTTTGCCATTCTCAGCACGACATCCTTTTCCCGGGTCCCCCGGGGCCCGATTGCGCCCGGATCTTCGCCGCCATGACCGGCGTCGATAACCACGATAATGTCACGCTTACCGGCAGAATCCTGGGTCACCGTCGGGCTCGTCGCCCGATCGAGACGGCTGCCCTGTTCGTCAATCAAATCGACCACCAGACGATGGCCATACTGCTGATTCGGCTCCAGCACAAAGCTGCGAGGCTTGATATCACTTTTCAGATCCAGCACCACCCGCAAATCGTTACCATTCCTTGGCGCGCTGCGAATACGCTGAATGGGGCTGCCGGAAAGGTCGACCTTGCTGAAATCCGTGCCGAGAGCAGCATCCTTCAGATCAATAACCAGCCGGGACGGTCCACTCAGAGAGAATACGTTGTGCTCAACCAGACCGGCAGTGTCCAGCACCAGGCGGGTATGATCCGGAGCCGGCCACAAACGCACCCCCTCGACACGGGTACCGGCCAAAACTGTACTGGCTGAAAGCAACAGCGCCATAATCACCAAGATTTTCATGAATCCGGCCCTATCAGTTCTATTTCATTAAGCAAGGAAGCCCCAAGCTCCGAACGGGCGCGCAATACCACAGAGCGCCCCTGACCTTCCCGTTCAAGATGGATTTCCAGATCCGGATCAGGCAAGACTCCCTGACCACGCTCCGGCCACTCAATAATCCGGATGCTCTGGCTGGCAAAATAATCCCGGATTCCCATGTATTCCAGTTCCTCGGGGTCACCCAGCCGGTACAGATCAAAATGGTACACCGGTGGTTCCAGGTGTTCGTAGGGTTCAACCAGTGTATAGGTCGGGCTCTTGACGGCACCCTCGTGGCCAAGCCCTCTCATAACACCACGGCTCAGGGTCGTCTTGCCCATCCCCAATTCGCCGTCGAGAAAAACGGTGAGGCCTTCCCGGGCATGACTGGCCAACCGGGCCAACTCACCACCAAGTTTTTCCGTCTCGGCCTCATCTTCCAGAAACAACCGGCGTTCATTACCAAAAATACTCATCGATTCCCCCGGCCACTAAAACATTCAGGCCGCTCCGACCTTACCAGCACCTGTGGCACGGCTTCGATCACATCAGCCGGGAGCAGCCCCATATAGCCTTTATTCTGCCCCGCCTCATCCGCGGCCGCCAGATGTAAAGCCGCTGAAGCCATTACCGCCTGACGGGCGGACGGAATTTGCCCGAGAAATGCCCCCAGGATGCCCGACAGCACATCGCCCATGCCCCCTGTCGCCATCCCCGGATTACCGCCCGGTATTATGCCGGGCACTCCGCTGCCGGTGGCAACAACCGTACCCGCACCTTTGAGCAGGACAATGCCATGCCACAGCTTCTGTATGCGTGCTGCCGCTCCCATCCTGTCCGCCTCGACTTCCTGAACACTGCAGCCCAGCAGCCTGGCCGCTTCTCCCGGGTGGGGCGTCAGCACATGGTTGTCCGCCGGTGCCGGGGCGCGGTCGGCCATGATGTTGAGTGCATCTGCGTCCAACACTCTGGGCTTGCCACTGGCAATAACCTGCTGCAGCATTTGCTGTCCCCAGGCGGACTGGCCGATCCCGGGTCCGCAGACCACGACATCGGGTTTCTCCAGTAAAGCCGGCAACTCAGACCCGTGGGTTACACCCCTGACCATCAACGACGGACAACGAGCCAGCGCAGCGGTAACGTATTCCGGCCGGGTGGCCAATGACACCAACCCGGCGCCGGCCCTGGAGGCCGCCTCTGCAGCCATGATACCCGCCCCGCCGAAACCGTGATCTCCCGCCACCACCAGGACATGACCGAACATGCCCTTGTGGGCGTTAGCGGGGCGTTCCGGCAACCAGGACTGGCATCGCGCCCAGGGATAAAGCTCGGCCAAGGGCATTTCCCCGCTCTGCTGACCGGCGTTAATCACCCCCAGCGCTTCAAACATTACCTGACCACAGACACCCGCGCCTGCGCCGGTGAAGAGGCCACTCTTGGCGCCGATAAAAGTGACCGTCACATCGGCATGCACCACATCCCCTGTCGCGGCACCGGTTGTGGCATCCAGGCCGGACGGCAAATCCACCGCCAACACAGGCTTTCCGGATTGGTTCAACTGACCAATAACATTGGCAAAGGGCTCCCTGGGCGCGCCGGTTACTCCGGTACCGAGCATGGCATCTACCACCACCGCAGCGCTATCCATCCGCGCTTGCAAATCGGCATCGGACAGGGCACTGCCTTCAAGAATCTCGACACCATCGGCCCGGGCTTTCTGGCACGCAGACCGGGCGTCGCCCGTGAGCTTTTCCGTCGGCGCCACGGCAACACACGCCACATCAATGCCATGACGCTTAGCGTTGGCGGCCACCAGGTAACCATCACCGCCATTATTGCCAGCTCCGCACAACACAAGCACAGGCTGCGCACCAGGCCAGAATGCCACCAGATGGCGGAACGCCGATCTGGCTGCCGTTTGCATCAATTCGAAGCCATCCACCCCCTGCTGTTCAATCAGATAGCGATCCATCGCCCGCACCGAGTCGGCGGAATAGAGCGCTTCTGGTAGACTGTGCTCGGAAACAGAGGGCATTTGCCGGGAACTCCCAGATACAGAAACCGGTTTAAGAAAATTGGCCAGATACCTGTAAAGCATAGCAAAACAGGAAAAAAGGTCATAACTTAATCAAATTAAATCTTCGCAGGGCCGCACCTGCCAGCAGTCCACTATGGCCGTTACTCCAGAACACCCAGCTTCAGAAACGCTCCATACAGAGCTCGCGGACCTGCCTGCACAGATCCGCCGTTGGGCACGGGAGCTGGGCTTTTCCGATGCCGGGATTACCCAGGCGGAGACGGGGCCTCACGCTGAACGCCTGCAGCGCTGGCTGGCAGCAGGTTACCACGGCCAGATGGCCTACATGGCCGACCATGGCGACAAACGTTACACACCCGACTCCCTGGTACCCGGGACCACCCGCGTCATTTCCGTCCGCCTGGATTACCTGCCAGCACCAGACAACCCGAAACAAGTGCTTACTGACCGGGAACGGGCCTACGTTACTCGCTACGCCCTGGGGCGCGACTACCACAAACTGATGCGCAAACGCCTGGCCACGCTGGCAAAATGGATTGACGAGGCTGTCAGCGGCTATGACTACCGGGCATTTGTCGACAGCGCGCCGGTACTTGAGCGCGGACTGGCGCAACGGGCCGGACTGGGTTGGATTGGCAAAAACAACATGCTGATTCACCCCAAAGCCGGTTCGTTCTTTTTTCTGGGAGAAATCTTCACCAGTGCGCCCCTGCCCCTGGATGCATCGTTCGACAGCCAACACTGCGGCTCTTGCGCTGCCTGCCTGGACGTATGCCCAACCGACGCCTTTGTAGGCCCTCACTTACTGGATGCCCGGCGCTGCATCAGCTATCTCACTATTGAACTGAAAGGGCCGATCCCGGAGGAGCTGCGTTCAAAAATGGGCAATCGGGTATTCGGCTGCGACGATTGCCAGCTGGTCTGCCCCTGGAACAAGTTCAACAAGCCCACCGACGAGGAAGACTTCAAACCGAGGCATGGTCTGGACAATTCATCCCTGGCGGAGCTGTTCCTGTGGACCGAGCAGGAGTTTCTGGAGCGCACGGAAGGGTCAGCAATCCGGCGCACCGGCTATGAAAGCTGGCTCAGGAATCTGGCGGTGGGACTGGGCAACGCCCCCAGCACCATTCCGGTGGTGGAGGCACTCAAAGCCCGGGCCGACCACCCGTCGGAACTGGTCCGCGAGCACGTGGCCTGGGCCTTGAAACAGCACGGACTATAGCTTGAAGAAATGATCCCGGTAGTGACGCAGTTCATTGATGGAGTCACGGATATCGTCCAGAGCCAGATGACTGCCCTGTTTCTTGACTCCTTCCAGCACGTCCGGGCGCCAGCGGCGGGCCAGCTCCTTTACCGTTGAGACATCGAGATTGCGGTAGTGGAAGAAGGCTTCCAGTTTGGGCATGTATTTCACCAGAAACCGCCGATCCTGACCAATACTGTTGCCACAGAGCGGGGATTGTCCTGGCTCCAGATGTTTGCCCAGAAACTCGAGGGTTTGCTGCTCGGCCTCTGCCTCGCTGATGGTACTCTCTTTGACCCGTTGGGTCAGACCACTGGCACCATGGGTGCGGGTACACCATTCATCCATCTGCTCCAGCAGGCTGTCGGGTTGGTGAATGGCAATCACCGGCCCCTCTGCCACGATATTCAGCTGGGAGTCGGTGATGATGCTGGCCATCTCGATAATGCGTTCTTGCTCGGGATCCAGACCGGTCATTTCCAGGTCAATCCAGATCAGGCGGTCGCCGTTACTCATCTCGCTGTTACCTATGCCGTTTTGTCGGGTGGATGAAGTTCTGTGTATTGTCCACGATTCACGTATGATGTGATACCCAAACGCCGGTTAACCGATTGAACGCAGATGGCAAAACGACGATTGAACAAACGCCAGCAATGGCGCATCGAAAAGATCCAGAAAGAACGGACGGTGAGAGCTGCACGCAAGGAAAAAGCGGTGGAAGAACAAGCCGCCGCCGGTGAGCTTGGTCCTGAGCAGAATGGACTGGTGATTGCACACTACGGCCAGCAACTGGATATCGAGGCGCTTGAAGGCCCGGAATCCGGGCAGGTGTTCCGCTGTTTCGTCAGAGCCAACATTGACAGCCTGGTGACCGGAGACCGGGTGGTCTGGCGACCGGGCAAAAGCAAAACCGGCGTGATTGTTGCCCGCTGTGAACGGGAAAACCTGCTGCAGCGCCCGGACAACTTTGGCGCGCTAAAACCGGTGGCCGCCAATATCGACCATATCATTCTGGTCATTGCCCCCGAGCCGGAGCCCCACGACAACCTGATCGATCGTTATCTGGTGGCGTCTGAAAGCTCTGACATTCCGGCGGTCATCCTCCTGAACAAGACAGATCTGATTAACGACGGCAACCGGGATCAGATCGAAGCCCTGCTGGCCAGATATCAGGCGCTGGGCTATGAGGTGGCGCGCACTTCAGCCGCAGAAACCGCGGGCACGCCAGCCCCGGAAGTGGAAGCTCTGGTGCGGAATCAGACCAGCGTCTTTGTGGGCCAGTCCGGCGTAGGCAAGTCTTCCATCATCCAGACGCTGTTACCGGATGAGCTGCTGCGAGTGGGCGCGGTCTCCGAGAGCACCGGCAAAGGCGTGCATACCACCACCACCGCAAAACTGTTTCACCTGCCCGGCGGGGGTGATTTGATCGATTCTCCGGGCATCCGGGAGTTCGGTCTCTGGCACATGACGCCGCAGGAAGTGGAATACGGCTTTCGGGAAATCCGGCCGCTGATCGGGCTCTGCAAGTTCCGCAATTGCCGGCACATGGGAGATCCGGGCTGCGCTCTGGACGCAGCTGCCGAGGCTGGTGAGATTTCAGCGGAACGCCTGAAGAGCTTTCATCGCATTCTTCAGGATATGAGCGATCAGCAGGCTCGTGGTCTCAAGCTCACCTGAGCCCACAGAATCAACGCTACCAGTTCAGCTCCCCCGGAGCGGGTTCTTCTTTCGGTTGGAACCAGTCGCCACCTTCCAGCTGTTCCAGAGCCTGCTGCTCCTGCTCCTCCGTCGGGCGAGTAAGATCAATCAGCGGCTGATCGGAGCGCCCTGCCCCGGTCTCGATACTGTCGGCGGTCTTCTTGTTCAGAACAATTATGGAAATGCGGCGGTTCACCGGAGCCGTGGGGTTGCTCCTGTCGAACAGCACCGAATCACTCAATCCCACCACCCGGGCGATCTGCTCCAGCCGGACGCCGCCAGCCACCAGCGCTCGACGCGCTGTGTTGGCGCGATCTGCCGACAACTCCCAGTTGGTGTAACCCGGTCGGCCGCTAAACGGCGTGGCGTCGGTATGACCTGTAATGCTGAGCTTGTTGTTGACTGACCCCAGGGTCTTGGCCAACTCAAACAGAATGTCCTGAGAGTAGTACTTCAACTCTGCCCGACCACTGTCGAACATGGGCCGACCGGACCGGTCTACAATCTGAATTCTCAAACCTTCATCAGTAATGTCGATCAGCAACTGATCCTTGAACTCCTGCAGGGTCTGATTCTGTTCGATCCGTTCCTGCAACTCCTGGAAAAGCTCCTGCATTCGGCGCTGCTCCAGAGTGTCCGCCAGTTCATCCACCACCTCGTCTTCAATCTGGATGGTACTGGCTTCCTGATCCTGGGTAGATTCCTCGATGACCGAGGCACTGCCCTCAAGGTCTACCGGGTTGGGCGAGCCGCCTTCGGTAAAGCCAACAGGATCCTTGAAGTAGCCTTCGACCGCCCTTTTCTGTTCGGGGCTCGCCGTGGCGGTGAGCCAGAGCACCAGAAAAAACGCCATCATCGCGGTCGCAAAATCGGCAAACGCAACTTTCCAGGAGCCGCCGTGATGCCCGCCGACAACCTTTTTCTTGCGTTTGATGATGATCGGCTGTTCTTCCAAGATACTCTCCGAGGCTAACCAGGCTTTTTGTTACTTTGAGCGAACGTGGTCATTGAGCTCCTGAAATCCCGGTCGCTTTTCGGTAGGGAGTGCCTTGCGCCCAAATTCGATTGCCATTTGGGGAGCCTGTCCTGACACCGTCGCGACAATGGCCGATTTAACACATTCGTAGGCTTTCAGCTCATATTTGGCGGCATGCTCAAGCGCAATCGAGGTTGGCCCGACAAAACCATACCCCATCCAGATGCCGAGAAAGGTACCAACAAGTGCTGCCGCAACGCTCAAGCCGATTTTCTCCGGCCCTTCCGTGAGGAACCCCATGGTGATAACGATTCCGAGCACGGCGGCGACAATACCCAGCCCTGGCAGAGCATCAGCAATCTTGTTGACCGCATGAGCAGGCTCTTCAAGCTCGTGCTGTCGATTTTCGATTTCGTTTTCCATCATGCCTTCCAGCTCATGCGGCGCCATGTTTCCAGAGCTGATGATACGCAGGTAATCGGTGATGAAATCCAACAGGTGTTTGGATTTCATAATCGCCGGATAACGACTGAAGATCTGGCTCGACTCCGGATTATCGATGTCCTCCTCAATGGCCATGACGCCCTGCTTGCGGGACTTGTCGAACACCTCATAGAGCAGACTTAACAAATCCATGTAATAGGATTTATTGAAAGGAGACCCGGTCAGCAACCGGATACACGCCTGAAACACCTCTTTTACCGTGTGTAACGGGTTGGCGATGATAAATGAACCAACGGCCGCTCCGCCGATAATCAGGATTTCTGTCGGCTGCCACAAAACCGCCAGATTGCCGCCGTGCAGAACGTACCCACCAAGAACGCACGCAACAACGACCACAGCTCCAATGATCAATAACATGGTGACTATGCACGCCTTTTGTCTGGTTAACGGCCGGGGCCGGTTACTACCCGAAGCTGGCTCAGCCGGGAACACCCAAAATGTGATCTGATAATAGCAAGCATCAACCGTAACAGCGAAGCTGTGAAACAATTTCTATACACTGCGCCGGGTTTGGTAGACTACCGCGCTTTATGATCGCAAGAGTCTCCCGGAATGCTTGATAAACTGTTTGTTCTTAGCCAATACGTCACACCCCAGCTGGCGGTTTCCCGCCTGGCAGGCCGTCTGGCCGACAGCGAGAGCACTCCAGCCCTGAAAAACCGTGTGATCAAATGGTTTATCGGCCGCTATGGCGTGAACATGAGCGAGGCCGCTGAGCCAGACTTTACCGCCTACCCCACGTTCAACGCGTTTTTTACCCGTGCACTCAAGCCGGGCGCTCGCACCATAGACCCCGCACCGGAAACCCTCACCAGCCCGGTGGACGGCGCCATCAGCCAGATTGGCCAGATCAGCACAGACCGTGTATTCCAGGCCAAGGGACAGTCATTCAGTCTCACTGAACTGCTCGGCGGCGATGACGAACGGGCCGAGCCCTTCCGGGAAGGCGAGTTCGCCACTATTTACCTGTCGCCCAAGGATTACCACCGTATTCACATGCCCATGGCTGGCACCCTGAAAGAAATGGTCTACGTACCCGGGAAGCTGTTCTCAGTCAATCCGGTAACCGCCGAAAATGTGCCGAACCTGTTCGCCCGAAACGAACGGGTGGCTTGCCTGTTCGACACCGAGGCGGGCCCCATGGCTATGGTATTGGTCGGCGCGATGATTGTGGGCAGCGTGGAAACCACCTGGGCCGGCGTGGTAGCGCCCAATTCCGGCAAAGTTATGCAATGGCAGTACCACGGAGACGATGCCGTTAAGTTTGAAAAAGGTCAGGAAATGGGCCGCTTCCGCCTGGGCTCCACCGTGGTACTGGTGATGCCCAAGGGTGCGGTTAAATGGCAGCCGAATCAGGTGGCCGAAAAGACCGTTCAGCTGGGCGAAGCCTTCGGCAAACTACACGTCGAATAGCACGGCTCAGGCCCGCTCAATCGGAAACGCGAGAACGTCCCGGATATCGGTACTGCCAAGCTTGAGCATCAGCAGCCGGTCCAGGCCGAGAGCCACACCCGCGCAGTCCGGCAAGCCGTTATCCAGTGCCGCCAGAAAAGCATCGTCTATTGCCATCTCCGGCTTGCCACTGGCACGCCGGAGATAGTTATCGGCGGCAAAACGGGCTCGCTGCTCGGCCGGATCGGTCAATTCCCAGTAACCATTACATAGCTCCAGGCCATGAATGTAGAGCTCAAACCGGTGCGCCACTCTAAAGCCCTGATGCTCAGAGATGCGTGCCAGAGCGGCCTGGGAGGCGGGATAGCGGGTAATGAAAACCGGTTGCTCACAGCCCAGCTTCGGCTCCACCACGAAACTCATGACCAGATCCAGGCAGCCATCCCGGCCGAGGCCGGCCAGCTGTTCCGGCTCCAGCCACTGCTCACAGTAGCGTTCAAGGTCCCGGTCGGTGATGGTCATCGGGTCGATACCCGCAATGGACTGCATTGCCTCACGGTAGCTGAGGGTTACCGGCGGCGAGCACTCCAGCCAGCCACAGACCAGATCTGCGACTTCCCGCATCAGCTGTTGATCGTCAAAGCCAACGCGGTACCACTCCAGCATGGAGAATTCCGGATTGTGACGTTTGCCGCGCTCACCGTTACGAAACACCCGGGCAATCTGGAATATTGATCCTGAACCTGCGGCCAGCAGCCGCTTCATGTGATACTCAGGGGAGGTCTGCAACCACCCCCCCTGAACGCCGCCAGCGTCGACCGCAGAGGGAATGCCGTCGAGATTGACGTCGGTTACGCCGTGGCGTCCCAGCACCGGGGTTTCTACCTCCAGCACCTGCCGCTCAGAAAAAAAGCCGCGCACGTGGGCCAGAAGCTGTGCGCGGCTTTCCAGAGCGGCCCGGGAGGCAGAGGGCTGCCAGACAGGGCGATCAGTCATGATCGATGATCAGCTGCTTTTGACACGGTTGACGTATTCACCGGAGCGGGTATCAACCTTCAGAACCTCACCAATGGTGATGAACAGGGGCACGTTCACAACGGCACCTGTGGACAGGGTCGCGGGCTTGGAACCACCCTGGGCAGTGTCGCCTTTCATGCCGGGATCGGTATCAACCACCTCCAGCTCGACAAAGTTCGGCGGGGTCACGGTCAGCGGCGCGCCGTTGTACAAGGTCACGGTGTAAACGTCCTGCTCTTTCAGCCACTTGACGGTATCGCCAACCGCCTTGGCATCAGCCGCGTACTGCTCGAAGGAGCCATCAGTCAGCATGAAGTGCCAGAACTCGCCATCGGTATACAGGTATTCCATATCCTGCTCGACAACGTCGGCCGCTTCCAGAGATTCTCCGGATTTGAAGGTACGCTCCCAGACCCGGTTGGTCATGAGGTTGCGCAGCTTGACCCGGTTGAATGCCTGGCCCTTGCCCGGCTTGACGAATTCATTCTCGAGCATGATACAAGGGTCGCCATCCAGCAAAACCTTGAGACCGCTGCGAAATTCGTTGGTAGAATATGAAGCCATGAAATGTCCACCTGACAGACTGTCGTTAAAATTTCAAAGGTCGCTATGATACAGCGAACCCCCGCCCGTATAGAAGCCCGCGATGCCAGCCATCCACCCGATGTCCGGGTTGAACCAGGCAACACACCGGACTGGCAACAGATACTGAGCCAATCGGTCACTACGCCGGAACAACTGCTGGAACGTCTGGGGCTCGCTCCGAAGGACTGGTTAAGAGGCGCCGCCTGCGGCCACAGACTGTTTCCGATCCGGGTGCCCGAGCCCTACCTGGCACGGATTGAGCCAGGCAACCCGGATGACCCCTTGCTGCGGCAAGTACTTCCTGTCGCCCAGGAGGCGGAGGTTCATCCGGATTTCGTATCGGACCCGCTGGAAGAGGCGTCGGCCATCCAGACCACCGGCCTGATTCGCAAATACACCAGCCGTGCCTTGCTCATGATCACGGGACAATGCGCTATCAATTGCCGCTACTGTTTTCGTCGGCATTTTCCCTACGGCGATCACCGTCTTGGGCCGGAAGACCGACGCCAGGTCATCGACAGTCTGTCCGCCAGCCCGGAAATCAACGAAGTGATTTTCAGTGGTGGCGACCCACTGGCAGTGAACGACCGCCTGCTCTCGCAATGGGCCGAACTGCTTGGTGACATCCCCCATCTTCGCCGGTTGCGCATTCATTCCCGCCTGCCCGTGGTGATACCACAGCGGGTATGCGACAGCCTGATTGACTGGCTGTCCCGAACCCGACTGCAAAAGGTCCTGGTGGTGCACGTGAATCACCCGGCAGAAATCGACCAGGCCACCCGCCAGGCATTCCGACGTCTGAGCGAGGCCGGGGTTACCCTGCTGAACCAGAGCGTAATCCTCAGAGGTGTCAACAATAGCAGCGCCACACTCTCAGCCTTGAGCGAGACGCTGTTCGAAGCGGGGGTTATGCCCTATTACCTGCACGCCTTTGATCCCGTCTCCGGTGCCCGGCACTTCTCCGTGAGTGACACCGACGCCATCCGGATAGTTAACGAAATGCTGGAAAATCTACCCGGCTTCCTGGTTCCAAAGCTGGTTCGGGAGCTTCCCGGCCGCGCCAGCAAGACCCCGCTGGACCTGGGCTCGTGAGACCTGTCGCAAAAGATGGCCTATTTTCACTTGTCAAAGATTGTCAACTCGTGATTTTCTCGCTTTTTGTCGTTGCTTTGCTATCTTAAAGTGCAAGATCCATAAACAATAACGACCTGTATTTTCGGCGTTTTCGCTGAGTTACAACTACCGCGGTCCCGACATTGGCGTGAGAACATGGATGGTAAGATCCTGAAACCAGAGCTCAAGGTTCCTGAACAGAAAACAGCCAGCCTGTCGTTTTGCGACACCAGCCCCAAGGCCTTTCGCGCCTGGGCGGATCAGTTGCCGATGGCCAATACCGGTGAGGCATCTCGTCAGCTATATCACGCGATCATTGAGCTGAACCATCTGTTCCTGTCGCCGCTCCAGCGCCTGCAATTTCTGGAAATCGTGCGGGACAAGATTCATTTTGTCTGTAATGAGCTATCGCGACACTTCCTCGGGCTCGCCATCGCGCTGCCTGAAAAGCAGCGAAAGATTGCCAATCTGACCCAGGCACTTCAGCTGCACCTGGCCGCCGGATACAAGCTTTGTCTGCTTGAATACGTAGACAATGGCGGAGTAGACAAACACCGGCGCCAAATTGCCACGGCAATCCATAGGGCAATGTCGGAGCTGGCCGCCACCATACTTCGGTCCCATCAACTGTATTGTCCGAGCCCGGCCAGCAGCTGGCTGGAATGCCATCGCATGTTCCGTTTTGCGCACCGGAACAAACTGGCCAACATGGAGGTGGATGACGACACCCTCACGCACCGACGAGCCAGTACGGTTGTCGACAGCTACAAACGTATTCTTCTGCTCGGCTGTGCGCGGCCTAACCAACTGCGTCAGGCCGAATTGACACAGGTGTATGATCTGTTCGAATCCTGGACCGAGCACTGCCAGTGTGCCCCGGACCTGGGCCCCGACAGCCTGTTCGTCATCAATATGGAAAAAGACAATCCGCCGGTCTACCGCAGCCTGCTCGAAAATACACCGGGCAATGAAAGCTTCAGCTTCGACACCCGCGATCTGTCCACCCTGCTGGCAGAGACCCTGCACGCCAGGCGCCAAGACGGCCATGGAGGCGAAGCTCTCAAGATTCCCTCCACGGTGAGCGATACCTTACTTACGCACCTGAGCCAGGCACTCGGCATTCTGGCCAAGCGCAACTTTAACCGCATCGCCAGCCAGGGCACGCTGGAAGTGTGCGTAGGTCTCACCGCTGCGCACTACTTCGTAGCCGGCCAGAAAGCGTTCTCGGAGTTCCTGGATGGCAACGAAAGCAGTCATCTCGAATCCGATAACCTGTTTATCCGGAATGCCAATCGCAAGGCAGATGCCTGGTCCGGCGCACACGATGCCGGCCCGAACGAAGACCGGCTGCATTCTGCCGATGCCCCGATCAACTTCCGCACCAGTGGTGGCAGTCATCAGCCCTCCGGCAGCCAGGACAAAAACCGGCCGCGATCGCACCATGCACTACTGGTCAATACCAGCCCCGGCGGCTACTGCGTAGCTTGGGAGAGTAATGTCCCGGCGTCACTCCAGGCCGGTGAAATTCTGGGCGTACGAGAACAGAGCTCGCACCCCTGGAGCATTGCCGTTGTGCGCTGGCTGCGCCAGATCCGCAACCAGGGCACTCAGGTGGGCATAGAGCTACTGGCACCGAGCGCCGCGCCCTGTGCCGTGCGACTTATCCAGAAAGTCGGCAACAGCAGCGAGTACCTCAGGGGCCTGCTGCTGCCCGAAATCAGCGTGGTCAATCAGGCCGCGACACTGATTACCCCGCGGCTGCCGTTCCAGACCGGCAGCCGGATCTCGCTGCTGCAAGATGGCCGTGAAGACCAGGGACAGCTACTGAAAAAAGTCTCGGCCACTGGCAGCATCAGCCAGTTCGAGCTGAAACTCCAGAACCCCATCACCCCAACTGCCGGTCGTGGTGCTCCCCCATCAACGCCAGGCACCACGGAAGACGAATTTGACTCACTGTGGCCGTCGCTTTAAATAGTGCGGCCCGTCAACTGCCGGCATGGCCAGGGTTGTTATTGCTGGCCAACCCCTGCATCATTCATCCGTGAATATCCGGCACCACGAGACGTCTGACGAATGCAGAAGAAAAACACGACCGTACACCTGCTGATTCTTGACCCATCACAAAACGATGCGGAATCCATGGTCAGCTTGCTCCGCAACTCCGGCAAGGCTACCCGCGCTCACCGGATTACCTCGGAAGAAGATCTGGAAGAAGCGCTCAAGACCTCCAACTGGGACTTGCTGTTGGCACGCGACCTGGAACAGGAATTCGGGGCAGACGATGCTCTGGCCATGGTCAAGCGCATGGACAAGGACATCCCCTTCGTTCTGCTGACCGAGGAATACAGCCGCGAGCGTACCGTCAACATCATCCGTGCCGGTGCCCAGGATGCCGTGCCCTTTCAGTACACCGACCAGCTCGTTCTGGTGGTCAAGCGGGAGCTGGCAGCTCTTGAGGAACGTCGCAAACGCCGGGTACTGGAATCTCATCTGCGTGAGGCCGAGCAGCGATGCCAGTTGCTGCTGGAAAGTTCCAAGGATGCCATTGCCTACATCAACGATGGCATGCACATCTATGCCAACCAGTCCTACATGGAATTCCTGGGCTACGACGACATCGACGAGCTGATTTGTATTCCGGTGCTCGATACCCTTACGCCGGAAAGCCAGGAGAAGTACAAGGAGTTCATGAAAGCGTTCGCCGAAGAGCGCAAAGATGGCATGACTCTGAACTGCACCGCGCGCCGCAGTGACGACCACGAATTGAATGTCACCATGTCGGTGTCCGCAGCCACCTACGACGGAGAGGCCTGCACCCAGATCGTTCTGCAACCGGAACACAGTGATGCAGAGCTGGAGGAAAAGCTGAAACAGATCAGCAGCCAGGATTTGCTGACCGGCCTGTACAATCGTCAGTACCTGATGGATGCCCTGGCCCAGGCTATCGCCACGGCTGGCAAAGACAACAAGACCGGCGCCCTTGCCTACATTGCCCTGGATAATTTCCTGAGCATGAAGAGCCAGGTCGGCATCTCCGGCGCGGATCTGTTGTTGGGCGATCTCGCCACCCTGCTTCGGGAACAGACCGGCGACGAGGTTACCCTGGCCCGCCTGAGCGACGATGCCTTCTGCGTCATGTGCCTGCCCTGTGATGAAGCCAGCATGGAAAGTCTGTGCGAGCGCATCCGTAAAGCGGTCGAGGACCACTTGTTCGACATCAACGGCCGGACGGTTCCGCTGACCGTGTCCATCGGTATCGCCGCGATCACGGAAAACTCACCAAAGGCCGAAGAACTCATGGGCCGGGCCCATACTGCCTCGGCCGATGTGAAAAAACAGGAAGGCCACGAGCGTGGCAACGGCATCCTGGTCTATAACCCGGCTGAATACGAGAGCCTTGATGAAACCAACTCGGTGGAGGCCATTCTCAAGGCTCTGGACGATAACCGTTTCCGGCTGCTGTTCCAGCCCATCATCAACCTGCGCGGTGAGGGTGAGGAGCATTACGAGGCCTTTGTCCGGATGCTCAACAAAGACAACGAAGAAGTCTCGCCGTATGACTTCCTGCCGCCGATGGGACCCAGCGATACCGCCATCAAGATCGACCGCTGGGTTATCCTGCAAACCATCAAGCAGCTATCGAGCCACCGCTCAAGGGGCCACGACACTCGCCTGTTCCTGAACATCACAGCCGAGACGCTGCAGGACAAGACCTTCACGCCCTGGCTCAGCGTTGCCCTCAAAGCTGCCCGCTTGCCGGGAGATTCGCTGATCTTCCAGATCCGCGAAGGCGATGCCAACAACTACATGAAGCAGGCCAAGGACTTCACCAAGGCGGTGCACGAACTGCACAGCAAGGTATCCATTTCCCAGTTCGGCTGCGCACTCAATCCGTTCAACACCCTCAAGCACATTGAGGCGGATTACGTGAAGATTGATGGTTCGTTCACGGAAGAGATCCAGAAGAGTGACGAGGCCAAAGAGCAGGTCAAGGAAATGGTCAAGAGCCTGCAGAATGCCGGCAAGCTGACCATCATCCCGCTGGTGGAAAACGCCGGCGTTCTTGCGACGCTCTGGCAGGCAGGCGTGAACTACATTCAGGGCTACTACCTGCAGGCGCCGGTACCGGAGATGAACTACGACTTCGGCGACAACTGATCAACGGCCGCTTAACCAAAAAAGGGCGAGATCATTCTCGCCCTTTTTTGGTTTCAGAGGTGGGTATTCTGAAGCGTTTGATTGGTCTCGCTTTCCCGGAACCCGATCAGATACAGGATGGCATCCAGCCCTAAGGTGGAGATGGAGTGGCGTGCCGACTCCTTGACCAGCGGCTTGGCCCGGAAAGCAACTCCCAGGCCCGCCTGACTGAGCATTGGCAGATCATTGGCGCCGTCCCCAACGGCAATCACCTGTTCCCGGGAAATGTGCTCTTTCTCAGCTATTTCCAGCAACAACTCCGCCTTTCGCTTACCATCTACAATCTGACCTTTCACCTCACCGGTTACTTTGCCGTCGATAATTTCCAGCTCGTTGGCGTAGATATAGTCAATGCCCAGCTTACTCTGAAGATGACGAGCAAAATAGGTGAAGCCGCCAGACAGGATGGCGGTCCGATAGCCCAGCGCCTTCAGACTGCGAATCAGGTGCTCGGCCCCTTCGGTCATGCGCAGCCGGTTGGCGATCCCTTCAAGCACCGACTCGTCCAGCCCCTTCAACAGGGCCAGGCGCTCGGCAAAGCTCTGACTGAAATCCAGCTCACCCTGCATGGCACGCTCGGTGATCTCAGCGACCTGCTCACCGACTCCCGCTTCATGGGCCAGCTCGTCGATCACCTCAGCTTCAATCAGCGTGGAGTCCATATCGAACACCACCAGCCTGCGGTTGCGCCGGAAGATCGAATCTTCCTGGAAGGCGATATCCACATTCATCTCGCCGGCAATGTGCAGGAAATCGGCCCGAAGCTGTTCAAGATCCGAGGGCGTCCCCCTTACCGAGAACTCGACACAGGCAATACGGTTTTCCGAGGTGTTCAGCGACGGTCTTGCTGACAGCCGGGTAATATTGTCAATGTTCAGGCCATGACGCGCCGTAATCGCCGATACCCTGGCGATCTGCTCAGCCTTGATGTCGCGGGACAGCAGGGTCACGATGTAACAGGCCCGGTTGCGGCCCTCAGCCCAGGCCTGATATTCCCGCTCGGTAATCGGCGCAAAATGCACCTGCAGATCCAGCGCGTGCAGCCGGAACAGCAAATCCCGGATCACCGGAGAGGATTTTGACTCATCCGGGATCTCGATCAGAATGCCCCAGGTCAGATGGTCATGAATGACCGCCTGGCCTATATCCAGAATGCGGACATCGTAACGCCCCATGATTCCGGTGATTTCCGAAGTCAGGCCGGGTTTGTCCCGGCCCGATACGTTTACCAGCACCAGCTCACTCACTGTCTGTATTCTCCCCGCTCTGGGCTTCTTCCTCGGCCCGCGCAGCCGAAGGAATCACATCAATACCATCCACACGCTGCAGGCCCCGTGGCAGCTTGTGACCACGACGGCCCCGCTCACCCAGGTAGTGCTCAAGATCGCCAAACCGCAGGCCGAGCTTGCGCTTGCCCGCTTTCACTTCCAGCTGATCCTCTTCACCAAACACGGCGACAGCAACCACGTATTCTTCGCGATTCTGCACCCGGGCGGAGGGAATACTGATGATCTTGTTACCTTTACCCTTGGCCAGCTCCGGCAGCTCGCTGAGCGGGAACACCAGCATGCGGCCCTCATTGGATATGGCCGCCAGGTACAGGGTCGATGCCGTTTCCGGAATCATCACCGGCGGCATGATTCTGGCGCCTTTTGGCACGCTGACCACGGCCTTGCCCGCGCGATTCTTGCTGATCATGTCGTTCAGCGACGTGACGAAACCATAGCCACCATCTGTGACCAGCAGAGCCTTGCGCTCGGGATTGCCCATCAGCAAACCAGAGAAAGTGGCTCCGGAGGGCGGATTGATCCGCCCGGTCAGGGGCTCGCCCTGCCCCCTGGCAGACGGCAGACTGTGGGCCATTAATGAATAGGCCCGGCCGGTGGAATCCAGGAAAATCGCCTGCTGGTTGTTGCGCCCCTTCGCTGCCAGGGCAAAACGGTCGCCAGACTTGTAGCTGAGACCAGCGGGGTCAATGTCATGCCCTTTGGCGGCACGAACCCAACCTTTGTCCGACAGAACCACCGTCACCGGATCGTTGGATACCAGATCGGTTTCGCTGAAGGCGCGGGCTTCCTCCCGTTCGACAATCGGCGAACGGCGGTCATCACCAAAGGTCTCGGCATCCTGCTGGAGTTCGGTCTTGATCAGTTCGCGAAGCCGGTCTTCAGAGCCCAGAATGGCCTGCAGCTCATCGCGCTCGGCGGAGAGCTCATCCTGCTCGCCGCGGATCTTCATTTCCTCCAGCTTGGCCAGGTGCCGCAATTTCAGCTCCAGAATGGCCTCTGCCTGCTCCGCCGACAGACCAAAGCGCGCCATCAGCTCCGCCTTCGGCTTGTCTTCGGTGCGAATAATCTCGATCACCTCATCAATGTTGAGGTAGGCAATCAACAGGCCTTCCAGAAGATGCAACCGCGCCAGCACCTTGTCCAGGCGATGCTGCAAACGGCGTGTTACCGTTGTTTTCCGGAATGCCAGCCACTCGGTCAGAATGGTGTACAAGCCTTTTACGCCTGGCCGGCCATCGTTGCCAATCACGTTGATGTTGACCCGATAGGTCTTCTCCAGATCGGTACTGGCAAACAAGTGAGCCATCAGCCCGTCCAGATCAACCCGATTGGAGCGGGGCACAATCACCAGACGGGTCGGATTTTCATGATCCGATTCATCGCGCAGGTCTGCCACCATGGGCAGCTTCTTAGTCTGCATCTGCTGGGCAATCTGCTCCAGCACCCGGTTTCCGGAGACCTGGTGCGGCAAATCAGTGATCACCACTTCGCCATTCTCGCGAATCCAGCGTGCGCGCATCCGCAGCGAACCTCGCCCGGTCTCGTACATCTGGCGCAAGTCTTTGCGGGGAGTGATGATTTCAGCCCTGGTTGGGAAATCCGGCCCCTTGATGTGCTCACACAGCTCATCTACGGACGCATCGGGCTGATCCAGCAAACGAATACAGGCGGCTGTGACTTCCCGAACATTATGGGGTGGAATATCCGTCGCCATACCAACGGCAATACCCGTGGTACCGTTGAGCAGCACGTGCGGAAGCCGGGCCGGAAGCACCGAGGGTTCTTCCATGGTGCCATCAAAGTTTGGCACCCAATCCACGGTTCCCTGCCCGAGCTCACTGAGCAGCACTTCCGCAAAGGGTGCCAGCCGCGATTCGGTATATCGCATGGCGGCAAAGGATTTGGGATCATCCGGAGACCCCCAGTTACCCTGCCCGTCTACCAGCGGGTAGCGGTAAGAAAACGGCTGGGCCATGAGCACCATGGCCTCGTAACAGGCACTGTCGCCGTGCGGGTGGAACTTACCAAGCACATCACCCACGGTACGAGCCGATTTCTTGTACTTGGAGGTGGACTTCAGCCCCAGCTCCGACATGGCGTATACAATCCGCCGCTGTACGGGCTTGAGCCCGTCCCCTACGTTGGGCAGAGCCCGGTCCAGAATGACATACATGGAATAGTCCAGGTACGCCTTCTCGGTGTAGTCCCGGAGTGATACCCGCTCGAAACCTTCATCCGTTGTCTGAAACTCTGGCATGGACGCCTCTTTGCCTTGGATGCCTATCAATGTTGTGGCGCACATTATATGGACGCCAGCCCCGATACACCAATTTCCAATAGCGGAATTCCCGCATGGAGACTCTGTAAGGTGAGCCGTATTCTCGCCACAGTGATTAGAACGCCGTTTACTCTCTGAACAAGCGGAAACCTATGAAACCCAATCTCAAAGCCTGCGGGCAAGCCATGGTTACGGCCATGGTCAATGCGGTTCTGGCCGTTGCCCTGATGCTCCTGGTGGAGTTTGCCATCAGTGGTACCTTCCAGGTTCCCGAGCCCTATATCTGGGCGGGGGTACTGATATGGGCCGTTATTTTCGCCGCCCAGTTCCTCCGTCAACGGCATCTTTGCCGTGCCTGTGAACAGACTGACGAACCGTCATCCGCCGAAACCGTCGGCAAATCCTGACCCATATCAAGGGCCTGGCATCTCAAATGTGACAAATCTGCCCCCCCTGCTACGCTTTGGATAAGACATTAACGTCGAAGCCTGGGGGGTTAGATGACCGCTCTGAAGAAACTCGGATTACGCACCAAAATCGCACTTCCTTTTGCCATCACGGCGCTTGCCCTGGTCATCGTCGGTGTCTTCAGCGTTCTGACGGCACGTAATCTGGTTTCCGATACCGACGACATAGCCGCCACCTACCTGCCTTCGGTCAGCCAGATCCTCAATGGTGACCGCGATCTCTATCAGGCACTGGTGGCCCAAATGACACTGCTGGACCAGGCCTTCAACAATGAAGACACCTCCGGAGCTCTGAAGGATTTCAATGAAAACACCGAGCAAGCCAGGCAGCGCTTCCTGGAAAGCTCTCAACGCCTTGCAGGAACGGGCATTTCGGATGTCAGCGACGGATTCGAAGGGGCATTTGATCGCTGGGAACAATCCGCTCGGAGGGTGATGGAGCTGGCCTCAAACGGCAATCCGGAACAAGCCCGGAGTCTCGCTGCCACAGAAACAGCCCCATTGTTTGACCAACTCCGGGATTATTACGACAACGCCGGTGCTCACGCTGACGAGCAGGCTCAACAACGTTCCGCTGAAGCCTCCGCCGAAGGCACTTCCAGTTC
The DNA here is from genome assembly GCF_000475375.1 of Marinobacter sp. EVN1. Lineage (NCBI taxonomy): Bacteria > Pseudomonadati > Pseudomonadota > Gammaproteobacteria > Pseudomonadales > Marinobacteraceae > Marinobacter > Marinobacter sp. EVN1. Next base: position 189,543 of record NZ_AXCB01000023.1, read on the forward strand.
GGCCACCGTTCTTGCGATCACCGTGATTGCCATCATTATCGCCATTGCGTTGTTCTTTGTATTCATGAAACTGATCATCTCTTCGATCAGCGCCCTCCGGGATCAGCTCGACAACATTGCCCAGGGCGAAGGCGACCTGACTCAGCGGGTTCCGGTAACGGTCGAGGATGATCTCGGCAAATTGGCCAGAAGTTTCAACCAGGTACTGGAAAACCTGCAGGGCATGATCGGGTCCATTCAGAATCTGAGTCGCGATCTCGGTGCGGGTGCCACCGAGCTGGCCACTGCCGCCCGGGACAACAACGATGGTGTGACCCGCCAGACCGACTCCATTTCCATGGTGGCCACCGCTATCAACGAAATGCAGAGTGCGATTGAAGAAGTAGCCGGGAACGCCTCCCGCGCCGCAGAGATCACTCGCGAAGCGGAAACCAAGGGGAACAACAGCGCCCAGATCATCCGCAACTCGTCGAAACAGGTGCACCGCCTGGCCGCCCAGATTTCCAAAGCGGTTGAGGTTATCCGCAAACTTTCTGCGGATTCCGACAACATTACTTCGGTGCTGGATGTCATTCGCGGCATTGCCGAGCAGACCAACCTGCTGGCTCTGAACGCCGCCATTGAGGCTGCCCGGGCCGGTGAGCAAGGCCGTGGGTTCGCCGTGGTGGCGGATGAAGTCCGTACTCTGGCGCAACGCACCGGCCAGTCGACAGAAGATATTCAGACCATGATAACCGCGCTGCAGACCGGTGTTTCGGACGTCGTGAGCGTGATGGAGACCGGCAGCAAGGAGGCCACCGAAACCGAACGGCTGGCAACGGAAGCGGAACAGGAACTCCAGGCCATTCTGGAAGCGATCTCCAGTATCACCGACGTCAACACCAGTGTGGCGTCCGCCACCGAAGAGCAGACTCAGGTGGTAGATGAAATTAACCGGAGCATTACTGATATCAATGATCTGGCTGCGGCCAGTGCCGATCGGTCCAAAGCCATCGATGGCATTGCCAAGTCGCTGGAGAGCTATGTCAGGGAGCTGGAACAACAGACAGGGCGGTTCCGGGTTTAACCGGACCGCCGCGTCATCGCCGGAAGGATCCGATTACTGGCGAATGCCTTCTACCGAGATTTCGATTTCCACGGTTTCGGAGGCTTTGCCAAGATCCATGGGAATGCCGAAATCCTTCAGGCGCAACTCGGTTTCAGCCTCAAAACCCATGCGATAGCCTCCCCAGGGGTCTTCACCGTGGCCAACCAGCTCAGCATCCAGGGTGATTTCCCGGGTAACGCCACGCAGAGTCAGATCACCAATGATGTCCGCCTCACCGGCCTCGTCAACCACCACACGCTTGCTCTTGAACGTCGCTTCCGGGAACTCACTCACGTACAGGAAGTCTTCGCTGCGCAAATGCTTGTCGCGCTCGGCATGGTTGCTGTCAACGCTGGAGGTATCGATCGTTACTGATACAGAGCTGTTTTCGGGATTGTCCGCATCGTAGGTGAACTCACCATCAAAATCGTTGAATCGACCGTACAGCCAGCTGTAGCCCAGATGGGAAATCTTGAAGGTTACGAACTGGTGCGTGCCCTGGGTATCGAAGGCGTAAGTACCGCTGTGCTCGTTTGCCTGCACAGAGGCAACCATCGCGGCTGAAATGGCTGAAGCCAGAAGAATCTTCTTCATTATTCACTCCTTTTGAGTCTGTTTTGCGTTGAGTTAAGAGAGTTAGCTGTCCCGGAACTATCAGGCCAACCCAAGCATTCTGCGAAGCGTACTGTCCCGGTCGATCAAGTGATGCTTCAACGCCCCCAGCGCATGAACGCCGGCCAGGACGACAATCGCCCAGGTGCTCCAGTAATGGATGGCTCCCGCCGTATCTTCGAGGCCTTTCACCTGGCCTGTCACCGATGGCACCTGAAACCAGCCGAACACATGGATCGCAGAGCCGTCAGCCGTTGAAATCAGATAGCCACTGATCATGGCGACAAAGATCAACAGATACAGCGCCACATGCGCCAGGTGAGCAGAAACCACCTCCCAGCGCTGGTGATTGGGCAAAGGCCTGGGCGGCGGGCTTAACAGCCGCCAGACCAGTCTGAGCACCATCGCCATGAACAGGAGAATACCCACGCTGCGGTGGATGTCCGGCCCCTGTCGGTACCAGGGATCATAATAAGAGAGATCGACCATCCAGAAGCCCAGGGCAAACAGGCCGATAATGGTGACGGCCACCAGCCAATGCAGCAGGATTGCCACCCACCCGTATGCGTCTTCTGAATTCTTTGCCTGCATAAAAACAATCGCCTCCGTTGCTGATGTGGACCCAAACGGCTTTTCCACGTCCTCCAGATAAGATCAGCATAGTCTAGAAGGACAGAGAGCTGACCAAAATCAAAATGTTTTGCTGGCCTGCATCAGATTTTCTGACCATAGCATCCACGATCCGCAAACACTTGACAGCAACCACTTTGGTCGTATGCGGTTTTACGGATTGTTGAAAATTATGACAGCGATAAACTTTAACCATACTTTTAATCCGCCCCGTCCGGGGCCTCAGTGACCGAGAGGAAACGACATGGAACTTGAATTTGACGAGTCTGTGGTAGTACCCAGCAACAACTGATTTGATACAGACCCGGCTACTGCCGGGTTTTCTTTACCACCGTTTTAATGCCTGAAAGATACAAACTGTTTCGTCTTTTATGCATTAAGTAGTGGTAATGGTTCTTGTTTTTTGGCAACCTTCGACGAATTGATGAGGTAACGCCTGAATTTCAGGCGTCCGTGCCAGGGACACAGGCACAGTGGCTAACAGATTGGCGTGTACTTCAGTACTGCGCCAATGTATTCGTTGAAGGGTACAGACCTGCCTATGTCCCACAATCTTCCCGATTCGCTACCCGCGCCGGAAGTAGACCTGCTTTCCCCCATGCTTAATCAGCAGGGTCAGGTGTGGACAGCGGATTTTCGCGGGCTCAAACTGCGCACCGCCCTTCAGCCGATTTACAGCATTTCCCACAAACGTACCGTCGGTTATGAAGCCCTGATCCGGGCCTTCGATAACGACAATTCAGCTGTTCTGCCTTTGCACCTGTTCGAGCTGCCCGCATCCGAAGCCGAAAATCTGTTGCTGGACAGACTCTGCCGGTACCTGCACATTCGCAACTACAGCGAGATCAAGGATCAGGTCAACTGGCTGTTCCTGAACGTCTCCCCGAGGGTGGTCACCTCCGGCTCTCAATCCGATTCCTTTTTTGGACAATTGCTTAAGAAAACCGGGCTGCCGCCACATCGAATCGTAATGGAAATCGTTGAACAGCCAACCGACGATGCTGAACGGCTACGGGATACCGTTGCCTACTACCGCAAACTGGGGTGTCTGACCGCCATTGACGATTTTGGTGCCGGGCACTCCAATTTCGAGCGCATCTGGAATCTGTCACCGGACATCGTCAAGCTGGACCGTACCCTGCTGACCCGGGCAACCGAAGATCGCCGCGCCAGGCAGATACTGAACGGCATGGTATCCCTGCTGCATCAATCTGGCTGCCTGGTGTTGCTGGAAGGAGTGGAAACCCGGGATCAGGCCATGATTGCCATTGATGCCGGTGTCGACTTTGTACAGGGCTTCTACTTTCGCCGACCCTGCCTGGAACTGGACGAACTGCCCCAAAGCACAATGAATTTCGAGGATTTGCTCGAAGAGTACAAAAGCAGCAAGCAGATTAGCCACGACCCGACCCAACTGGTCGTCAACCATTTCAGCGGGCCTTTCCGGCGGGTGATCGAACGCCTGCAGAAGGGTCTGTCCATGGATCAGGCCTGCTTTGAGCTGCTCAGCCACCACACGGTTTCCCGCTGCTATCTGGTGGACGATCAGGGCGTTCAGCTGGAAGACACTCTGGTTTCCGAGTCCGCCGTTAAAAAGCAGGACCCAAGATTCCGACCACTGGAAAACACCAGCAGTGCAGACTGGTTTCGCCAGCAGTATCTCCGCCAGGCGCTGGCCCAGCCAGAGAACATTCATGTGACCACTCCCTATCTGTGCGTCACTGGCGCCTACATGTGCGTGACCCTGTCACTGGCCTTCCGTCAGGACGGCAAACTCCGGGTACTCTGCTGCGATATTCTTGCCAACGCGGATCACAACCCGTAAACCACCGCAATCACCGCGACCGTTACCAACCCCACCAGCACATTCATGGGCAACCCCACTTTCACGAAATCGGAAAACCGGTAGCCACCAGGACCAAACACCATCATATTGGTCTGATACCCCAATGGCGTGGCGAAGCTGGCGGAGGCTGCCATCATCACTGCAATAACAAAGGGTTCTGCAGGCACCCCCATGCTCCCGGTCATCGACAGCACAACCGGAATCACCAGTACAGCTGCGGCATTGTTCGTGATGACCTCGGTCAGAAACGACACAGCGCAGTATACGAGAAACAGTGTTAGCAGCACCTGGCCTGCACTGAAAGCCAGAATACCCTCGGCCATAAACGCCGCTGCTCCGGTTTCCTCCAATGCCGCTCCCAGCGCAAAGGACGCTGCGATGGTGAGGATGACCGGCACATCCACCGATTTCTGAGCCTGCCCCACCGAGCAGCAGCCGGACAGGATCATCAGAGCGGCTCCCAGTAAGGCGGCGTTGAGCATACTCATCACCCCGCAGGCCGCCAGGCTCACCAACACAAGCAGGATACCCCAGGAAAGCCAGGCCCGGTCATGTCGGGGCGTTTCCGTTTCCAGGTCGTTGATGAGCAGAAAATCCTTGTTGTAGCGCTGACGGCTGACGAAGGCCGGACGCGCCTCCAGCAGCAGGACATCGCCGGGTTTCAGGCGAATGTTGCCGAGGTTGCCTGACACACGCTCGCCGCCCCGGGCCACCGCCAGCACCACGGCGCCGTAACGGTCCCGGAACCTTGCGTCCCGGATGGTCAGGCCCAGCACATCCGATTGCGGAGACAAAGCGGCTTCCACCAACCGCCGCTCGGCACGATCCTGACTGAGACTGGGCTCATCGTCGTGCACCGACGGCACGATGCCATTGATGCGCAACAGGTCTGAGATCGCCTGGGTATCGCCCGCAAACACCAGCCGATCACCGCCACGCAGCCGTTCTTCCGAGGGGACGGCAGTGACCACACTGCCATCCCGCTCGATTTCCACCAGATACAATCGCTCCAGTTCCCGTAAGCCGGCTTCACCCACGGTCCGGCCCACCAGCGGACCTTCAAAGGACACCGCCACTTCCAGCGTGAACTCCCTCATGGAGCCAAACTTCTGCTGATCCTTACGGTCTGGCAGCACCCGCGGCATGACCAGAAGCATGACCGCCAGACCGATAATGGCCACCGGTAAACCAACCGCCGTAATGGAAAAGATCGAGAACCCGGCCTCACCGGTCAGTTGCTGATACTGACCATTAACAACCAGATTGGTGCTGGTGCCAATCAGTGTCAGTGTGCCGCCCAGAATCGCTGAGTAACTCAGCGGAATCATCAACTTGGAGGGTGAAATACCGATCTTCCGGGACCAGGCATGGACGGCGGGAATCATGGTGGCAACCACCGGTGTATTGTTGAGGAAGCCACTCAGCAGGGAAACCGGCAGAGCTATGCGAGCCTGCGCGGAACGGACCGATTTGGGATTGCGAAGCAGATGGTTAACCAGCAGATCGACGCCGCCGGAATGATGAATGCCGGCGGCCACCACAAACATAGCCACCACGGTGATCAAGCCGCTGTTACTGAATCCGGCCAGCGCCTGATCGGCGGAGATGATGCCACTGGCACTGAGCACCACAAGCACCGCCATCATCACCAGATGCGGTGCAAAGCGGCCTGAACTCATCAATAGCAGGGCGGTAAGCGCCAACCCCAGGGAAAACCATCCTTGCCAGTCCATAACTCGGTCTTTTCCGGTTTGAAAACTGGCAGGATAGCGAGGCAAAGCAATTCTGAGAAAGAATAACTATCGATTTTTATAGCTGATTATGGAATATCAAACCGCCACGTCGGCCATGTTTCCGTAAGCTTCCAGCCAGGCCCGGCGATCGGAAGCACGCTTCTTGCCCAGCAGCATGTCCATCCGCTCGTCGGTGTCATCCCCTTCTTCCAGAGTGAGCATAACCAGGCGGCGGGTGTCCGGTGCCATGGTGGTTTCTCTCAACTGTAACGGGTTCATCTCGCCCAGTCCCTTGAAGCGCGTTACCTGAATCTTGCCTTTGCGATTTTCCGCGGCCAGGCGGTCGATGATGCCCTGTTTCTCGTGTTCGTCGAGGGCATAGAAGGTTTCCTTGCCGAGATCCACGCGGTACAGCGGGGGCATTGCCACGAACACGTGCCCGGCCGCCACCAGCGGCCGGAAGTGTTTCACAAACAAAGCGCACAGCAGCGTGGCGATGTGCAGGCCGTCCGAATCCGCATCGGCCAGGATGCAGATCTTGTTATAGCGCAGGCCGGCAAGGTCGTCAGAGCCAGGATCCACACCAATAGCAACGGCAATATCGTGTACTTCCTGGGACGCCAGAATTTCACCCGAGTCCACTTCCCAGGTGTTCAGAATTTTACCCCGCAACGGCATGACTGCCTGAAATTCCCGATCCCTGGCCTGCTTGGCGGAACCTCCGGCGGAATCACCTTCCACCAGGAACAACTCCGATCTCGCGGTATCACCGCCGGAACAGTCCGCCAGCTTGCCGGGCAACGCCGGGCCAGAGGTCACCTTCTTTCTGGCCACTTTTTTGCTCGCCCTCAACCGGCGCTGGGCATTACTGATAAACAGTTCCGCCAGGGCTTCGGCAATGTCGGTGTGCTGGTTCAGCCACAGACTGAAAGCATCTTTCACCACCCCGGAGACGAAGGCAGCGGCTTCCCTTGAAGACAGCCTCTCCTTGGTCTGGCCGGAAAACTGGGGCTCCTGCATCTTGAACGACAGTACATAGGCTACCCGTTCCCAGATGTCCTCGGGCGACAACTTTACCCCCCGGGGCAGCAGGTTTCTGAATTCACAAAACTCCCGCATGGCTTCCAGCAGGCCGGTGCGCAAACCATTGACGTGGGTACCACCCTGGGCAGTGGGAATAAGGTTGACATAACTCTCCAGTACCGCATCACCACCCTCTGGCAGCCACTGGATAGCCCAGTCCACGGCTTCCTTGTTGCCGGAGAAACTGCCGGTGAAGGGTTCAAGCGGCACCGCTTCAATATCGGCCAGAGCCGTTCTCAGGTAATCCCGAAGACCGTCCTCGTAGAACCACTCGTCTTTCTCGCCGGTCTTCTCCTGCAGAAAGGTCACCGTCAGTCCCGGGCAAAGAACCGCCTTGGCACGAAGGTTGTGGCGCAAGCGGCTGACCGAAAAATTGGGACTGTCAAAATATTTGGGGTCGGGCGTGAACTTCAGGCGGGTACCGGTGTTGCGCTTGCCTACGGTATCAACCACTTCCAGCTCGGAGGCTTTGTCACCGTTGGCGAACGTCATCCGATGCACCTGGCCATCCCGCTTGATGGTCACTTCCAGATGCGTGGACAGGGCATTGACCACGGAAACACCTACACCGTGCAGACCACCGGAGAAGTTGTAGTTGCCCTGGGAGAATTTACCACCGGCGTGCAACCGGGAAAGGATAAGCTCCACCCCGGGAAGTCCTTCTTCCTTGTGCAGATCGACCGGCATGCCCCGGCCGTCGTCCTCCACACTCAGGGAATTGTCGCTGTGCAGCACCACATCAATCCGCCGGGCGTGGCCGGCGAGGGCCTCGTCAACGCTGTTATCAATGACTTCCTGAGCCAGGTGGTTGGGCCGCGACGTGTCGGTATACATCCCCGGGCGCTTGCGCACCGGATCAAGACCGCTCAGGACTTCAATGGCATCGGCGTTGTACTGTTGCTCGCTCATAGGAATGGCACGGCTCCGCAAATGATCGTTGCGCCATAGCTTAGGGATTCAGGCTGAAAGATCAACGGTTGTTTTGTTGCGGCGCCAAGTGGTTTCAGTTTTCAAACGTCCGAACCAGTGGCTGCTCAGCCAGGCCCTGCACACGAATCTGCTGCCAGCCCCGAGGCTCAACCGCAAGTACCGCACAGGGCGAGGTGATCACCTGGGCCACCATCATGTCCGGCGCCGGTTCATTCACCCGCATGTCGAGCACCAGACTCTCGCCTTGCGCCAGCGCAGACTGGAGCCCGACGCTGTAACCGGCGGTTGGTTTCTGGCCGAGCGTGACCATCACCAGTGCCTCCCGGCTCAGATCAACCTTGCGCACCACATCCGTGGCCATATTCTGGCCACTCACATCCAGGAGTGCTTCGCGATCGGCCTCCGAACGCACAAACGCCACCCCCGGCCCCGTCAGGCCGCAATAAGCGGACTGGGTAATCTGCCGCACCATGACACCCTCACCCTCGCCGGGACCGCCCGTGGCGCTGCACGCCGCCAGAAGCAGCATCGCAGCGGAGGTGATAAATGATCGAACCAGAGTCCTTTTCATTGAACTGCTTTTACTCCGTCGTTGGTCGAGGGCGCCTGGTCAGGCTGCAGTAATCTGTAACCTTTAAACCCGGGCCTGGGAAGGATATCAGGGTTGGAGGTAGAAATGGTTGGACGCGAGAAACTGGTGGTCATGCGGATATCAGACAGGCTTTGGCCGTCTTCTATGGTGATCACTTCTCGCAAGCCTGAAACAGGATACTCCGCACAGGCTTCACCCGCCTGACAAATCAATCCATCTCCATCTAGATCTGTTCCAGCAACCAGAAAGTACTCACCAGGGGTAACTTCAGAAAGCCGTCTCGGTTCTTCTCCATCGTCCGGCTCAAACCTGAAGCGATACTGACCGTTCTCGACATCTGCAACGACCTGAGACTGCGCAAGATAAAAGCCGCCATCAGTCGGCTCTGTGCCTACTAGCAAGACGAAATGTCGCCCGGCATCTCGAGCCTGCTCATCGCTGAGCAACTGCCCGATGACAGGGATGCTCAATGTGTTCGGGGATAGATCGACTTCGTACGCAATTTCAACGACTCCCCTGGCTGGCTCATCGGGGTCCAGGAGATCTGGCTTGAGTGTCAGCAATAATTCCAGGTCACCATTTTCTGCACTCCCGGATAGTTCAACCCCCAGCCATTCCGGCTGACTGGCGACCTTTTCGGCGGAAACCGAGGCGTCTCCGAATTTCTGAATCTCAACCAACTGTGTTGATATACCTTCATTGCTAAGGCTAACCACGGCGGGCGAAGCAGAAAGGACAGTGACAGGTTCACCGTCGATAGCCTTGGCCACAGCTTTGCCTGCATCGATAATCCCCCACCCCAGGCGATCAGTTCTGCCATCCTGAGGCTGTGTTAGCAGTCCAGATTCTAACCAGCCCCGAATGGTTGTCATGTCCAGAAGCGGCATTTCCATTTTCATCAAGGCCAAAACACCTGCTACGTGCGGCGACGCCATAGAGGTGCCCTGCAGCCCGCGGTAACCTGGCACGGAAACACCTCCACGACGTTCTCCGCTCGTTGACCAGACCACATCAGCCAGGCCATCAAGATTGCCATCCCGGCTTGCATCGCCCCCTGGAGCCGCAATGTCAATCCAGCTACCGAAATTGGAATAGGAGGCGGGGCGCCCTCCGGCATCAACGGCACTGACAGAAAGTACATGACGGGATGCTGCCGGATACGAGGGCACAGATGTTGCCGAGTTTCCGGCAGCAGCCACAAACAGGAGGCGCTTGCCCACTCCATATCGCAGCGCGCTTTCCAGCGCTTCAATCTGGGGCAGCCCACCCAGACTCATATTAACGACCTGAGCTTTTGGCGATCCACCGCTGGTTTCACCTGTTACCCAGCGAATTCCGGCTATGAGCTGATCCGACGTACCAACGCCACCCTCACCAAGCACACGCACCGGAACAATCTTGCTTTCAAAAGCAATTCCGCCAATCCCCTCATTGTTGAGGGCGGCCCCGATAGTGCCTGCTACGTGGGTGCCATGATAAACATCTCCGCCAACGCTACTTCCGGGATCAACCGGCTCACCACCATCGATAAAATCTCGACCTTCCGGGGCGACATTCTGCTGAAGATCCGGATGCCAATGACCTTCACTGTCTTGCAGAAGGCCGCTATCCAACACAGCAACGTGAACGGGCGTCAAGCCAGCGTTACCGATCTGCCAGGCGATCGGCGCATTAACGAGGTCGTAATGCCAATTCAGGGAATAATCTGGCTCATCAACCGGCGTAGCCTGGGTACGAAAGAAATAATTAGGAACCACCGACTTGTATTTCGGCCGCTTTCTCAGCTCTCTGATCCATTCAAGCGTGATCTGTTGGCCAGCGATCCCACTATTTGCCGCTGATGAAGTCGCCGCTACAGGCATTGATAACAGCCAGTCCGCACCGCCCAAATACCGCCCTGAGACTCCGGCATTTACGGCGAAACTACTGGTCTTTCCCTCCGCCATGGAGACCAACGCCTCACCCGGAACAAAGTCATAATCAGGCCAATCAAAATTCAGTTGTGTTGCGGTTCCAACGGAGTTCTTGGATATAACGTAACGGGCAGGCCCACTACCGAGAGTACGCACTGTCAGGCTGTATTCCCCTTCCGCCTCATCCCCCAACTCGACAACAACACGAGACCCAGTACTTCCAGTCTCCGCGCTATCGACTATTCTTCCGTTATCCGTCAGTTCAATCCTTAGTGCCGGATTACCTGCCCGACTACCAAAAGCCTCGAGTACAATCGACTGGCCTTTTGCCATAGGTACGTTGTAGAGGTCCTCAGCATCGCTCTCGTAGCTAAAAATAACGCCTTGATCCGTGAGCGTCGGATAGCTCCCACCACTGCCCGCCAGGTAACCGGCCAGCACAAAGTTGTCCGGCAGTCCCAGTGAAACAGTCGCAGGTCTCGCCCCATCCAGCCCCAACTGGTCCATCGTGTCCTGATCAACCCGGCTGTTGGCTTCGATACTGATAACCCCGGAAAGCGGACTGGGCGGCGCTATTGGTGCAACGGCATCGGAACCGCCCGAACCACCGCCACAACCGGTGAGCAATGCCATCCCTGGCACCAGAACAAAAGCAAGAATCGACAATCTCACGGCGTCTCTCTTATTCTTTGTTGAAACTGTTCACAGAGTATACGGCCAGACATCCCTGATCGACCTGTGTCAGACCTTCAAGGGCCCCATGAAAAAACCCGCGGGCCTTGGCATCGCGGGTTCTTTCATAGTACTTCGCTTCTCCTGGCCTTACAAAGCGTAGAAAAGCATGGGCACAAAGGCCACCAGCAGAAGCGTGGGAATCATCACAACCAGCGGCAGCAACAATCTCTCATAGCGGTGCCAGAAGGTGCCGGTGCGTTCCGCTGCCACCACTTCGGTTTCACCCACCACCTGCCGGGTCAGCAGGTGATTCAGGGCAACCGGCGGGCTGAGATAGCCAAGTTCAAATGCCACCAGGCAAACGATCCAGAAATGCAGTGGATCAATGCCAATCTGCAGGGCCGGTTGGGCAATAGTGGCGGAAACCAGTATGACGGCACCGAACGGATCCATCACCATCCCGATCACCGTCAGCATGACCACGATTACCAGCATGGCAATCCAGGGGCTGGTCAGATCCTCCGGGAACAGGGCATGAACAATATCAGAACGCTCAAGAATACCGCCCAGGCAAATCGAGAAACCAATCAGCGCCAGTAGTGCGCCAATGTGCACAGCCGAATCGCTGGCAGCCGCTGTGCTTCGGGAGAAAAACGCACTGGTACGGCTCTGGCCTTCGTCACGGCTATTCCGGCCGGCGTCCAGGGCAACCAGCGCCAGCATTACCAGCGGCAAAATCAAAGGCGCACTGTACTCGTTGAATTGAAGCCCCAGGATCGCCCAGATGGCCAGGATCACTGCCGTTGCCGTCAGTGCATAAGGCAACAACGGTCGCAGCTCCATGACGGCCGCGCGGAATGCACCCGGGGCCGGCCTTGGTCTCCAGTTGCCTTCGGTCTTACACACCACAAAGGAGAACAGGGTGGCCGACATGATGAACACCCAGAACCCCCATCCATACATTTCGGTGGTGGTCACTTCCTTGTTCAGTGCGGCAACCACCACAATCAGCAGGCAGGGATTGAGCACCACCCCAAGGCTGCCCGACATGGCGGTCGTGGCCAGTGACAATTGACGCCCTGCCCCGGCCCGCCGAAGCTCGTCGTAGACAACCCCGCCCACGGCCAGAATGAAAATGCCGGAGGCTCCGGTAAATGCTGTCGGGAAGGCAGTGGCAAAGATGATTACCGAAGCCAGCAAGGGTGCAGGCAGATTGAAGGGCTTCACCAAGTTCAGCAACAGCTCTGGAACCCGGGTCTGTTTGAGCATCATGCCCACCAGCACGTACAGTCCGATGTTGATGAACATGGAGGACAGGTTCGACATCATGCCGAAGTAGATTGCCAGCCCGGAGGAGTAGCCATCCACAAAGAAAAAATAGCTCATGGCAATGAAGCCCATGGTGCAATACAGCGGCACCACAAGGCCGGAAGCCAGCGCCAGACTGCCCGCCCTCATTCGCTCCGGCACATAGACGAAGCGAAAAGCATTGATGATCATGAACAGCCCGAACACGCCTGCCCAGGCGTACTGCAGGACAATGTTCGCCTCAGACCCCGGAGACTGAGCCAGCCGGCCCATGTAAGCGTTCAATGACAGCACCATCAGGCCGTTGATGACGAACTGCACGCCCTGGCTTAAACGCCACTCCGCCCGATTGCGGGGCAGACGCAAAGCAATGTGGTCGGCATCCATTGCGGCAATGGCGGCAGCCAGAGCAAACATGCCGATAAACAGGAACTTAGTCAGGTCTATGTTATCGAGCAGGAAGTCGGCCAAACCCTGCTCTACAGCCTTGTAGACACCGAGCGCCCAGGTGGCGTGTTTCTGGTTTTCGGCAAACTGCAGGTGGCGCTGCTCACACAGCGCCAGGTTACTCTGCAGGGACTGCCGGATAGCCTGGGGATCCGGCGGCGAACTGAACAGGTCGTCCGGGTCTGGCTTATAGGCCTGGACCCGTCGCTCTACCTCTTTATCAATGTCCATGAAAAGGTTGCAGGTAGGCTCTGTTGCATCCGGATTGAGCAGGTAATAGTTAGGCCATACCTGCTCGCCGACCCATAGCAACCGGGAGTGGAGCGAGTTGCCCATCCCCAGCAGCAGGGTGGCCAGAAGCAACAGCAGCAGAATCATCCCATGCAGTCTGTGCATGGGATACAACGTTCTTACGCCGGTTGCAGTCATTGCGCGCCAGTTCATGGTCAGGCTCTCCGCTTATTCCCGGTTTTCCGCTGTACACTCGGAGGCGCCGGGATTGCTGGCACATCGGATCTTGCTGAGCAGGCTCAGCATTTTCGGGTGATAAACGTTGGGAGCTCCGTCAACCCCATCGCGCATTTCCAGACGGTTCTGGCGGAACATCTCCTGGTAACCAACGATGTCCTTTTCCGGGATCCGTATCCACTGCTCGTCAGGAATCCCGTTTTCCTGGCTTTTAATCAGATTCATTGCCTGTGGGTACATGCCCCAGGCAACTTCCCGGGCCTTCTGGGCCGTGTCGTCTTCGATCACGCCATCACGGGCAATGATCTGAATGGTCAGCTGGGCAAGCGGGTAGTCGACAATGCCACCCTTGTCGCCGATCCCTTTGTACAGCTCCAGAGCCTGGTAGGCGAACGCAGGCGCATAGGCAGTATCGACCGACCCATTGTTGAACTTGCCAGCAAAGTTGGTGATATCAGAGGGAACCACCGTCGCTTTTACATAGTTCACCATGTGAATGGCGTCTTTCTGGTAGTCCAGGGTGGCAATACGCTTTCCGGCCAGTTCGCCCGCTGTATCAATGCTGCGATCATTCACAAACAGATAACCGGCACCCGCCGGTACAATGCCCAGTACCTCATAGCCACCGTCCTTCATGAGGGACGCTGCCTTGGGCTGTGCCAGGGTGGCCAGCAGGGTTTTCAGGTCGTCGTAACTTGGCAGGGCACCGACGGCACTGATGCTTCCGGTAAAACGATTGAATGGGCGAATACGGATGTCGGTCGCGGCGACGGCATCGCACTGGCCCGCGTTGAAGTCGCCAATGGCCACGCCTTCATCAGTGTAGGGCTTGAGTTGGAAATCGACCCCATGGGCTTTCATTTCCAGAGCGTAGTCCTTGACCATGTTGTAGACGTCGCCGTTAGCGCCGATGACATCAAACACACACATGGAAACCGACTGGGCAGATGCCAGTGGTGCGACAATGGCAAGAGACAAGGCTGCAAGGGATTTGCGAATCATGACGACCTCCGGGTCATTCTTGTGTTTTTGATCTTTAAGTCATAGATAACTGAAAGGCCAGCCTCAGAGCAGGCCTTCCAGATCCATGGTTTCAACGTTCTCGGTATTGCGCTCCGGGCTCATCTTGCCGAAGAAGGTCCGTGGTGTGCGGTGGCCGTAGTTGGCGCTCCAGTGTTTGTCCGATGCGAACTGGACAATCCTGCGGGCCACTTCGTCCACCAGCCGATATTCTTCCCAAACCTCGATGCGCTCTTCAGCCTCTGCGAATTCCGAAATGGCCTGTGCCAGCACCTGCGGTCGTCCAAAGGTTTCCGCAGCGACTACCTGAACGGCGTAAGAGGCACGGATACCGGACTCAACACTCAGCTCTGCGCTGTTTTCCATCACCTGCCAGGGGTCTGGAGACAGGTCCGGTCGGGTGTCAGGCAACAGTAACCAGACGAGGGCGCGAACGGCGTTGGGCAAACCGCCCCATTTTTCATTATCCACGCACTGGGCGGCACGCTCGGCCTGGGGCGCAATGTTGCGGGGCACACCCGCCAGGGCGCCGGAGTTGGAGTCGTTCACAATGGCCTGCATCCCCGTTAGCAGCCCGAGCAGGAACGTGAGTTCGTCCTGATCACTGAAAAGGAACGGGCATTCCAGAGGTTCGGCTGCCGGGTCAAAATCGTAGGCGGCCATGGCACGTTTGAAGGCTTCGTAGCGGCGCTCAGCGGTGCGCGCGTAGAGTCTTTTAGAGACTTCCCGGGCATCTTTGGCGGCGGGAACATCGCCACGGTATTCCGCCCGCAGATAAGCCAGTTCAGCCTCCCAGGCCCGGTATTCCATGCAATTCGCCGCCAGCAGCATGAGCAGGGAACCGGTTGAATCCGGTGCATCAGTGACTCTCGAAAACGAATAAACCAGCGGATCCGTGCCCTCACCCAGTGCACAGGCCATGCCCGGATCGGACATCTGCATAACGTAGGGGGTTGCCTCGGACTCCGAGTAGTTCGACAACACGATGCCGGTGGTGGTGTAAATAGGGTTGGCAGAACATCCGGCCAGCAGCAGTACCGAACTTCCCAGCATTGCCTGGCGTACACGAGCCGATAACCGGCGCGCTTGAGAGACCATTGAGGAGATCATAATTCGACCTGTCTGACATTGTTTTTGTATGTAAGGGAGTGCGAGAAATTTTTATCACATTTGATTCTCGTCAATCCGTGAACCAGCTCCAGCTACCTCTGGCCAGAGCTCGAACGAGAGCAAGAATGCGAGGAATATTGTCAGACAGAAATGGCTTTATTGCCGAAACCGGCATGCCGATCAGGCCAATGGCCCGGGATGAATCGAATTATTTTTTGATTTATTGATTTATAACAAGGAGTTAAATATGTAGTGCGTTTCGGAACAAGCGTGCCACTTTGTGACTTGTGCACATTAACATTGAGCAAGACCCAGCATTGCCATCACCTGATCGGTCAGTCCATCGAGGGTCAGACCGCCCCGTTCCGGGCGATACCAGGTGACCGTCCAGCTCAGGGCGCCGGTCAGCATTCTTCGGGTAATGAAAGGGTCCGCCCCAAGCTGGTTTTCCTTCGACAGCTGCTGGAGTGTAGACAACCACAGGTCTTCATAGATATCCCGCAATTCCAGCACTTCAGCCTGGGAGCCTTCCGAAAGACTGCGCCACTCATACACCAACACCGCCATGGCCTCTCCGGTCTGGCCGTTAATCGACTCCAGTTCTGCCCTGATCAGTGCCCGCAGTTTTTCTCTCGCTGAATCCGCCTGGTCGGCAGCGGCCTGCATCAAGGCGGTATTCAGCCGAATGGTCTCGACCATCACTGCTTTGAGAATTTCCTCTTTGGTGCGGAAATGGTGGAACAAGCTCCCTGACTGAATACCCACAGCCGCCGCCAGATCTCGCACCGTCGTGCGCTCGTAGCCTTTATCCCTGAACAGTCTTGCTGCTTCGTTTAACAGGCGCCCGCGGGCGCTGGCGGGATCAGACACAAGTTGCTCGGCAATGAGGGATTGCAGGATTGGGTTCTGGTTCACAAAGGCCATCCGGTTGTCTTGCTGGGACTTTTTATTCTACCCGAGATTTGCCTGTTTACAAACCAAGCGCTTGCTTGGTATTGTCGTTTCGATCGTTGGATAACCTCTCGCCAGTGCGGGTATCAGAACAAGGCCAAGAACATGTCAGACGCCAACAAAACCATCCGTATCGGTTGCTCCGCCGCTTTCTGGGGCGATACCGAAACCGCCGCTGCCCAACTGGTACGCCAGGGCAATATTGATTACCTGGTCGCCGATTACCTGGCCGAGATCACCATGTCGATCATGGCCGGCCAGAAGATGAAAGACCCGACTCAGGGCTACGCCCGGGATTTTGTGCAGACGGTGATGGCGCCTCTGCTCGGCGAGATAAAGGATAAAGGCATCCGGGTTCTGGCCAATGCCGGTGGAGTAAACCCGGTGGCTTGCCGCGATGCTCTGCAGGCCCTGTGTGAAAAGGCCGGCGTCGATCTGAAGATTGCGCTGGTGCTCGGCGATGATCTGTTGATGAAAAAGAAAAATCTGGCCGATGCCGGCATTACTGAAATGACCACCGGTCAGCCCTTCCCCGCCATGATGGTGAGCCTGAACGCCTATCTGGGTGCGCCCGGCCTGGTGGCGGCCCTGGAACAGGGTGCCGACATCATTATCACCGGCCGTGTCGCAGACAGTGCGCTGGTGCTGGCGCCGCTGGTGCATGAATTCGGCTGGCGCTGGAACGACTACGACAAACTGGCTCAGGGCAGCCTGGCCGGGCACTTGCTGGAATGCGGCGTCCAGTCTACCGGCGGTAATTTCACCGACTGGGAACAGGTGGCTGATGGCTACGCCAATATGGGTTTTCCCATCGCCGAGGTCAGCGCCTCTGGCGATTTTGTGATGACCAAGCCCGAGGGCACCGGCGGCATGGTCAGCAGGGGCACTGTGGGCGAGCAGCTGGTGTATGAGATTGGCGACCCACGGGCTTACCTGCTGCCAGATGTAACCTGCGATTTCACTCAGGTGACACTGGAGGAAATCGACAAGGACCAGGTCCGGGTGTCCGGTGCCAGGGGACTGCCGCCGACAGACAGCTACAAGGTGTCAGGCACCTGGCCAGATGGATTCAAGTGCACAGTGACGTTCCTGCTGGCCGGCCTTGATGCCCGCGCCAAAGCACAACGAGTGGCGCAGGCTATTCTGGCCAGGACGTCAGCGATGTTTGCCGAGCGCGGCCTGCCGGATTATTCCGAAACCAGTATCGAATTGCTGGGCACCGAGACTACCTATGGCCCCCATGGCAAGGGCGACCAATGCCGGGAAGTGGTGGTGAAGATTGCCACCGCCCATCCGAAGAAAGAAGCCCTGGTGCTGTTTTCCAGGGAAATTGCCCAGGCCGCTACCGGTATGGCGCCTGGCATCACCGGTATTGTCGGCGGTCGGCCAACCGTGTGGCCGAAGATTCGTTTGTATTCCTGTCTGGTACCGAAATCGGAGGTGGCGGTTTCGGTGGATCTGGCTGGTGAGAAGTCTGAGGTGGAGGTAGCGACCGAAGGTGGTTTCAATCCGGGCGATCTCGCGGCTGAGCCGGAGTCCCGGATGGAGGTGGCAACGGATACCACAGTGCCGCTGATCAAGCTGGCTTGGGCGCGGTCCGGGGATAAGGGCGATCACAGCAATATCGGGGTGATCGCGCGGGATCGAGAGTATGTTCCTTATATTGAGGCTGCGTTAACGGAACAGGCGGTGGCCGAGTGGATGGCTCATACGCTGAATCCTGAATCCGGCAAGGTGACTCGCTGGTCTATGCCTGGGTTGCATGCGTTCAATTTCTTGCTGGAGCACAGTCTAGGTGGCGGCGGTGTGGCGTCGCTTCGGATTGATCCGCAGGGTAAGGCGTTTGCTCAGCAGTTGCTGGAGTTTCCGGTGCCTGTGCCTTCGAATCTGGTTCCTCAATGAATGTATTAACCCCGGTTCTGGGGCAAGAGCCCCGACAGGGCATTACTTCCCTGAGCTTGGGTGCAAGCGCCCCACCGGGGTACAGCCTTCCGGGACACGCCGTAAATACGTCCGTGTAGGCTTGAGCGCAGCTTCCCTGCTGCGCACAGTCCCGGAAGGCTGTACCCCGGCGGAGCGCCCGAACGTTTTTCGTGGATTCTTTGGATTGGAATAGGGAATTTTGTATGAGTTATCAGTCTGTTCTTCGCCCGGGCTTGTTTGAAGGCCAGGTTTTTATTGTCACCGGTGGCGGTTCGGGGATTGGCCGCTGCACGGCTCACGAACTGGCGGCGCTCGGTGCCCGGGTTGCGCTGGTGGGTCGTAAGCAGGAGAAGGTAGACGCGGTTAAGGCCGAAATTGAGGAAGACGGTGGTATTGCCAGCGCCCATGCCTGCGATATTCGCGAGGAGGAGTCGGTCAAGGCCACGGTGAAGGCCATTATTGAGACCCACGGCGGTCTGAACGGGGTGGTGAACAACGCCGGCGGGCAGTTTGCGTCTCCGTTAACGGGCATTAACCAGAAGGGTTGGGAAACTGTGGTGCGCACGAATCTGACCGGCGGTTTTCTGATTTCCCGGGAGGCTTATACCCAGGCCTTGAGTAAAACCGGCGGTTCGATTGTGAACATTGTGGCGGATATGTGGGGTGGTATGCCTGGCATGGGACACTCAGGGGCCGCACGGGCCGGGATGGTGAATTTTACCCAGACGGCCGCGGTCGAATGGGCGCCGTCTGGGGTTCGGGTGAATGCGGTGGCGCCGGGGTGGATTGCGTCCAGCGGGATGGACAACTACCCGACCCACATGAAGTCGTGGATTCGCAGCCTGGCGGATGCGGTGCCGATCAAGCGGATGGGTACAGAATCAGAGGTGAGTTCGGCGATCTGTTTCCTGCTTAGCCCGGGCGCGGCGTTTATCAGTGGTGATTGTCTGCGGATTGACGGCGCGGCGTCCCAGGGTGGGCGTGTGTGGCCGATGCCGAAGGCGCAGAATAACGAGCCCTATAACGGTTTCCATCGGGCGGTAACGCCGAAAGTGTTGAGTGACGACTGAGGATTTCCCATGCAGGTACTGGAAACAACAATAAGCCCCCAGTCCGACGAGTTCCGGGCCAATGTCGAGGCCATGGAAGCGCATATCTCGACTTTCCGGGATGTGGAGCAAAAGGTTCTGGACCTGGCGGAATCGGCCCGGGAGAAGTTTACCAAGCGCGGCAAGCTGCTACCTCGGGATCGCATCAATCGGTTGCTCGATCGTGGCAGTGAGTTTCTGGAGCTGTGCTCCCTCGCCGGTTACAAAATGCATGATGACAAAGACGGTTCCATGGCCGGAGGCGGGATTATTGCCGGCATCGGCAGAGTAGCCGGAGTACGCTGTCTGGTGGTCGCAAGCAACAGTGCCATCAAGGGCGGAACCATTACTCCCGCCGGTCTGGACAAAACCCTGCGACTGCAGCAGATCGCCATGGAGAACAAATTGCCGGTGGTATCGCTGTCAGAATCCGGCGGCGCCAACCTGAACTATGCCACCGATATCTTCGTGCTGGGCGCCCGGGGCTTTGCGAACCAGGCCCGGATGTCTGCAGCCGGTATTCCACAGGTAACCGTCGTCCATGGCAACGCCACTGCCGGCGGGGCCTATCAGCCGGGCCTGTCGGATTACGTAATTACCGTACGCGAGCAGGCGAAGATGTTCCTGGCCGGCCCGCCGCTTTTAAAAGCCGCGACCGGTGAGGTCGCCACCGATGAGGAACTGGGTGGAGCAGAAATGCACGCCACCGTTGCCGGCACCGCCGAATACCTGGCGGAAGACGATGCGGATGGCATCCGCCAGGCCCGGGAGATTCTGGGCGCCCTGCCCTGGAACGAAAATCTGCCACTACGCCAGGAACCACAGTGGGATGAGCCGCTGTATCCGGCTGAAGAGCTACTGGGTGTGATTCCTTCCGACGCCAAGAAACCCTACGACGTGCGCGAGATCCTCGCCCGCATCGCCGACGGCTCCCGGTTCCTGGATTTCAAGAACGATTACGACAGCCAGACGGTGTGCGGCACCATCCGGATTCACGGCCACAGTGTAGGTATTATCGGCAACAATGGCCCGATCACCCCTGCCGGCTCCACCAAGGCTGCCCAGTTTATCCAGCTTTGCGATCAGGCAGGCACGCCTATCCTGTTTCTGCATAACACCACCGGATTCATGGTCGGTACCCACTCCGAACAGAACGGCATCATCAAACACGGGTCGAAGATGATTCAGGCCGTGGCCAACTGCCGGGTACCAAAACTCGCCGTGGTGGTGGGCGGTTCCTACGGCGCCGGCAACTACGCCATGTGCGGCCGGGGCCTGGACCCGAGATTCATCTTCGCCTGGCCCAACAGCCGCACCGCCGTCATGGGCCCCGCCCAGGCCGGCAAGGTGATGCGCATCGTGGCTGAAGAAAAACAACGCAAAAGCGGTATCGAGCCGGACGAAAAGACCCTGTCGTTCCTGGAACAGGCGACCGCCAAAAAGCTGGAAGACGGCTCCACCGCCCTCTACGGCACTGCCAGACTCTGGGACGACGGCCTGATCGATCCGCGGGATACCCGCCGTGTCCTGGCCATGGTGCTTTCCGTTTGCCGTGAAGCCGAACAACGACCACTGCGACCCAACGTTTACGGCGTCGCCCGTTTCTGATTTCCACACTGATTTACCGGGAGAACAACAATGAAATTCACAGCCGAACACGAAGCCCTCAGAAAGACCGTCCGTGATTTCGTCGAAAAGGAAATCAATCCGCACTGCGATGAATGGGAGGAAGCCGGCGAGTTTCACATTCACGACCTGTTCAAGAAACTCGGCAACCTGGGCCTGCTGGGCATTCAGAAGCCGGAGGAATACGGCGGCATGGGTCTGGATTACAGCTACAACCTCGTGGCTGCTGAAGAACTGGGCATGGCCAAGTGCGGCGGTGTTCCGCTGGCCGTGGGCGTACAGACTGACATGTGCACTCCCGCGATTGCGCGCTTCGGTTCCGATGAACTGAAACGGGACTTCCTGGCCCCGGCTATTGCTGGCGATATGGTGGGCTGTATCGGTGTGAGTGAAGTGGGCGCAGGCTCCGATGTGGCCGGCCTGAAAACCACGGCTAAGAAAGACGGCGATGACTACGTCATCAACGGCTCCAAGATGTGGATCACCAACTCCCCGAAAGCGGATTTCATGTGTCTGCTGGCCAACACCAGCGACGACAAACCCCACAAGAATAAAACCCTGATGATCGTGCCCATGAACACACCGGGCATCACTTTCAGCCCGCACCTGAACAAGCTGGGTATGCGTTCGTCAGAAACCGCCCAGGTGTTTCTGGACGACGTGCGAATTCCCCAACGCAACCGCATCGGCGCAGAAGGCACCGGCTTTATGATGCAGATGCTGCAGTTCCAGGAGGAGCGCATGTGGGGGGCCGCCAACGTAATCAAGGCCCTGGAAAACTGTGTCACGCAGACCATTGAATACTGCCGCGAGCGCAAGACCTTTGGCCAGCCGCTGATCGACAACCAGTACATTCATTTCCGCCTGGCGGAGTTACAGACCGAAATCGAAGCGCTGCGCGCGCTGACCTATCAGGCCTGTGAGCTGCACATTGAGGGCAAAGATGTCACCAAGCTGGCGTCGATGGCGAAACTGAAGGCCGGGCGTCTGGGTCGAGAAGTGACCGATGCTTGCCTGCAGTTCTGGGGTGGCAACGGTTACATGTGGGACAACCCCCTGTCACGGGCTTACCGCGATGTGCGGTTGGTCTCCATCGGCGGCGGTGCCGACGAAATCATGCTGGGCATCATCTGCAAGCTGATGGGCACCTTGCCTGGCAAGAAACGCGACTAACGTTTGGAGTTTGGAGTCAGGCCTCGCGGTCAGGTAGGGCTTTCCGGGACACGCTGTGAATACATCCATGTACGCTTGACTGCAGCATCCCTGCTGCAGACAGTCCCGGAAAGCCCTACCTGCCCCCAAGGCCCCGAACATTGCGACTGGTACCCGATTGCCGCCCGAAAACGGAGCCTTTTTATGGAACAGCTACCCCAGTGCGAAACCCTGATTCTTGAAAAACAGGGCCCCACCCTGTTCATCACCATCAACCGCCCCGACGTCCGCAACGCCATGAGTCTGCAGATGGTCGCTGAGTTGTCCACCATCTTCAGCGAGATCGAAAACGACATCAGCATCCGCGCCGCCGTCCTCCGCGGCGCAGGTGGACATTTCTGCGCCGGCGGCGATATCAAAGACATGGCCGGCGCCCGGAGCCAGAAAGCCGGCGAAGGCCGCGATGACCCGTTCTACAAACTCAACCGCGCCTTCGGCCAGATGATCCAGCAAGTCAACGAATCCTCCAAAGTCGTCATCGCCATCACCGAAGGCGCCGTCATGGGCGGCGGCTTCGGCCTGGCCTGCGTCTCCGACCTGGCCATCGCCGGCCCGACTGCCAAATTCGGTATGCCGGAAACCACCCTCGGCGTCATCCCGGCCCAGATCGCCCCGTTCGTTGTCGAACGCATCGGCCTGACCCAGGCCCGTCGATTGGCGCTGCTAGGTTTGAGAATCGACGCAACGGAAGCCTGCAAACTCGGCATCGTTCACCAGGTTGCGGAATCCGAAGAACAGCTAAGCGACATGCTGAACCAGGCTCTGGAACGGGTACGCCTGTGCGCCCCCGATGCCACGGCAGAAACCAAGGCCCTGCTGCATCGGGTGGGACATGAAGCCATGGCCGGTTTACTCGATGACGCCGCTGAAAAATTCGCGGCCGCCATCCGCGGGCCGGAGGGGGCGGAAGGCACGATGGCATTTATGCAGAAGCGTGAGCCCAAGTGGGCAGAGCTCCCCAATCAATAACAACTAAATAATGTCTATTGACCGTAGTTGGGCAGACTCCGACAAGGTTCGGGGAGCGCCACTGGCAGGGTGGGCTTCCGGAAAATGTCGGAGGCCATGGATGGCCGGAGAGAAGCGCACATGGACGTGCTTGTAGCGGTTTTCCGGAAGCCCACCCTGGTGGTGGTGCGGACGAGCACCCAACCCAGGCGGCAAAGTAACCAGATAGGTAACGCGTATGCTAAAAAAACTTTTAATCGCTAACCGAGGCGAAATCGCCGTCAGGGTCATCCGTACAGCCAAGGCGCTGGGCTACCGAACCGTTGCCGTCTACTCCGAAGCCGACGCCAACGCCCTGCACGTTGAACAAGCCGACGAAGCCGTCTGCATCGGCCCGGCACAGGTTGCCGCCTCCTACCTCAACGCCGACGCCATCCTCGATGCCGCAAGGAAAGCAGGCGCCGACTGCATCCACCCGGGCTACGGCTTCCTCTCTGAAAACTCCGGCTTCGCCAAAGCCGTCAAACAGGCCGGCCTCACCTTTGTAGGCCCGCCCGAAAACGCCATTGAACTCATGGGCAGCAAACGCCGCTCGAAAATCGCCATGCAGGAAGCCGGCGTGCCCGTAGTCCCTGGCTACGAAGGCAACAACGCTAGTGATGATGAACTCATCGCCGCAGCCCAGGACATCGGCTACCCCCTCATGCTCAAAGCCTCCGCAGGTGGCGGTGGCCGGGGCATGCGCCTGGTCGAGAGCGAGAGCGAGTTGGCCGACAACATTAAAAGGGCCCGCTCAGAAGCCAAACAGGCCTTCGGTGACGACGAACTGATCATCGAAAAAGCGGTCATCGAACCCCGGCACGTGGAAATCCAGGTTTTCGCAGACCACCACGGCAACGCCGTTTACCTGGGCGAGCGGGACTGCTCCGTACAGCGCCGGCACCAGAAAGTGGTTGAAGAAGCGCCCTCACCTTTTGTCACCCCGGAACTGCGTAAGGCCATGGGCGAAGCTGCTGTCAAAGCGGCCCTGGCCTGCGGTTACGAGGGCGCCGGTACCGTGGAATTCCTGGTCGACAAAGACCGCAATTTCTACTTCCTGGAAATGAACACTCGCCTGCAGGTAGAACATCCGGTCACCGAACTGATTACCGGCCAGGATCTGGTGGCCTGGCAGTTGATGGTCGCTGAAGGCCGCCCGCTGCCTCTGGCCCAGGATGACATCCAACTCAATGGCCACGCCATCGAAGTGCGACTTTACGCCGAAGACCCGGCCAGTGGTTTCACCCCGCAAACCGGTACCCTGCACCAGTTCACCCCGGCCGAAGGCGAAGGCCTGCGGTTTGATACCGGCGTGCGCTCCGGTGACGTGGTCAGCCCCCACTACGATCCCATGCTGGCGAAAGTCATCGCCTGGGGCCAGAACCGGGACGAAGCCCGTCGCCGCCTGATCCGGGCGCTGGAAGACACCACAGTCTTTGGTGTGACCACCAACCGCCATTTCCTCAGCCGCATCATCGCCGATGACACCTTTGGTGCCGGTGAAGCCACCACGGCCTTCCTGCAGCAGGCCTTCAAGAATGATCCGTCACTGGCGCCCCAGCCGCTCACCATCCGCGAGCTGGCCCTGAGCGCCTGCGCATTGAGCCTCGGCCAATCCGCCCAGAAAGGCTGGAGTAACGCCCCCGCCACCGTCATGCCGATGAAGCTTGAGGCCCGGGACGAATCCGTGGAACTGCTGGTTCGGCACAGTGGCCACAAACTGCTGGTGGCCCACGGCGAAGAACACTATGAATTGCAACTGCAAAGCCAGGAACCAGGCCTGCTGTGCATTATCGACAACGGGGTTCGTCAGCGGTGCCAATACTACCGGAGCGGAGATTCCCTATATTTGCAGGCGTTCGGCCGTTCCTGGTGCGTTCGGGATATTACGCACCAACCCGCCCAAGGTGCCCTGGGCACCGGCAGCGGCAAGGTCCAGGCCACTATGGACGGTGCCATTATTGATGTACTGGTGGCAGAGGGAGATCAGGTGGAACAGGGCCAGACCCTGGTGATTCTGGAAGCCATGAAAATGGAGCATCCGGTTAAGGCGGATCGCAGGGGCACCGTTGGCCAGTTGCTCGCCCGCAAAGGAGACCAGGTCAAGCGTGGCCAACTTCTGGCAGACGTGCAGTCCACTGAGGAGGCAGCATCATGAGCCGGCTACAGCAGCGCACAGTGTTTATAACCGGCGGCAGCCGGGGAATCGGCCGGGCCATTGCCCTGGCCTGTGCCCGGGAAGGCGCCAACGTGGTCATTGCAGCGAAAACCGATACCCCGCATCCGAAACTACCCGGCACCATCCACACGGTCGCTGAGGAAATTCGCAACGCCGGAGGCCAGGCGCTACCGCTGGTACTGGACGTGCGGGATGAACGACAGGTCCGCCAGCGAATAGACGAAGCCGCCGGTTATTTTGGCGGTATCGATGCCCTGGTGAACAACGCCGGGGCGATACGCCTGACCGGTGTCGAAAACCTGAAAGTGAGCCGATACGACCTGATGCATCAGGTCAACGCCCGGGCCGTATTCACCTGCAGTCAGGCGGCCCTGCCCTGGCTGAAGGAATCCGGTGGCCACATTCTCAGCCTGTCGCCGCCGCTGAACCTGAATACCCGGTGGTTTTCCCAGTACGGGCCATACACCACCACAAAATACGGAATGACCATGCTCAGCATGGGCATGGCCGAGGAGTTCCGACGCTATGGCATTGCCGTGAACTGCCTGTGGCCAAAGACTCTGATTGCCACTGCCGCCATAGAACACGAAGTGGGCGGACCTCAATTGATGGCGCAGGGACGAAAGCCGGAAATCATGGCCGATGCTGCGGTCAGCATACTGTCCCGCAGTGCGGACGAACTGACCGGGCAAGCGCTGATTGACGAGGATGTACTTCGTCAGGATGGCGTGAAGGACTTCGAACACTACCGGTATGCCGCAGGCGACAAGCCGCTGCTGCCGGATCTGTTCCTGGATTAGCCGCGGAGCAATGGGTTGGTCCGCGGTTCAAAACCTACAAAGACAATGACGACTGAAACGGACGCACCATGAGCCAAGACATCGTAACCGCACGCGACATCATGCGCAGCCTGCCCACGGTTCTGAAAAAATTTCCCTTCGTGGCAAAAGGGCTTTACTACTACCGGGTAAAGGACGACAAAAAAGAGCTGACCCTTGGCAAGCTGGTAGAGCGCAACGCTGACAAACACCCCACGCGCCCTGCCATTCTCTTCGATGATCGCAGCATTACCTGGGCAGAACTGGATGCCTGGAGCAATCGAATTGCCCATTACCTGAAAGATCAGGGGCTGGTAAAGGGCGATGCCATTGCGGTACTGCTGGAAAACCGACCGGAACTACTGGCGACCGTGGTTGGCGCAGCCAAGGTCGGCGTGGCCTGCGCCATGCTGAACACCTCCCAGAAAGGCAAAGTGCTGGCCCACAGTATCAACCTGATCGAGCCACGACTGCTGGTGGTTGGTAGCGAACTGATCGACAATGCCGAGTCGGTTCGTGGAGAGGTTCAGCTCCGACACACGCATCCCCTGCTCTACCTGCACGACGGCAACACTCTGAACACCTTTGGTGACGCGCCGGAGGGCTACGTCAATCTGGCCCTGGAAGTCAGCCGCCGGCCCTCAACCCGACCGGTCCTGAGCAACCCGGTAACCATGGGCGATACCGCCGTGTATCTTTACACCTCAGGCACCACCGGCCTGCCCAAGGCGGCGCCCGGTTCACATCGCAAATTTATCAAAGCCTACGGCGGCTTTGGCATGCTCTCCCTGGCCATGGAACCGGAAGACGTCCTGTATTGTACGCTGCCGCTGTATCATGGCACCGCCCTGCTGGTGTGTTGGGGCTCGGTCCTCGCCGGTGGCTCTGCCATCGCACTGCGCCGAAAATTCTCCGCCAGCGCCTTCTGGGACGACGTCCGCCGCTACAACGCCACCACTTTCGGCTACGTGGGCGAGCTGTGCCGCTACCTGCTGAATCAACCTCCCGGCAGCCAGGACCGCAACCACGGCCTGACCAAAATGATCGGCAACGGCCTGCGCCCCTCCATCTGGAAAGAATTCAAGGAACGCTTTGGCATCGACAAGGTGGCTGAACTGTATGCCTCATCAGAAGGCAATATCGGCTTCAGCAACTTTTTCAACATGGACAACACCGTGGGCTTCTCCACCGCGCCCTACAAACTGGTCAAGTACCACGAAGGCACCCGGGACCCGATCCGCAACGACAAGGGCCGTCTGGAGGAAGTGGAAAAAGGCCAGCCCGGCCTGTTGATCGGGGAGATCAACAAGAAGTGGGCATTCGAGGGCTACACCCAGAAGGAAGCCACTGAGAAATCCATCCTGCGCGATGGTTTCAAGAAAGGCGATGCCTGGTTCAATACCGGTGATGTATTAAAAGAAATCGGCTGCCGTCACCTGCAGTTTGTCGATCGCATGGGCGACACCTTCCGCTGGAAGGGAGAGAACGTATCGACGACGGAGGTGGAAAATATCATTGATGGCTCCGGCATGGTGGAGGAAGCCATTGTGTACGGGGTCGAGATTCCCAAAACCAACGGCAAGGCGGGCATGGTAACGCTGGTGCCTCAGTCCAATGGTTCGGCCTTCGATATCAACAAGCTGTTTGACTATCTGCAGGAGAATCTGCCGGCCTATGCGGTGCCGGTGTTTGTGCGGGTGACCAATGCCATCGAGAAGACGGGGACGTTCAAGTACCGGAAGGTGGACATCCAGAAGCTCGGCTATTCGCTGGAGAGGTCGGAAGACGATGTGTACGCCTGGCTGCCCGGTTCGTCCGGTTATACGTTGCTGACTCCGGAGTTGGTGTCCGATATTGATTCGGGGGGTGTTCGGTTTTGATCCTGACTTTTGGAGAGGGGCCTCATAACCTAGCCTGCAACGCTTGGTGACAGTGAGTACGGGGTGCCCCTCCCAAAAACCGCTACAAGCACATCCCTGTGCGCTTATTTCGGGCCATCCATGGCCTCCGACATTTTTGGGAGGGGCACCCCGCACTCACTTCCGAGCCAAGGAGTGATAGTCAGTTTACTGAAAAACCTAGCTTTTCTCCCTGACTATTACTGTGAAGCTGACCGGCCGTGATGGGGAACGCTTCCAAAAAATTTTGAGGGCCATGGATGGCCCGAAATAAGCGCACAGGGATGTGCTTGTAGCGGTTTTTTGGAAGCGTTCCCCAGCGCGGCCCACACCGAAACCTAAAGGCTAGGAGGGAGGCTACCCCTCAGGCTCCAAGAACTATTCTTCAACCCGCAAAACGATCTTGCCAGTGGCCCGACGCCCCGTAAGCGCCCCAAGTGCCGCGGCATATTCCTCGAATGCGAATACCTCACTGACCTTGGGATCGATCTTGCCGTCGGCATACATCTGCAACAGCTCCATCATGTTCTGGGCACTCGTCTGCGGCTCGCGCTGGGTGAAGCTACCCCAGAATACACCTACCACAGAACAGCCCTTGAGCAGCGTCAGGTTCGCAGGAATCTTGGGGATATCCCCTGCGGCAAAGCCGATCACCAGGTGGCGGCCGTTCCAGCCCATGGTGCGCAGGGCCTGTTCGGTGAAATCTCCGCCGACCGGGTCGTAGATCACATCCACACCTTTACCCTTGGTCAGTTTCTTCACCGCATCTTTCAGCGATTCCTCGGTGTAGTTCACCAGTTCATCGGCGCCGGCTTCCTTGGCCACCGCGAGTTTTTCAGCGGAGCTGGCCGCCGCAATCACTTTCGCTCCCATGGCCTTGCCCAGCTCCACGGCCGCCAGGCCAACACCGCCGCTGGCGCCGAGTACCAGCAAGGTTTCGCCAGACTGCAGGTTGCCACGCTGCTTGAGCGCGTAATAGGAGGTGCCATAAACCATCATGAAAGCCGCAGCTTTCTCATCGGACATAGAGTCCGGGATTGGCAACAGGTTGGATTCGGGAGCAACCACTTCTTCGGCGAACGCACCCCAGCCGGTCAGGGCGGCTACCCGGTCTCCGGGTTGGAAACGGGTGACTTTTTCGCCCACCTCGAGCACTTCACCGGACAGTTCACCGCCGGGGGAAAACGGCATGGGCGGCTGGAACTGGTATTTGCCCTGAATGATCAGGGTGTCCGGGAAGTTCAGGCCTGCAGCCTTGACCCGGATTTTTACGCCGCTGCCTTTTACGTCCGGGCTGGCAATGTCTTCGATGACCAGATTCTCTGCCGGGCCATAGTCTTTGCACAGAATGGCTTTCATGGTTGCTCCTGGGCTGTCTGTCTTACCCTGATGGCGTCAGGGCGGGTCTGATTTGATGTTGTAATTGACCAGGATCAAGCTAAACGCACAGAGCCCGTGAAGCAAATCAAGGCTGCTTATTCATGGCAATAAGCCCGGCTGATAAGCCGGCGGATTCAGAACATTACAGCGCCCGCTACCACGGCGACGATGATCATCACACCGGCGGCCAGAAGCCCATACCTGACGCCGGGAGACAGGGTTTGTGAGTGTTGAACCCGGGCTGGGCTGTCTTCGTCGTGATTGACCAGTTTCTGGTCTTCGCTGGAGCGCCGAATCAGGTCAATCATTTCCTCACACTGGTGGCTGGAGAACGCCGCCGGGTTGAAGTCCGGTAACTGGTGCTTGTCCAGAAAGGCCTGCACGTCGGATGACAGGGGTACATACTTCATCGACCAGTTGGAGAAGGTCGGGACGTCCAGCGGCTCTTCAATCAGCATGCGGATATTGCGGTGGCGAGAGTCCTGACGGATTCGTTCGAAGGTTTCCCGGACAAATTCTTCCTCGCCCTCAAGGTACTGGAAAAACCGGTTGTCGCCATAATACAAGCCACCGACCAGGCCTGCCCGACCGTTATTTCTTCGGGACACCATGAGAATTCTGGCCACGTGGGGTTCGACACCCTTCTCCAGGGGCTGGGCTTCAAACGTTGCTTCGCTGGCGTAGGCGAGTCGCATCAGGGCCATATTGCAGTACTCCGGATCAATCAAACGGGAAACAAGGCAGTGATACGCGTAACTGTCGCGCAACAGATCACATTGGCCGAATCGGCCATTAACGCCTGAAGATGAATCCCGGGACGAATTCCGCTATTCTTCCAGCCTTTCACCCACGCCCCGGACCGAATTTCGTCAGATCAGAGCCGCCCCATGTTTGACATCATCTATACTCTTGAAATGATTGGCGTTGTGGCGTTTGCCATTTCCGGCATGATCGTCGCCCGGTCCAAAAACATGGATCCGGTGGGTGTTTTTGCCATCGGTTTTATTACCGCTCTGGGTGGCGGCACATTGCGGGATCTGATCATGGACAATCACCCGCTGTACTGGATCAAGCACCAGGAGCAGCCGATCATGATCCTGGCCATGGCAATCGTGTTCAGCTACTGGAGCCGGGCCCATTCCCTGAAAGAATCGAGAATCGTCTTCCCGGACGCCATCGGCCTTGGCATTTTTTCCATTCTCGGTGCGCAACTGGCTCTCGATCTGGGCCACTCCTGGTTTATCGCTTCCATGCTGGGTGTAATGACAGGCTGCTTCGGCGGCGCCCTGCGTGACACCCTGTGCAACGAAGTTCCCTTTATTTTCCGCAAGGACCAGATCTACGCCTCTATCGCCTTCGCCGGTTGCTGGCTGTACTTTGTGTGCCAGTGGTTGCTGGAGAGCGAATCCATGGCGCTGACTATTGGCCTGCTGTTTATCGTGATTGTTCGCATGCTCGCGGTGCGCTTTGATATCCGCCTGCAACGAGACCAGATGCTGAACTGAACTCTGAATCATCCCTTGGCGTGAGGCGCCTGAGCCGGTAACATTGCCGTTTTTTCACCCAATTCACGTTTTCCGCACGCAAACTGACTTTCAAACTCCCTAATCCAGGCATTCTAGAGGCAGACCCAAGTCATGCTTGAACGACTGTTCCAACTCCAGGCCCACGGCACCACTGTCCGTAAAGAAGTGGTAGCTGGCATTACCACCTTCCTGACCATGGCCTACATCATCGTGGTCAACCCCAGCATCCTGTCGTCCACCGGCATGGATTTCGGAGCCGTTTTCGTGGCCACCTGTCTGGCCGCAACCATCGGTACGCTGATTATGGGCCTCTGGGCAAACTATCCAATTGCCCTGGCCCCCGGCATGGGCCTGAACGCCTTTTTCTCGTTCACGGTCGTCGGCAGTATGGGATACAGCTGGGAAGTGGCGCTGGGCGCTGTCTTTCTCTCCGGGTTTATTTTCTTCATTCTGAGTGTGGTCAAGATCCGGGAATGGATCATCAACAGTATTCCGATGTCCTTACGCTTTGGCATTTCCGCCGGCATCGGATTCTTTCTTGCTCTGATCGCACTGAAAAACGCCGGTATCGTGGTAGATAACCCTGCGACCCTTGTGGGTCTGGGCGACATTAAAGTGGCTGAGAGCCTGCTGTTCTTCGCAGGATTCGTACTGATCTGTGCACTTTCATTCCGCAGAATCACCGGCGCCGTAATGATCGGCATCCTTGCTGTTACCGTGGCCGCCATGATGCTTGGCATGGTGGAATACAAAGGTTTTGTGTCTGCCCCACCCAGCCTTGCCCCCACCTTTATGCAACTTGATCTGGCCGGCGCACTGAATGTTGGCATGATCAGCATTATCTTTGCCTTTCTGTTCGTGGATCTTTTCGATACCTCCGGCACCCTGATCGGAGCAGCCCAGCGTGGTGGATTGCTGGATAAAGATGGCAAGCTGCCCCGTCTCGGACGAGCTCTGATGTCGGATTCCGTCGCAACCATGTCAGGCGCAGCCCTGGGTACCTCAACCACCACCAGCTATATCGAATCAACCGCTGGCATTTCCGCCGGTGGTCGCACAGGACTGACGGCTGTTGTCGTCGCCCTGCTTTTCCTCGCCTGTTTGCTGCTGTCACCGATCGCGAGCATCATCCCTGCCTATGCGACCGCACCGGCCCTGTTCTACGTCGCCGTGCTGATGGCAAGCGGCCTCAAACTGATCGATTGGGATGACATCACCGACGCCGCACCAGCGATCGTCACGGCACTGACCATGCCGCTGACCTTCTCTATTGCAAACGGCATTGCCCTGGGTTTCATCACCTACGCCGTGATCAAGGCGTTGTCTGGCCGCTGGTCCGATCTTAACGCCAGTGTCGTTACCATTGCCGTTGTATTTGTTCTGAAATTCATGTTCCTGGACGCCGCCTGAGCGGCGCCCAGAGTAATCACCGGATCCGCCCATGGACTATTTTTCCGAGAGCATCAAGAAAGCCATCCGCACTGTGCCGGACTGGCCCAAACCCGGCGTCTCCTTCCGGGACATCACCACGGTCCTTCAGGACAAAACGGCATTTCGTAAACTGATCGATGCCTTTGTCCATCGCTACCATGGCCAGCACATTGATGCGGTTGCCGCCGTCGATGCCCGAGGCTTCATTATTGGCTCGGCGCTGGCCTACGAGCTGAATGCCTCTCTGGTACTCGTGCGCAAGAAGGGCAAACTGCCCTTCGACACCCTGGTGGAAGACTACGAACTGGAATACGGCACGGCTTCCGTCGAGCTACACGAAGACGCTTTCAAACCCGGCGACAAGGTCATCCTGGTGGACGATCTGATTGCCACTGGCGGCACCATGCTGGCCGCAACCCGTCTGATCCGCCGTATCGGTGCTGAAATCGTAGAGGTCGCAGCCATGATTGATCTGCCGGATCTGGGTGGCTCACGCAAGCTGCAGGAAGAAGGTCTGCAGGTTTATACTGTCTGCTCATTCGAAGGAGACTGAGCGGAGGCGCCACCATGGGCGATTATCAGCATCACTGGAAAGATGGAACACCGGTTCATCTTCCCCTTGGCAAAATCGTTTGTGTGGGGCGCAACTACGCCGAACACGCCCGGGAGCTGAACAACCCGGTACCGGAAGAACCGCTGCTGTTTATCAAACCCTCCACCGCAGCGGTTCATATCACCCGCCCGCTGGTCTACCCCAGAGGCCAGGGTGCGGTGCACTTTGAAACCGAACTGGCCGTACTTATCGGCCGCCCCCTGACCAATGCCTCCGCCAGCGAAGTCGAAAGTGCCATTCTCGGTTATGGCCTGGCCCTGGACCTCACCTTGCGGGACGTGCAAAGCAGCCTGAAAGAAAAGGGACACCCCTGGGAGCGCGCAAAGGCCTTCGACGGCGCCTGCCCGCTTTCACCGTTCGTTGCCGCCGACCAACTTGCCAAGGGCAACCTGAACTTCACACTGGATATCGACGGCCAGCGCCGGCAGACCGGGAATACCGGCGACATGCTGAACCCGATCGTGCCCCTGATTGCTCATATGAGCACCCAGTTCACCCTGTTACCCGGCGATGTGGTGCTGACTGGCACGCCCAAAGGCGTTGGCCCGCTTGTCAGCGGCCAGACTCTGTCCCTGGAGCTGGAAGATGTGTTATTTGTGGAGACCACAGTGGTCTGAACGCAACACGGATACGGATATTCAGACGAGCTGCAAACTTCCCGTAGAACAGGCACTACCATGGCCAGGAAACCCGTTACTTCACGCACAGGACGCTTCTTCAAACTCGCAGGCATGACCGCCACGGTGGCGGGCCAGTACGCCGGCCAGAGAGCGCGGCGCATGTTCCGCACCGAAAATGACGAAGGCGCCCAGAGCGAAAGCTACACCCGGATGGCCGGGCAAATTGCCGATACCCTGGGCGAGCTCAAGGGGGCGGTGATGAAGGTGGGGCAGATAGCCTCCCAGACCCAGGACTTCCTGCCCAAAGAATTCTCGGACGCGCTGGAAAAACTCCAGAAAGAAGCACCACCGATGCCATTCGAGGTGATTCTGGAACAGGTGGAAAGTGAGCTGGGCAAGCCGGTTGGCGAGCTGTTTGAATACCTGCAGGAAACACCCTACGCCTCTGCCTCCATCGGCCAGGTACACCGCGCCCGCCTGCACGATGGCACGGATGTGATCGTGAAAGTGCAATACCCCGGCGTGGATGAATCCTGCGACTCCGACCTCAAACAGCTACGACTGGCCCTGAAGCTCGGCGGCCTGCTGAAAATGCCCAAGGAGACGGTTGACCAGCTGTTCGGCGAAATCCGGGTGCGACTGAAGGAAGAGCTGGATTACGAGAACGAGGCGCGAAACCTCAAGCTGTTCCACGAATTCCACAAAGATCAGCCGTGGGTGATCATCCCGGAGGTGGTCGACAGCCATTCAACCCGTCGGGTCCTGACCCTGGGGCTGGTGGAGGGCGACCACGTCAGCAAGGTCACGCCGGAACACTACTCCCAGGAAACCCTCAACCTGATTGGCCACCGGATTTTCACGATCATGGCCGATCAGCTGTTCCGGTTCCAGTGCATTCACGGCGACCCTCACGCGGGCAATTTCGCCTACCGGCCGGATGGCACCATTATCATGTATGACTTCGGCTGCGTGAAGAAACTCAAACCGGAGATTGTCGAAGCCTACCGCAAAGCCTTGATCGCAGCGCTGGATGAGGACTACCAGGCCCTGGACCAGTACCTGATCGACCTGGGCGCTCGCGTGGACAGCCAACCGGCGGTCGATGAAGCCTATTACGCCATGTGGAGGGATATCCTGATCATCCCGTTCCTGAACGATGAGCCCTACGACTTCGCCGAGGCCGATATCCATAAACACGTGGCCGCCAAAACCAGCACGGTGTTCAAATACCTAGATTACTTCAAACCACCGGTCGAGAGTATTTTCATAGACCGGATGATTGCGGGGCATTACTGGATGCTAAAACGCTTAGGTGTCCAGGCAGCATTCAGAAGTGAACTGGAGAAATACCTCCGAGGCTAACGCCAAGTTCACAAATAACGCGAAACCCACTCCCGCACCCCTTCCGAGGCCCCTTTGCGAATCACCCGTGCCCGGGAGACGGACGCAGGTTCGCCAGGATCAATCACCGTGATGGGCACATCAATGTCCACCTCGTAGATCAGCCCCGCCGCAGGATATACCTGCAGCGACGTACCCACAATCAGCAGCTGGTCTGCGGTGCGCACCACCTCTGCCGCCGCATCCAGCATCGGGACTTCTTCGCCGAACCAGACGATATGGGGCCGAAGCTGGGCACCGCGATCACAGGTATCCCCGGGATTGATGTCGTTGTAGCCGATGTCGTAAATGAGGTCCGGATAGGCGGAACTGCGGGCCTTGGTGAGTTCACCGTGCAGGTGCAGCACATTGCTGGAACCGCCGCGCTCATGCAGGTCGTCCACATTCTGGGTGACCACGGTCACCTGAAAACGGCTTTCCAGCTCCGCCAGCAAGCGGTGCGCAGGATTGGGCTCAACGGTTTGAAGTTGCCGCCTGCGCTCGTTATAGAACCTCAGCACCAGATCCCGGTTGCGCTCGAACGCCTCCGGCGTGGCCACGTCGTACACACTGTGCTGCTCCCACAGCCCACCGTTGTCCCGGAAGGTGGAGAGGCCGCTTTCGGCGCTGATTCCAGCGCCAGTGAGTACGACAATGTGCCCTTGCATCAGTCGAAGATCTTACCCGGATTCATGATGTTATTGGGGTCGAATACCTGCTTGATACCGCGCAGGTAGGCAATTTCCGCCTCGCTGCGGGTGTACTGCAGGTAGGGTTTCTTGGTCATGCCCACACCGTGCTCAGCAGAGACACTGCCCTGATAACGCTCGACAATTTCAAATACCCACTTGTTCACCTGCTGGCATTTTTCGAAGAAATCTTCCTTCGCCATGTCCTCCGGTTTGAGGATGTTCAGGTGCAGGTTGCCGTCACCAATGTGGCCGAACCAGATGATCTCGAAGTCCGGGTAGTGTTCGGTAACCACGTTGTCGATTTCCTGGAGGAAGCCCGGCACCTTGGAAACCACCACCGAAATATCGTTCTTGTAGGGAATTCGCGGCGCGATGGATTCGGAAATCCGCTCACGCAGTTGCCAAAGGTTCTGTGCCTGGGTTTCACTCTGGCTGATGACGCCATCCAGCACCCAGCCTTCTTCCACACACTGCTCAAACAGTGCCATGGCATCGTCCATCACCTGATCAGAAACAGCCTCGAACTCCAGCAACGCATAATATGGCGCCTCGGTCTCGAACGGTGCCTGAACCTGGCCGTGGGCCAGTACATGCCCCATGGCCTGGTGAGAGAAAAACTCGTAGGCGGTCAGATCCAGTTTTTTCTGGAAAGCCTGCAAGACATCCATGGTGTTGGTGAGGTCATTCAGGCCCAGCACCAGCACGGTCAGGTCGTCCGGCTTGCGGGTAAGCTTCATGGTGGCTTCGGTAATGAAACCCAGGGTGCCCTCGGCACCGATGAACAGATGTCGCAGATCGTAGCCGGTGTTGTTCTTGGCCAGATCCTTGTTCAGATCCAGCACATCACCTTTACCGGTCACCACTTTCAGTCCGGCAACCCAGTCCCGGCTCATGCCCCAGCGAATGACCTTGATGCCGCCGGCATTGGTGGACAGGTTGCCACCGAGCTGGCTCGACCCGGCGGAGGCAAAATCCACCGGATAGTACAGGCCGTTTTCTTCGGCAAAGGTCTGCAGTTGCTCGGTCACCACCCCGGCCTGGCAACGTACGGTGCGATCACTGGCGTTGAAATCCAGAATCTGGTTCATGTTGTCGAACGCTACCACCACTTCGCCATTGGCGGCCACGGCGCCTGCACTCAGGCCGGTACGTCCGCCCGAAGGTACCAGAGCCACCTGATTGTCATTGGCAAACTTCACCAGCGCCTGCACCTGCTCCGTGGTTTTCGGCAGGACAATGGCCAGCGGCTTGGGCGGGTAGATTTTGGTCCAGTCCTTGCCGTAATTGTCCAGATCCGCAGGATCGGTGAGAACCTTGCCCGGGTTTTCGGAGGTGGCAACCAGCTCTTTAAGGGAAGCGATGATCTGTTCGGAACTCATGGATGTGTCAGTCTCTTCGAAGTTGGGCCAGGGCCTGTTCAGAGATCACTCACAAAGAATTGATTCAGGCAAACCGGCGCGCTGTGAAAATCTGCGTTTATGGTATCATACCGCCCCTGTTCTGTGAGCCAGGCCGACGATCCCTGGCTGCAGGTCATTTCACGTGACGAAAGGTTCGGAAGCAAGCCCATGTCAAATACGTCTCTCGAAAAGAGCAAAATCCGGATCCTGCTGCTGGAAGGCGTGCATCAATCTGCCATTGATACCCTGAATGCCGCGGGTTACACCAATATCGAGTATCTGACCCATTCATTGGGTGAGGAAGAGCTGATCGAGAAGATTGCCGATGCGCACTTCGTTGGTATCCGCTCTCGCACCCAGTTGACCGAGAAAGTATTTGAAGCCGCCAGGAAGCTGGTGGCTGTGGGCTGCTTCTGTATCGGCACCAACCAGGTTGACCTGCAGGCCGCGACCCGCCGTGGCGTGGCCGTGTTCAACGCGCCTTTCTCCAACACCCGTTCCGTGGCAGAACTGGTTCTGGCCCAGGCCATCCTGCTGCTGCGCGGCGTGCCGGAAAAAAACGCCAAAGCCCACCGTGGCGAGTGGCTGAAATCCGCCAAGAACAGCTACGAGATTCGTGGCAAGAAGCTTGGCATCATCGGTTACGGCAACATCGGCACCCAGTTCAGCGTGCTGGCCGAAAGCCTGGGAATGGACGTCTATTTCTACGACGTGGTTTCCAAACTGCCGATTGGTAACGCCACGCAAGTGGGCACGCTGCAGGAACTGCTGAACATTTCCGATGTGGTTTCCCTGCACGTACCGGAGACTCCGGCGACCAAATACATGTTCAAGGCCGAGCAGTTTGCCCAGATGAAGCCGGGCAGCATTCTGATGAACGCTTCCCGCGGTACCGTGGTGGATATCGACGCCCTGGCCGATGCGCTGAGTTCCGGTAAACTGCTGGGCGCAGCCATCGACGTATTCCCGGTGGAGCCCAAGTCCAACGACGAAGAGTTTGTCTCTCCACTGCGCGAGTTCGACAACTGCATCCTGACTCCGCACGTGGGTGGCTCAACCATTGAAGCCCAGGAAAACATCGGGCGCGAAGTGGCCGAGAAGCTGGCCATGTACAGCGACAACGGCACCTCCGTTTCTTCGGTGAACTTCCCGGAAGTGGCGCTGCCGTCGCACCCGAACCAGCACCGCCTGCTGCACATTCACGAGAACGTGCCGGGCGTAATGTCGGAAATCAACCAGGTGTTCTCCGAAAACGGCATCAACGTCTGTGGCCAGTACCTGCAAACCAAGGAAGATATTGGTTATGTGGTGGTCGATGTGGACAAGGCCTACGGTGAGCTGGCGCTGGAAAAGCTCCGCCAGGTAAAAGGCACTATTCGCTGCCGCGTACTGTTCTGACAGACAGCTGCCTTCAAGAACCGGAGCATCCCCCTGGGAGCTCCGGTTTTTTTATGCCATTTCGGGCCACAACGCCGCATTTCAACAAAACTTCATGCTGCCGCCCTTGAGATTCGGCCATACGTAGCCATGCTAAAAGTACCAGTCATTCAAACCGGGCCGGAACAGGCCCAGCATGGAGGTAATTATGTCCTTGAAGGAATCTCTGCAGAAGAAACTGGAAACCCAGACCGAGTACTGGAGCAAACAGATCGACAGCCTGCGTGCCGAAGCCGACGAAAAGATGGCCAAGGCAAAGGATGACCAAGCGGAAGCCGAAATTCAGAGAGAGTTTTCAGAGCGCATTCAGGCCGTTGAAGACCACATCGAGACTGCCCGAAGCAAACTGGGCGAACTCAAGGACTCCGGCGAAGATCAGCTGGAGGATCTGAAGAAGCGAATCGACGAATGGCTGCCGAGCAATACCAACTGATTGCTCCTGCCATAAAGCAAAAAGCCCCGGCATAAACCGGGGCTTTTTTGTTGAATGCTGAGCAGGTTATTACTGCATCGGCACCAGTGTCAGCTCAACGCGACGGTTCTGCTCACGACCCGCAGCCGTATCGTTGGAAGCAATCGGGTAGCGCTCGCCATAACCGGTGGCCCGGGTACGACGGGGCTCAATGCCCTGATTCAACAGGAAGTCACGGACAGAAGACGCGCGACGCTCGCTCAACAGCTGGTTGTAGCTGTCTGAACCGGTGCTGTCAGTATGGCCTTCAATCTGGATGATGGTTTTGTCGAACTCTTTCAGAACCAGAGCCACAGACTCAAGAGTGCCGGTAAAACCGGAACGGATGGTGGACTGGTCGGTATCAAAAGTGATGTTACCCGGCATGATCAGGTCGATCTGGTCACCATTACGGACGACGCGAACACCGGTACCTTCCAGCTTCTGGCGCAGCTGGGCCTCCTGGCGATCCATGTAGTAGCCGATACCGCCACCCACGGCCGCACCGCCAGCGGCACCAATCAGTGCGCCTTTGCCACGATCACTGCTGCTGGAGGTTGCTGCGCCAATAGCAGCACCACCGATCGCGCCAATAATACTGCCCTTGGTGGCATTCGAAGTTTTCTCTTCCCCGGTATACGGGTCATAGGTCATACAGCCACTCAGGCCAACAGTTGCTACCGCAAAGGCAAGAATTGTCTTTTTCACTGTCTTCTCCCGCTTCTGTAATCGTTGGTCCGGAGCTTTTGGCACTACAGCCACTGCTTACTCCGAGAATGTATCGATAATGGTATTGAATACCGTCGCCTGCAAATCCTGCGCTTCGTTCACAAGATGATGACGACCGTCCGGTATTCTTCGTTCCTTCACTGAGGAAAATTTATTCCGGATAATCCTCAGATTGTGCTGCCAGTCTACCGTCAGATCCTTCTCACCCTGCACCACGGTGACCGGAAAATCCACCGGCCTCGCCGACTCAATGTGCGGCACCCATTGTCGCAATGCAGTCACCCAATCGACATGAACCGCTCTTGCCTGCAACGGGTCGTGTTCCCGCAGGAACCGAAGAAAGCGGGTATCGCCACTGTTCGGGCCGAATACCCGTTTCCAGCGAGTCAGGAACGGTTTGACCAAACTGTGGAGAATCTTTGCCCCCAGCCAGCCCATAGGCCTTACCAGTGGCGCCAGCAACACCACTTTGCGGAACGCCGAGGACTCCCGGTTGTGGTGGTTCGACAGCAGGTAGTCAATCAATATTGCGCCACCCGTACTCTGCCCCACTGCGTACCAGGGCCCCCGAATCTTGTCCCTGACCTTCGCCATTACTTCCGACAGTACGGCCTGGTACTCCAGGAAACTGCCAATGGCGGCCGGCGTACCACTCGACAATCCGTGCCCGGGCTGATCGTAGGCCAGAACATCGAAGCCTGCACCAAGACAGCGGTCAATCAATTGGGTATACAAACCCACATGATCAAAATAACCATGCAGAATGAACACCGTGCCTTTCGGGCTGGCGCTCTCCGGCAGCCGGAAGTAATGCACCATCACTTCATGCCGCTCGGCACAGATGTACCCCTGATGGTAGACCACATCCGGATGCTCAACCCAAAGATCAAGGCCATAGAACCGGCAATACGCCTCCATCTCGGAACTCAGTTCCCGGCTGGCGGACGGATCAAACGGTTCCAGACGGTCCAGCAGGGAATGTCTGTCCCAATTCGGTATTTCTATGGTATCTGTTTTCCAGTACACGTAGAGTTAAACGCCTGTCATGAATCCATAAATGCCAGTCATCCTAACGCATTCACAAGGGAGAACA
This sequence comes from Marinobacter sp. EVN1, assembly GCF_000475375.1. Classification (NCBI taxonomy): domain Bacteria; kingdom Pseudomonadati; phylum Pseudomonadota; class Gammaproteobacteria; order Pseudomonadales; family Marinobacteraceae; genus Marinobacter; species Marinobacter sp. EVN1. Next base: position 230,431 of record NZ_AXCB01000023.1, read on the forward strand.
CAGATGTTCCAGCCGCTTCTTGAGGCCGGGTTGAGAGGGACCATGCACCGTTTTGTGAAGCCCGTCCTGTCCCGGGCGTTTCCGTTATCGGTGCAGCGCCGATACACCCGGGAAGCTTATCGAACATCCTACCCGCCTAAAGACGTCAGTTTTGCGTGGGAAGACCTGGGCGATGTACCGGTGCTGCGCGCCTCCCCGGAAGACCGTTCTGGCGGCACCGTACTGTATTTTCACGGCGGAGGCTATGTTATGGGCTCTGCCGATACCCACCGGGGCATTGCCGGCCATCTGGCCAAATTCTCTGGCTGCGACGTACTGATCCCGGATTACCGGCTGGCGCCGGAGCATCCGTTTCCCGCCGCGCCAGACGATGCCGAAGCCGTATATCTGGCCTTGATCAACCAGGGGGTAAGCCCCGGCTCCATTGCCCTGGCCGGAGATTCCGCCGGCGGCGGTCTGTCGGTGGTACTGGCCATGCGATTGCGCGACCACGGTCATCCACTGCCCTCATCCGTCACCTGCTTCTCGCCCTGGACAGATCTGTCAGAAAAGGATCTTTACACTCCGGAATGTGAACCGGTCCTGCACGCTGCCTGGACCTTCAAAGCCGCGAAAATGTATGCCAACGGCGTACCTTTGACGCACCCGCTGGTGTCGCCTGTCTACGGTGACCTGAGTGGCCTGCCTCCCCTGCTGATTCAGGTCGGAAGCCAGGAAGTTCTGCTCAACGACGCCCGTCGATTGGCGGAGGCGGCCAAACAGGAACACGTGGAAACCACGCTGGAGATCTACAACAATCTCTGGCACGTATTCCAGGTGCACGCCGCGCAGCTTGACCGGGCCAGAGACGCTCTGGCCGTTGCCGGGCGTCACATCAGACATCATCTTCAAGCCTGACGACACCCCGGATCAAAGCTTCCTTTCGAACCTTGGGCCAGCGCTTGACCTGCCATTCCAGGCGGGAGGCGCGGCTCCTGTCGCCGGCAGGCACATGGAACTCCAGGGTTAACGGCCCTTTACCTCTCAGGCTCCGGGCACCTTTGGGTGCCCCCGCCTGATGCTCGGCAAACCGCCGCTCCACATCTGTGGCAATTCCGGTGTAGAGACTACCCGATGCGGTGCGAACAAGGTACAGATACCAGTTTTCAGCCATGGCTCAACGCCTGCTCCCGGTCACGGACCTTCTTCTGCTGCAGCCATAATCCCGCAATGATCAGCACCAGCCCGACGTAGGTCGAGGTGAGAATAACTTCGCCCAGAATGAAGTAGATAAACACCAGGGACAGAAAAGGCGAGATAAAAATCAGATTGCTCACTTTCGAGGTGTTTTCTGCTTTTTTCATGGCCTGGGACCACAGCATAAAGGCTATGCCCATTTCAAAAACGCCGACGTAAACCGCAGCGGCCATCGAACTCCCGACCGGCATGACCAACCCCGCCGTCTGCCAGCACACCAGCACAATGACCGGCAGTCCAAATAGAAAATTCAGAAACAGGCCTACCACCGGGTCCCGGGTATCCCGGGTGGCAATAATCCAGTAAGACGCCCAAACCAGCGTGCTGCCCAACGCCAGCGAGACACCGAGGGGGTCCGAGAATGAGAGCGAGGTTACGGCACCGCGGGTGGCGATCACTACCACTCCGGCGTAACACACCAACCCCGCCAGAATATCGATCCTGCGCAGTTTCTGCCCCAGAAACGGCACCGACAGATAGGCCAGCACCAGTGCCCAGGTGTAGTTCAGAGGCTGGGCCTCTTGGGCGGGCAGACGGTCGAACGCGCCAAACAGCAGAAAGTAATACAGACAGGGATTGATCAGCCCCATCAGCATGGACTGCAGGTATTGGCCCCGCCGCAAACGGAACACCAGTCCCCAGCGCCCCTGTAGCATGAGGATAGCCGCCATCACGACGATGGATGCGGCACAGGCCACCAGCAGCATCTGAGCCGGCGCAAGATCCGCCAGTGACAATTTGAAGGCGGTAGCAACGGTCGACCACAGCAGCACCGTGGCAAGGCCGTACATCATGGCCTGTTTCTGATCAGTCATGCCCATGCTCCAAATCCGACTCCAGCCAGCGATACAGTGTTCTGCGATTAATGCCGAGTATCTGGGCCGCCCGGCGTTTATTACCATCAACGGCAGCCATGACCCGGCGCACGTAATCCTGCTGGAGCATCTCCAAGGTGGGCCATTCGGAAAGTTTCCCGGGCGAAGCGGCAACGGCAGCCTGAACAATCCCGCCCTGGCGCTTCCGGATGCGTTCGGGCAAATGCTCGGGCTGTATGGTATCGCTTTCACAAAAAGTGACCGCCCGCTCAATCGCACTGGACAGCTCACGCACATTGCCCGGAAACGGATAATCGCGGAGTATCCTTAACGTAACGTCACTGAACTTCAGGAACCCCCGGCTGTGACGACGTGCTGCCTCACCCAGAAAATGCATGGCCAGCAATTCAACATCCTCATCCCGCTCCCTCAGGGGAGGCACCGTTAACGACAGGGTTTCGAGACGATAATACAGGTCTTCGCGGAAATGGCCCTGCTCAACAGCCCGAAGCAAATCCACATGAGTTGCCGCCAGAATGCGAACATCCACCATTTCCTCATGGTCAGCTCCCACTGGTTTGATGCAGCCCTCCTGCAACACCCGAAGCAGTTTGGCTTGCAGAGCCAATGGCATTTCACCAATCTCGTCCAGCAGCAAGGTGCCACCGTTCGCCTCTGCAAACAGCCCCCGACGGGCCTGCCGTGCACCGGTAAAAGCACCAGCCTCGTGACCGAAGAATTCACTTTCCATCAAGTCTCGCGGTATACCGGCACAATTCACCGCAAGGAACGGCCGTGCTGAGCGCTCACTTTGCTGGTGGATTGCCCTCGCAACCAGCTCTTTCCCGGTTCCACTTTCGCCATTAATCAGAACCGCGGCCTGACTGCGGGCAACCTGGCGAATGTCTGACCTGAGGCGATCCATCATCGCACTGCCGCCGATCAAGCCCATGCTTTCATCGCCGCCGCGCCCGGACTGATACTCCGCCAACTGCCGGTTCAGATCCGCCTGGGCCAGCAACCGTTTGATCTTTAACCGGAGATGATCCGTTGAGAGCGGCTTGGTCAGAAAATCATCAGCGCCGGCCTTCAAAGCATCGACCGCCTGGTCCACCGTCCCAAACGCGGTAATCACGATAAAGGGAATACCGGGATGCTCGGCCTGCTGAAGCGACAGAATCTCCAGACCGTCACCATCGGGCAAGCGCAGATCCGATACGATCAGGCCCGGGCGTTCGTCTGCCAGAGCAGTCCGCGCCTCGGACACCATACTGACCCTGCGTACGCGGTATCCATCCACTTCCAACTCCTCCATCAGCAGCTGGCCAAGGCTGGCGTCATCTTCGACCAGCAGGATCGTGACAGGCCGGCTGCTCATTGCCCCACCTCTTTCGGAAAATACAGCGCCATACCACAACCACCCAACTCGCTATCAATCACCTCAACGGCCCCCCCGTGTTCTTTCATGACACTCTGAACCACTGCCAGCCCTAACCCAGTGCCTTCGCCGGCCGGGCGGGTGCTGAAGAACGGCTCGAAAACCCTGGCGTGATGCTCCGCCGGTATACCAGGGCCATCGTCCTCGACCCGGAACACCCAAAACTCCCCGGTCTCGCCGACTGAGAGCGCGACCTGTTCCCGGCCAGCCTGACACGCATTTCTCACCACATTCAGACACGCCAGGCCAACCCGGAGCGGCTCCGCCCGTGTCGGCATCGGCCTGTCAAAAGCGTCGGCTTGCAGCGAAACCGCCTGGCAGCGCCTGTCTTCACGGGCGCGGGTAACGACGTCCTCGAGAATGTCTGCCAGGTTTACGGGTCGCCGGGACTCGGGCACATGCCGGAAACAGTCCAGCAGTTGCTGGATAATCATGGTCATCCGGTCCACCTGATGTTCGATATCATCCAGATGCCGTTGCTGCTCCTGCTCCAGCCCGGCCCTGGCCAGAATGCGGGCCCGGCCCTGAATAACGTTCAGAGGCGCCCCCAGTTCATGAGCTACCCCACCTGCGACCCGGCCAATCATCGCCACTTTCTCCTGGTATTCCAGCTGTTCTGCCAGGGCCCGTTCCCGGGCAATCCTGTCTTCGATTTCCGCCTCGGCCTCGGCCATTCGTTCGCCCAGAGCACGAATGCCCTGCTGAATCTGACACAGCTCCTGTGGCCCTGCCTCCGATGTCTCCAACTGCCAGGCGCCCGGTTGCAGAGAAGCCATGCTCTCCAGCAAACGGTTCACATGTCGCCCCACGGTGCGGTAATGCCCCAGAACGACAACGAGGATGATGGTGGCCGCAATCATCGACCAGATCACCACTGCCCACCAACGGCTGGTGGCCACCAGATCATGGAAATCACTGCGTTGCCGCGTTACCTGCAACAAACCCTGAATCCGCCCGTCTTCCGCAACCAGCGGCGTGAACTGGGAAAACACCGACTCGCCATCCACCCAGCGAAACGCGCCCCCGAGCTCACCACTGGCGATTGCCTTTTCGGCGCTGGCGCTATTGGTGACATCGGAGTCAGCAACACCGAGACTGGCCACCCGGTCACCCCCGGCGTCAAACACCGAGGCCCCGGAAATGCGCCCGATCTGGAAGATGGATTTCAGGGATTCGCCCAGGACCAGTTCATCGCTTTCGGCCAGCGCCTTACTCACCGGCCCGCTGACCGCTCGCGCCACCAGTTCCAGGTCTTCACGAAGGCGATCGTTCAGAGCGCGCTCTACCGCCCCCATGCCAATGTAGATAGCAATGCCACTGAACAGCAGCAGCGGCACTACAATACTGAGCACCAACGTTAATTGCAGCGACCGGAACAGTGCTCCCACCCGTTTTCCCATCAACGCCATAAACACCACTCTGCAGAAATGTCACAGCCTTTCTGCCACATGTGGCATTTTGCCACAAGACAGATTACTGAGCTTTAACCATAGAAAATCCATAAACCACTGTTTTTATTGCCTTTATAGAGAAATTAAAACCTGGCACGGGAATCGCTACTGTCACATCGACATTCACAAGTTTGTGGCTGGACGACCGAGCCGGCCTCATTAAAACCAGGAGTAAAGCTATGAACAAACTGCTTGTATCCATCACCGCATCTCTGGCACTGCTGGCAACCGCACCGGTGATAGCACAACAGAACCCGGCCCCGGCCGAACAGGGCTCGGGTTACAGCAACCCCGCCGCCGCAGGCAGCCAAAGCACCAATTACAGCGATGCTGAGCTGAAACAATTCATTGAGGCACAATCCGGTGTTATGGAAGTGCGCGAAGAATACATCGAGAAGATCGAATCAGCCGAGTCTCAGCAGAAGGCCCAGGAACTGCAGATGGAAGCCAACGACGAGATGGTCTCGGTGATCGAAGACGTGGGTATCGATATCCCCACCTATAACGCCATTGCCACCGCCTATAGCAGTGAGCCGAAGGTACGCAACCGCGTTGACGCTCTGATGTAAATTTCCTGCATCCGGTTCGTCGTCTGGCCCCGCTTCGGCGGGGCTTTTTTGTGGCTGTTCGTCTGGCGTTTACACATCGGCCTTTTCTCCTCGGTCTGTTGTGTTACCTTTTCCCTCTAGACTCAAATGCGCCGGATTCTGGAGCCCTGAATACAATGACCAAACGCCACCCGCTTCTCAGCTTCAGCCTCGTTGCCACTGCGGCAGTGATGCTGCTGACCGGCTGCTCCGACAATGGCTCCTCGTCAGCCGCGCAGAGTTCGGCGGACGGCAAACCAGAGTATCCGGTCACCTGGCGCTTTGCCCTGGAAGAGATTGAAGGCAGTGTTCAGCATCTTTACGCACAGCAGTTCAGGGAACAGGTCGAAGCGCTGTCTGGTGGAAGGATTGAGGTCGATGTCTTTCCTTATGGCTCTTTGGGCACCTCGGCCCAACTGACAGAACTGACTCGCAACGGCTCAGTCAACCTGGCCTTTGCCTCGCCCGGCCACCTGGCCGATACCGTTCCGGAAACCGGCCTTTTTAATCTTCACTTCCTGCTTCCGGAAGAACAAGAACCGGCCCGTCGCCTTCTGGAGGCGCCCGAGTTTATTTCCGCATTTGAACCGGCCTACCACAACGCTGGCCTGCAACTGCTGGGGTTCGTGCCGGAAGGCTGGATGACCTGGACGGCCAACAACCCCCTGAGAACCCCCGCCGATTTCCAGGGGTTAAGATTTCGCACCATGACCTCGGAAACCGCAGCAGAGGCTTTCCGAAGCTATGGTGCTGACCCCGTACAGACGCCTTTCGCCCAGGTATACAGCGATCTCCAGCTCGGCAACATCGACGGCCAGAGCAACCCGGTGTTTGCTATTGAGGAAATGGGGTTCCATGAAGTCCAGAACGTCATGACCATGGCCAGGGCCTCACGGTTTATCGCATCTGTTGTGGCCAATGAGGACTGGTTCGCAGGACTCCCCTCGCAGGAACGGAAATGGCTGGAGGAAACCATTGCACAGTTATCCGAGGAAGCCTGGACTCTCCAGGAGGACCTGAACAAGGCGCGGCTGGAGACCATACTGGAACAGGGCGGTATCCGGGTCGTACGGCTAACGGAAGCTGAAAGGGCGGCCTTCCGCGATGCGAGCCTGCCCGCCCGGCAACGCTTTATCGAACTGACCGGAGAGAAAGGCCAGGCGCTGATTCAGCGGGCAACGTCGATTGCGGGTGACTGATCAGCCCTGCCCGGATCAGGCTTTCTGAGCCTGCAGATAAGGGTAGGAGACCATCGGGACACCCTCGTCACCACAGATCTCCGCGGCCCTTGCGGTCAGGTCTGAAATGAAACGCGCCTGCTCTCTGGGCTCCAGCGGGTAGGCTTTCAACCGATAGCACATACCGGCTTCCCGTGCGGCAACCGTGACCAGCACCGGCTGGTAGGTTTTGGTGAGCGGGCAGGCAAAGATCGCATCCCGGAACAGGCCCAGCATCCGGCCGACATCGTGGTTCGGGTCCAGAAAAACCTCGGCCACGCACATCAGGTTATCCGTGCCGTCATTGCCATTGGCCAGCAGTGTATTCCACAGCAGGCTGTGGGGAATCACAATCACGGTATCATCCAGCGTCACGATTTCTGCGGCCCGGGTACCGATACTCCGCACCTCACCATAGCGACCGTTCACTTCGATCCAGTCACCCGGTCGGTAAGGCATTTCATAGAGCGTAACGATACCTGCAATGAGGCTGTTGGCGTAGTCCTTGAACGCAAAACCCAAGGCAAGACCCAGGGCACCGAAGATGGCAATCATGTTCTCGAATGAGGGTTCCACCAGAATGGGCACCACCACAATGATCGTCAGAACAATGACCAGAAGCCGGAAAAGAGGAACGGATGCGAGAAGGTACAGCCTCGGTTTTCCCGATAGTTTCGCAGCCAGTACCGGAACTGCTTTCTGAACCATCAGGATCAGCAACGAAGCCGCAACGATGACCGCCAGGGCTTCCAGCAAAGCCTCGGAGGTAATTGAAGACAGTGCGTCCTTGATACCGAAATCGCCCATAACCGTTTCTCCTAGAAGCTGTCCACCGGATACCCTTTGGATTGCAGATACCGCCGCACAGCCGGATACGCCAATGCCTGCACCCGAAAGATGCCTTCCTGCTCATCCCCGGTCACTACATCGGCTCGTTCCAGCCGGGACAGCGCTATCCGCAATTCTTCGCCAGGCAACCCCGACGTCAGCTCCAGCTGCCCCAGGCTCAGGCCGCCATGCATCAACAACGCATGCAGCAGGTAGCCAGACCGCCGGGCTGAACTCTGGGGCACGGCAGGCAAACTCAGCTGATCCAGTGGCGCCACCCAGCACTGGCGGCCCTCTTGATGTGCATCCCCTTCCCCTTGCTGCTGCGCCTCATCCTCGGGCCGTGCCCGAAGAGTTCGGCGCCAGATAGCCAGGGCAACCCCCGGATTTCCCCGAGCCAAAGTGGCCAGATCCCGGGTAAACAGGCTGTATTTTCGCTCGTCGTCCCCGGTTGGCGCCGGCAGTACATACAGGCCATCCTGGGTCATTCTCGCCGTCAGTGGTCCTTGCGAGCGCTCCCCCGCCAGATGTCCAAGCCAGTTGGTAAGACGATCCCCCGACAAAGGGCTGGGGGTCAATGGGGCCAGGTGGAGCTCTGGCAGGTACTGAGTCCAGAACTGCCAACACCAGCTGGAACAGCCAATGATGCCCTCACCCACTTTATCCCGCGCCAGGCGCGCGAATAATTCACGCAACAAGCCAAGACCGGACCGGTGTCGCAGCCAGAAATCTGCCAGTTCCGGTATTACCCAGTCATCGTCCTGAAGCTGGTGATCCCACCAGCCGGTAATGTCTCTTTCAGGCATTAACAGATTGTCCGGCGGGGCGATCACCCGCCGCCCCGAGGCCCCCAAAGCTTCGGCAATACCTGAGAATGGTGGTGCCACCAGAAAACTGGCCTTGCGTGACTGCCCGCCTGACCGGCGCAACTGTTCCAGCTCGTTCAATAAAGCCCGGGCAAGTTCTTCACGATCCGGTACCGGGGCATAGTCCTGAATCTGGCGTTCCGACAGGGTAGGCAAATCATCCAGACTTCTGAACGCCTGTTCGTCAGGATGAATGCCCGCTTTTAACTGATCCAGAATATCCCGGAGACCACTGCGAATGGTTCTGCGGACGGAGGTCTCCGGAACCCGCCATTGCTCCAGAGGAATCAGCCCGCCAGGCAGGCATGGGTGATCAGCTTGGTTGTTGTCTGTCAAAGGAGATACTCCGGGCCTATTCAGGCACCAGCCAATCCATGGAAGGCGACAGACCGAGCCGATCGGGGCCGGTCAGATCCGACATCATGGCCGCAAAACGTTCATCGAACCCCCAGGGCGGGTTCACAATCAGCATCCCGGAACCCACCATGCCCCGTTCGGGCGGCTGATCCAGCATAACCTCGCACTGAAGAATCTTGCGCACCGAACCGGACGCCCTCAGCGAATCCATCAGCTGTTGCTCCAGGCCACTGGTTAACAGGGGATACCAGATAAGATAGACGCCATGGCGGCATTTTTTCCACGCGTCCATCAATGTCCGGGCTACGGCCTCATAATCGGTTTTGATTTCGTAAGAAGGATCAATCAGCGCCAACAGTCGCGGCTGTGCCGGCGGCAAGCATTTCAGGAGCCCTTTCAGGCCATCCTCATGGCGCACCTTCACCCCCACTTCATCCGCCCACTGAGCCAGCTGACGCTCTTCAGAAGGGTGCAGCTCGAAAGCGGTGACGGAATCACCCGGACGGCAAAATTCCGCAAACCATGCCGGTGAGCCCGGATACGTCCGTAGCGGCCCATTGCCTGGGTTGTACCGCGCCAATACCTCCAGAACCGGCTGCCAGTCGCCGGTGGCCAGTTGCTCCCGGATCCGCCACAAGGCCTGAACACCAGCATCAGCTTCGCCGGTTTTTCTTGCCCGCTCGCTGCCCAAATCGTAACGGGCGCTGCCCGCGTGGGTGTCAAAACAGGCTATGGCAGATTTCTTGGATTGCATCATGGCCAGCACCAGTGACAGTGCAGCATGCTTCTGAACATCGGCAAAGTTGCCGGCGTGGAAGGCGTGAAGATAACTCAGCATAAAAGGCTCCCGGAATCAGGAGCCCATTAAGCCGCAGTCACCTTGACCACGCAAGCGGCCCAACAATCACCTATATCAAAAACCCCTTGCTATGTAGGGTTTCCAAACCCATAATCTGAACGCTAATATTTCTTATTTACAAAAAGACCTCATCAACATGGAGTTTGAAATGAAAAACCTGTTTCGCCCAGCCCCATTGGCACTGACCATTGCCACAGCCCTTACCGCGGGCTGCGCAAACGCGCCCTGGTCCGCCGAGCAAAGTGCGCAGGCCACCAAAGCATCGGTGGTAACCCATTACGCCGATCTGGCCCATGCCACCTACGAGGATGCCCTGATTACTGCGCGTGCGCTGGACGAGGCTACTGACCGTCTGATTGCCAACCCCACCGAAGCCAACCTCAAAGCGGCAAAAGAAGCCTGGCTGGCCTCACGGGTTCCTTACCAGCAGTCAGAGGTTTTCCGCTTCGGCAATGCCATCGTGGATGACTGGGAAGGCCAATTGAACGCCTGGCCACTGGACGAAGGCCTGATCGACTACGTCAAAGCCGACGACTACCAGCACGAACTCGGTAATGCCGGTGCAACCGCCAACATCGTTGCCAGCAACAGCATTAACGTCGGCGGGGAAACTCTGGATGTGGCAACACTCACCCCCGAACTGCTGGCTGACCTGAACGAAGTGGGCGGTTCCGAAGCCAACGTAGCCACCGGATACCATGCGGTCGAATTCCTGCTGTGGGGCCAGGATCTGCACGGTTTTGAAGGTGGCGCAGGCGAGCGCCCGGTTACTGACTACGCCAAAGGCAACGACTGCACCAACGGCAACTGTGAGCGCCGTGCCCAGTATCTGGATGCCGTGACTGATCTGCTGGTCGATGATCTGGAGTGGATGGTTGCCCAGTGGGCCCCGGGCACCTCAGACAACTACCGTTCCCAGCTGACGTCCGCAAACGCCGACGAGGGCATCCAGAAAATGCTGTTCGGTATGGGTTCCCTGTCCCTCGGCGAGCTGGCCGGTGAGCGCATGAAAGTTGCCTTGGAAGCCAACTCCTATGAAGACGAACACGACTGCTTCAGCGATAACACCCACAACTCGCACTACTACAACGGCCAGGGCATCCAGAACGTGTATACCGGCACCTATCGTCGCGTAGATGGCTCTGTGGTTTCAGGCCCGTCCCTGTCTGACCTGGTTGAGCAGACCAACCCGGAGCTGGATGCTCGCCTGAACCGTCAGCTGGACGCGTCAATGGAAGCCTTGGCGCTCATGAAAGCCCGCGCCGAGAGCAGCCAGAACCCGATGGCCTTTGACACCATGATCGCCCCGGGCAACGCGGAAGGCACCCGCATTGTCAACGGTGCTATCATGGCGCTGGTTGAGCAGACCGGCTCTATCGAGCAGGCTGCACGGCAACTGGGCATTGAAGCCCTGTCACCGGACGACGCCGGCCATTCATTCTGATTGATCCGGTTGCAGTAAGCGGATACCGGGAGATAGAAACTCCCGGTATCCTGCTAACAAGAACAAGCCATGGAAAACCCTCCTTTATGCCCGAAGGTCGATTTTCCATGGCTTCTTCCATTCTGAAACGCGAGTAGTTATGAAACGAGCACTCATCTTCTGTCTGTTGCCGCTGGCCATCAGCACTCAACCCCTGATTGCAGAGACTCACGCTGGTTACCCGATACAAACTACACCGGCCACGGGCGGTGAAGGCACGGTCAATCAGGCCGACACCAACGCCTACTCCCTGCCCCAGGGCAACCTGTCCATGACCAAACGCCTGGATTTCAGCGTTGGCAACAGTTTCTTCCGCAATCCCTGGGTGGAAGCACCGGCCAGCACCGATGCCCGGGACGGCCTGGGCCCCCTGTTCAATACCAACTCCTGCCAGGGTTGTCACATCAAGGATGGCCGCGGACACCCGCCCGGCGTTGATGAACCGCCTGTCTCCCTGTTCCTGCGGCTGGCAGTACCCGCCGATCCGGTCAAGGATGCAGAACTCCTGCGCAAGCACGGTTTCAAACCTGCACCGGTCTACGGCAGTCAATTGCAGACTGCGGCCCTGCCGGCCGCAAAACCGGAAGCGGATCTGGTGATTGACTGGGAGCCCGTTCAGGAAACACTTGGGGATGGAACGGTGGTTGAACTGCGCAAACCGGAATATCGCATCGAGAACCCCAACTATGGTCCTATGCCGGCAAATTTGCTGGTCTCTCCCCGGGTGGCACCACAAATGATCGGCATGGGACTGCTGGAAGCCATCCCTATTGCCGATCTTGAGGCATTGGCCGATCCGGAAGATACCGACAACAACGGGATTTCCGGCAAGCTTAATCAGGTGTGGGATGTCGCCAGCCAGCAAACGCTGCCGGGCCGGTTTGGCTGGAAAGCCGCGGAACCGGATGTGCACCAGCAAAGCATGGGCGCCTTCGCCGGCGATATGGGCCTGACATCGTCCATCAAACCCACCACCGACTGCACCCCGGAACAACAGTGCGAACGGTTTACTCACGGTGGTGAGCCCGAAGTGAGCGACAAGGTCGCCGACTTTGTCACCTTCTACGCCAAGAGTCTGGCGGTACCTGCCCGTCGGGATCTGGGCGCTGAATCCGTGCAGAAAGGCGCCAGGCTGTTCAATGAAACCGGCTGTGCCGGTTGCCACACCCCGAAACACCGGACCGGAGAAGTGGCCGACCGCCCGGATCTGAGCAACCAGACCATCTGGCCCTACACCGACCTGTTACTGCACGACATGGGCCCGGCCCTGGCAGACGGCCGGGACGAGTTCCTCGCTGACGGCAACGAGTGGCGCACGCCACCGCTTTGGGGCATCGGCCTGGCCCAGGTGGTTAACCCCCAGTCCGGTTTTCTGCATGACGGCCGCGCCCGCACGCTGGAAGAAGCCATTCTCTGGCACGGTGGCGAAGCCCGGCCGGCAGCTGACCGCTATCGTCAGATGGCCGAGTCGGAGCGCAGCGCCCTGATCGATTTTCTGAATTCACTCTGAGGATCCACTATGCAACCGATCACCAGACTGTTCTTCGCCTCCGCCCTGCTTGTCTGCACTACGGCGGCACTCGGGGCCAACGCCGATACCCAGGCCCGCGAACAGTGGCATGGCGCAATTCAAAACGGCTACGAATCGCTGGCAACCAAAACCGAACAACTGGCATCGGCGGCGGTCGGCTACTGCAACGCACCGACGTCCGACAGCCGACCGGCCCTGAACGATGCCTGGCTCGATGCCTTCCTGGCCTGGCAGCGGGTCCGCTTTGTTGACTTCGGCCCGGTGGAGAACAACAACCTGTCCTGGCAATTCCAGTTCTGGCCGGACCCGAAAAACCTGGTCGCTCGCAAGGCCCGGTATCTGCTTGGCACCGAAGCCCCCGTTAACGCCGAGGTGATCAACCAATCCGGGGTGGCGGTTCAGGGCTTTCCCATGGCCGAATACCTGCTGTTCGACGAGCAACTCAACAGTGGAGAGAACGCCCTGCCCGCAGCCAAAAACTGTGAGGTGCTCTCGGCGGTCACCCGGCATATGGCACGTAATGCCCGGGGGCTCGCAGACAGCTGGGCGAGTTTCAAACAACACTATCTGGACACCGGGCCATACCGCGACACCACCATCAAAGCCGGCATGACGGCGCTTGAAATACTGGAAGAGCGCCGGCTGGCGCAGCCCATGGGGCTAAGGGGCAATGGCAAACGCAATCCTTACATCACCGATGCCTGGCGCAGTGGCCAGAGTCTGATGGCGGTGGAAGCAACAGTGGCAGGGCTCGAGAAATTCTACCTTCCCGGACTGATCACCTCACTGAAAACCGACGGCGAGACCGAACTGGCAGAGCGCATTCAGAGGCAGTTTGAGGAAGTGGCTGACAACTTTCCGGAAGCCCATGGTGCCATGGCAACGCTCATGGAGAGTGATGAGCGGTTCCGCATTCTGCAAGGGCTCTTTGTGGATGTTTCCCAGCTTTCAACGCTGATCAATGACGAAGCCGCCGTGGCACTTGGCGTAGTGCGTGGCTTCAACTCAAGTGACGGCGACTGAACAGGTATACCCATGCTCATCCATCGCAGAACCCTGATCAAAGCCACCGTCGCCGGAGGTATGGCCGCCACCTTCACCGGCTGCTCGTTGCTCCCCCGCAAAACCGGCCCACAGCCCGAACGCTATGCCGGCGCGGTTGGCCTGCCGGATGGACGCTTTGGCGTGAGTGCCTTTGATCGATCCGGCAACGTTCAGTGGCAGGCGCCGGTAGACACCCGATGCCACAGCGGCTGTAACCGGCCCGGCCGAAAAGATACTCTGTTTTTTGAGCGCCGACCGGGCTGGTCGTTCTATGTGTTTGATGCAGAAACCGGCCAACGCAGACACCGCATCATGGCCCCCGAAGGCGAACACTTTGTCGGCCACGGCGTGTTCTCACCTGATGGCCGGTGGCTTTACGCCACGGCCAGCCGCTACCAGCCCGGCGAAGGCATTGTCGCCGTCTACGATGCCGAGCAGGACTATAAACGGGTGGACACCTTTGAACTGGCCGGCATCGGGCCCCATGAGCTTACCCTGCATCCTGACGGCAACACTCTGGTCATCGGCCTGGGCGGCATTCTGACTCACCCTGATTACGACCGCATCAAACTCAATCTGGATACCATGCAACCCGCCCTGATTCTGATGGATCGCCGGTCCGGCCAGATCGTTGGCCGCTTCGCCCCTGCCCACCACCAGCAGAGCTCCCGCCACGTCAGCGTCAGTACCGAAGGCAAAGTCTATGTTGCCTACCAGTACCAGGGACCGCTCTACGAGAGACCTCCGCTGCTGGCGCGCATAGAAGATGGGCAACTCCGGGAATATCGCTTTGACCCGGAAACCCAGGCCGCTCTCGGCAACTACATCGCCAGCGTGGTGGCCCATCCTGAAAACGACCTGATCGCCGCCGCTTCCCCCGTGGGCGGCACCGCTATTGTCTTCCGCGGCAAGACCGGGGAGCTGGTTGCCAAAGCCCGCATCAATGACTGCGCCGGCATTCAGACTCTGGCAGGAGGCGATTTCCTGGTGTCCTCGGGACAGGGCCGACTGGTGCAACTGAGCGCCGGACAAGCTGCGAAAGACATCGCGCGGCTACCGGTACAGTGGGACCACCACCTTGTTTAACGCGCACTGGCTGATCCTCCGGCTTAAGCACACCCGAGCTAACTGGTATGCTTGGCAAACATTTTTCCGGAGGACGGCCCTTTGCCAGCAACCAAACCCGACACCATCGACCAGCTCTACGGACTGATTGCCAACGAAGAGGACGCACGGGTCTGTAAAGACATCCCGGAGGAAGCCTGTCTGGAAGTACCCCGAAACTTCTTCCTGATTCTGTTCAGCAATGTGCTCACCAAACTTGGAGACTTGCTGATCAGCCCCAAGACCGTGCTGGCCTGGCTGATGAGTGCCGTTGGCGCACCGGCTCTGGTAGCCTGGTTGGTGCCTATCCGGGAATCCGGCTCCATGGTGCCGCAGATGGTGATCGCCGCCTGGGTGCGTCGCAAGGCGGTGCGCAAATGGTTCTGGACCCTGGGCAGTTTCGGGCAGGCCGTCAGCGTGGCTGCGATGGCGGCAAGCGTGTGGTTTCTTGAAGGCTATGCGGCCGGTGGCGGCATTGTCGCGGCGCTTATTGTGTTTTCACTGGCCCGGGGATTCTGCTCGGTCTCCATGAAAGACGTTCAGGGCAAGTGTATCCCCAAAACCCGCCGGGGCCGGCTGTCTGGGCTGGCAACCACCATTGGTGGCACCGCCACGGTGGTGCTCACAGGACTGCTGTTCTGGGATCGGGGCGACCCCAGCATTGCGTTCTACACCACATTGCTGCTCCTGGCAGCTACGCTGTGGGTGATTGCCGGGGTTCTGTTTGCCAATGTGGAAGAGTATGCCGGGGAAACAGGGGGCGGTGGCAACGCGATCAACGAGGCTTTTAAAAGTCTGTCGCTGCTACGGGACGATGCGCCCTTCAGGCATTTTGTCATCACTCGTGCACTGCTTTTGTGTTCGGCTCTGGCGTCTCCCTATTTCGTGGTGCTCGCCCAACAGGAATCCGATATTGGCTGGATGCTGGGCGTCTTTCTGCTCGCCAGCAGTCTGGCCAGCTCCCTGAGCGCCAGCTTCTGGGGTTGGGCCGCCGACACCTCCAGCCGCCGAGTGATGATTCGGGGTGCCGCCATGGCCAGCTCGGTCTGCCTGGTGGTTGGTGTTCTGGCACTGGTGCTGGGCCCCGGGTTTGGCGGTGCCTGGTTCTATCCGGTCGCGTTTTTTGTGCTGAGTATTGCCCATGCCGGCGTGCGCCTGGGGCGCAAAACCTATCTGGTGGATATGGCCGGAGGCAACAAACGGACAGACTACACAGCGGTCAGCAATACCGTTATCGGTGTGTTGCTGCTGGTAACCGGGGGGTTCACAGCCGCCATTTCCATGATTTCGGACGTGGCGGTGATTCTGGTATTGGGGCTGATGGGGCTGGCGGGCATGCTGAGCGCATTACGCCTTGAAGAAGTGACGGAAGACTGAGCCATCAAGACCCCGTTAAATCGGGGTCTTGCCATCGTTCAGGGCCAGGGCACCTTTGACAATTCGGTAGATCACCCAGATCGCAATACCCAGCAGAATAAACCAGCCCACAATCAGCATGGTGGTAATCACCCCGATGACTGTCCACAGCAAACCAATCCAGAAGGTGCGGATCTGCCAGCGGAAATGGGGCTCTATCCAGGTACCACGGACATCATCCAGTTTGACGTAGTTGATGATCACGCCCACCAGTGCCGTCACCCCCCCCAGGAAAAAAGACAACGCCTGCAGGATGTAAACCACCACCGCCAGATTCCTCGTGGAGCTGGGCTCCTGTGATTGCTGGCCGTCAGGTTTTGCGGGGATATACTCGGTTTCGGGCACAGGCGTTCTCCTTGTTACGTCCCCGGCAGTCTATCACAGCCTTGGCGGGTGCCCAGTGCGATCAATTCCCCGCCGGCCGATACCCAACCCGGAACCCGCCCCAGTGCTTGCCGTTCACATAGATGGGCACCGACAGATCGTGCATGATTTCACCGGTGTCCCGGCGATAGGTCTGGAGCAGCATACTTTCGGTATGACTCCCGCAGCGAATGCCAGTGCGATCATTGAACAGTCGCTTGCTCCGGCTTTTCACCAGGTCCACTTCCGGATTACCACTCGGCGGGTGGGCAAAATCCTTGTTATGGGTAGGCACATAACCGTCCGGCGCGCAGGCGATGGAGAACACAATGGCCTCATGGGATTTCTTGATGGGCTCCTGTATTGCCGGAAACATCTGGTCAGTAAACCGATCGAAGCTGCTGGAATACTGTTGGGGCTGGGTGTTGGCAATCGGTGTTCGCTTTTTGTCAAACAGCGCCGCTTCACTCAAACGGCCCTCTCGAATTGCCGCCTCAAACAACTGGCCAATCTGCTGCGCCCCTTCCAGTGCTTTCTCATAAAACGGCCGGTGGTAGCTTTCGCTGCTGTTCAGCGCAAAGGCAGCATTCGCCTTCTCCGCCAGCTCCATCAACGTGGAAGCCTGGTCCGCCAGCGATGCCACACTGGTATCACTTTCGGATATATGGTCACGGACAGACTCAATAGCCGAAAACACCTGGGCCAGACTCTGCTCGTTGTTCTGGTCGATCTCGGCAATACGGGCAACCTGCTGCTGAACCCGGTCGGATTGATCCCGAATCTGATCCAGCTGGCCGCCAACGCTCTCTACAGATGTCAGCCCGTCTTCCACGGTTTTCGCCAGAGATTCAATGCGGGACACAATCTTGGTTGTGTCATTCTGAATTTCGTCGAGGGTGTCCGCCACTTCACTGGTGGCCTGGGCAGTGCGCCCGGCCAACTGCCGGACTTCATCAGCCACCACCGCAAACCCTCGCCCCTGCTCACCGGCGCGGGCCGCCTCAATAGCGGCATTCAGTGCCAATAGATTGGTCTGCTCGGCAATGCCCTGAATGGTTGAGGTCACGCCCTGGATCTTGCCAGATTTTTCGTGCAAGGCCTGAATCAGCCGGAGGTTTTCTTCCGATTGCTGATGCACCAGGCGCACACTTTCAATGGCCGACACCAATGACTGACGCCCTTCCACACTGACTTCGCGATTCTGCAGAGCCATGGTGGCAGCGTTGGTGGCCTGTTCCGACGATTCCCGAACCGATTCTGTGATCTGGCCGGCGTAATCGGCCATCTGGGCGGTTTCTTCCACCTGTCTGTCCAGGCGCTGCTTCACCTGATCCGCCGCAAACGAGACTTCGGCGGCCGAGATGGCACTCTTGTCGGCACTGGCCGAGAGCGTTTCAACCAGGGCCTTGCCAGCCCGGGCATCGGCCAGAAGCTGCGCACATTGAGCCCGCAACGGGTGGTTATCAGCCAGGGAGCCATCATTCAGGCCGTTAATCCCACGCTCTATTGGTTCCAGCACCCTCAATATCAGATAGCCGGCCGCGGCGGCGAGACCAACCAGGAGTCCGATCAACAGAGACGCGGCATCGAGCCCCATCATCGGAGCCACCAGAATGCAGGCAATACCGAGCGCAACAGCAATGCCCACCCCCCATAAAATTGCAGTGCGATCGAGTAAACCCATGGTGCCCTCATCTTTATCATTGCTAACGCAAGCATGTTGTTATTGCAGGCCATCCCTGAGAGTAAAGAAATGATATGGGTTAATAACTGCTACTTTAGTGTGTTTATCAGCTATCGGCCGCCCCTCGATTTTCTTTATTTGCGGTAGCTACCTTTCAGCGTCACTCACAAGGTGCTTTAGGGCTATAGGTCCACTGCAAAAGTTTCTTCTTCAATATGTCACCGATCTGAATCAAAACTGTCACTTACCTTGGCGATCCTTATTTTCTTCGTCGAACTGCCGACCGTCTTGGTCAGCAAATCGAAACGTCCTCCATTCAGTGTCGTGACATAAGGAGAGTAAAATGGGACATCATCCAGTCGAAGACAGCAATCGAAGCAACAATCGGCCATTTGATGAAGTGATCAAAGCGCGTCTTTCGCGACGTAAACTGCTCACTGGTACAGCGTCTGCAGCCACTGTGGGTGTTCTTGGCTCATTGGGCCTGAGCGGCTGCGGAGGCAGCAGCAGTTCAAACAGCCCTGCCACGAGTCCGGACTCTGTTACGATGAACCCGACACAACTGGGTTTTTCTTCGATCCCGGGTGGAATTGAAGACCGGGTTATTCTACCCCCTGGTTATAAAGCTGACGTTCTCTACGCCAAAGGCGACCCCCTGTTCTCCGGCCTGGCGCCCTTCAAAAACGACGGAACCGATGTTGATTATGACAGTCGATCAGGCGATGAGCATGACGGCATGCATTTCTTCGGCATGAATGCATCAGGACAGTACGATCCCGAGGCGTCCGACCGAGGAATTCTGGTTCTTAACCACGAAAACCTTGAAGACAACACGCTGCATGAGACTGCGACGGCCAAAGCAGATGCCATTTTCGCCAACGACATTCAAGAGCTCAAAAAAATCGTTGACCGTGAGATGAACGGGCACGGCGTCTCCTGTGTCGAAATTCGTAAGGAGAACGGTAAGTGGTCCGTCATCACGGATTCACCCTACAATCGTCGCCTGACTGTTTTCACCGAAATGCAGATGCAAGGGCCTGTTGCAGGAGAAGATTTCGTCAAAACCAAACTGACGCCAACCGGAACAACTCGCTACGGCACGATGAACAACTGTGCCAACGGCTACACCCCATGGGGCACGTATCTCGCAGCAGAAGAAAACTGGTACGCTTATTTTCGCGTTGGCAATGTCGATGCCCTGTCCGAAAAGCAGAAGGGCTGGCTCGCACGTTACGGCATCAGTGGAAATGGCTGGGCATACCGCCAATGGGATGAAGTGCCAGGGGATCAATATCAGCGCTTTGGCGTAAACACCAGCGGCTCAACGGCAACCGAGGACTTCCGCTATGAACCCAACCTTCATGGCTACGTGACCGAAGTTGACCCGTTCCGCCCTACACAAAAGCCCAGGGTACGAACAGGACTGGGTCGTTTTTCCCATGAAGGCGCCTGGGTTGCACCAGCGAAAGAAGGTGCCCCTATCGTTATCTATTCGGGCGATGACTCTCGCCGCGAGTACATGTACAAGTTCGTATCGAAAACAGCGTGGACCGAGTCCGACCGCAATGGTGGTTTGGCGGCAGGCGACAAATACCTTGATGAGGGCACACTCTACGTTGCGGTATTCAATGATGATGGCACCGGTGCCTGGAAGGCTCTGACCATTTCCAATCCGGAGCTCAACGGCGACCACACCTACAATGATGACGGCACAACTTACCAGTACAGCTTTGCCTCTGAGGCAGAAGTTCTAGCGAGCGCCCGCCTGGCAGCCGACGTCTTGGGCGCAACGCCAATGGATCGACCCGAATGGGCAGTGGTGCACCCCACCAATGGCGATGTTTATCTGACATTGACCAACGGTAATCCCAGCAACCGTCCGTCCACTGACCTGGATGCAGTAAACCCCCGTGCGGTAAATTCCAACGGCCACATCATTCGCTGGCGCGAGCAAGACGGAAACCATGCCGCCACCGCTTTTGAGTGGGACATTTTCCTTTTTGGCTCGAGTGCCGATGCTTCCGCAGACTACAATGTTTCTGGCCTCACCCCAGACAACGAGTTCTCAAGCCCGGACGGACTTTTTATCGACCCACGCGGTGTAATGTGGATCCAGACTGATGACGGCTCCTCCGGGATTCGCAGCAAAACGAACAACCAGATGTTGGTCGCCATTCCTGGCAGAGTAGGTGACGGCGAAAGCGTTACGGTCACGACATCTGACAACAACGGCCAGGAATCAGTAAACACTTTCATTGGCGGCGACGCAGATGCGGTCAAGTTGAAACGATTCCTTGTTGGACCAAATGGATGCGAAATAACCGGCATCTCGATGACGCCGGACGCTCGCTCCATGTTCATCAACATCCAGCATCCCGGAGAAGGCGGCTCTAAAGAGGCCTTCAACACCGACGTAAGTAATTGGCCTGCCACTTCCCGCGATGCGACCGCATTCGGTGAGGCTGGCAATAGGCCACGTTCAGCTACTATCGTTATCTACCGCGAAGATGGAGGGGAGCTCGCACTTTAATGGTGGGATAAGGAGACCTTAATAAAAGCCTGGCCAGACTCTGTGCTGGCCAGGCTTTTCACTATTGAAGCGAGTAATTACTGAGTCATTTCGTCATAGCCTTCTTCCATGGAGTCAGCTGCTTCTTCCATGGAGTCACCCGCTTCATCCGCGGCTTCTTCAATCTCGTCGCCAGCGTTTTCGGCACCTTCCTGCATTTCACCAATCACGCCTTCATCCTGACCCGTGGCTTCTTCCCAGGTCTCTTCGGTGGCGTTAGCGGCGTCGTCCATCATTTCCTCGGCATTTTCACCCGCTTCTTCAAAATCCGCGCCTTCATCGCTCTCAGAGCTGCAGGCAGAAAGCCCAAGCGTGGCAACCAGTGCGAGTGCGCTCAAGGTAAACTTGTTCATAACATGTCCCTCTGTCGGTATATGTGTACAACGCCAACAGAGTAGAGGCAGCCCGCGGTCAATAGCAATTACCGGGCGATTACTCTTTCGTTAACCGCTCGCCGTCGATCATGATGATGTGGTCCGCCGAGACCACCTGTCCTTTTCCCAGCACCACGAAATCCCGCCCGGCCCGGCTAAGCACTTCCCGGATAACGCCGTGAACCACGCAGACCTGCCCATTCGGGTCCTGATAGATGATTTCCGCCAGTTTCATGGCGCGCGCGTATTCCTGAAGCCGTTGTTGCAACGTCCAGGACATAGTAGCCGGAGATGGATTGGTGGCACTCATTCGACGCTTCCCTGTTTTTTTTTGTTTCCAGAAGTCTGGACCACAAGCTCTGGATTCGCCAGCTGGAGCCTGATTGTCATTAGAGGCCAGTTCGCTTAACCAGACTCTCTTACTTGTTGTATTGCAAGATTGTCCGACATAAATTGAACAAACAAACACAACGAGTTCCACGGAGAGCCCATATGAACGCCAAAGTGAAATCCTCGCTCGACACGCACCAGGTCGCCGCGCCCCGGAAAACCGGGGCACCGGATTCAAAAGACACCGCCACCAAGGCCGAGACCTGGAAAGATCCCAAGCGCTATATGTGGCTGTTGGGGCCTGCGCTTCCAGGCATTGGACTTGCCGCTCTGACTGGCTATGCCCTGGCCCCGAAACGACTGAAGGCTCTGGCCTGGACCGGGCCGGCACTGGTGCACGGCATTATTCCGGCACTGGACCGGGCGATTGGTGAAGACAAGAGCAATCCTCCTGAATCGGCGGTAAAGACCCTGGAGCAGGACAAGTATTACGACCGTATTGTGAAGGCGTTTATCCCCACCCAGTACGCCATGACCTTCATGGGCGCCTGGCTGGCCAGCCGGAAAAACACACCACTTGAGGACAAGATCGGCCTGACCCTGACCGTAGGCGCCATCAACGGGGTAGGCATCAACACCGCCCATGAACTGGGCCATAAGTCCAATAAACTGAACAAACTGATGGCCATGGCCGCCTTGGCTCCCACCGCCTACACCCACTTTGTGGTTGAACATAATTTTGGTCATCACAAGCGGGTAGCCACACCTGAGGACCCCGCCAGCAGCCGAATGGGCGAGAGTTTCTGGAAGTTCCTGCCCCGAACCGTGTTCGGCGGCATCAAGTCGTCGGTCAAGATCGAAAAGGCTCGGCTGGAACGCAAGGGTAAGAGCTTCTGGAGTTTTGATAACGAACTGCTACAGGGTTGGGCCATGACGGCCGGGTTCTTTGGCGCCACGACGCTGGTCTGTGGCCCAAGGGCGGTGCCGTTCCTGGCGGCGCAGGCGGTTTATGGCGCGAGTCTTTTGGAGAGTGTGAATTACATCGAGCACTATGGCCTGTTGCGGCAGAAGGACAAGAATGGCAAGTATGAGCGCACGAAGCCGGAGCACAGTTGGAACAGCAATCACATTGTGACCAACCTGTTCCTGTATCAGTTGCAACGGCATTCTGACCACCACGCCCATCCGACCCGGAGTTTCCAGGCCTTGCGCCATTTTGAGAAGGCGCCGCAATTGCCAGGAGGGTACGCATCGATGTTGTTGCCGGCCTACCTGCCCCAGTGGTGGTACGAGACGATGGATAAGCGGGTGATTGACCACTATGAAGGGGATCTGTCGAAGATCAACTGGGACCCTGATCGCAAGGAGGAGTTGATGGCCAAGTATGCGGATTACGCTGCGAAAGTGGCGGCGGAGGCTGCGGCTCGGGGGGCAGACTCTGCTTCTGAGTCTGAAGCTGCCTGAGATCTGACTGGTTTATTGGCTTGATTGCTGGCCCTAGCCTGTCGGTTATGGTGCCGGCTGCGGGTTGGGGCCACCCTTCCGGGAGACGCCGTGAACCCATCCATGGGGGCTTGAGCGCAGCATCCCTGCTGCGCACACTCCCGGAAGGGTGGCCCCAACCCGCCGCTTTCGCTTCCGTGGGATAGTCGCTGATTCGACGATTCGCTACGGACTAAATCTCGATTAACAGGGCAATCCTGCTACTTGCCTTTGAACACCGCCTCTCTTCTCTCCAGGAATGACTGGATTCCTTCTTTTACATCTTCGCTGGCCATGACCGGGCGTAGTTCCGGGAACAGGCGTTCCTTGGCCGCTTCCTGGCCTTCGGACACGACAATCTTGGACGATTTCAGGCTGCCCTGAACGCCCAGAGGTGCGGCTTTGGCAATCTTTTCGGCGATTTCCATGGCTTTGTTGAGCTGTTCGCCGGGTTCCACCAGTTCCTGAATCAGGCCCCACTGGTAAGCCTGTTCCGCGGTCCATTCATCACCAGTGAGCAGGTAGCGCTGGGCGTTGCCCCAACCGATTTCCCGCTGCAGGCGAATGGTGGCGCCACCGCAGGCGAAGATGCCGCGTTTCACCTCCAGCTGAGCGAAGCGGGTGCCTTTCGCGGCCACGCGGATGTCGGTGTTGAGCATCATTTCGACGCCACAGGTGAAGCAGATGCCCTGGGCGGCGAATACCACGGGTTTGGTGAGGCTATCGCCGGTAATGTCAAAGGGGTCGAGTTCGCCTTCGCCGGGTTCAATGCCTTTACCGTTGGCGAACACGCCAGCCCAGTCATCCAGTTGCAGGCCGCTGGTGAAGTGGTCACCTTCAGCGTACATCACTGCCACGCGCAGCTCCGGATCGTTCTGGATCTGGTAATAGGCGGCAGCGATTTCGTGGTACATGGCCCGGTTCATGGCGTTCATTTTTTCCGGGCGATTCAGTCCGATCAGCAAAATATGATTTTTCTTATCAACATTTACCAGAGCCATTGCGCTTTCCTTTCATGTTTTCTTGTCAACAGGCTATGCCCATGTGCGGGCGCGAACGGCTGGGAGTCCTTTCAGGGACCGTCTTTGGCCATGGATGGCCAAAGTCGAGCGCACATGGACGTGCTCGTAGCGTGTCCCTGAAAGGACTCCCAGCCGATCGTGCCTGCTCTCAAACCAGCAGGCTACATCAAGAACAAAAGCACCAAACTCAGAACCAATCAGCCTTCATATTCAGGCACGTATCATCCTGATTCCGCAGCAGCACCAGATCCTGAGCCACGGTGGGTAATTCCCAGTGGAAGAAGTACTGGGCGGCCTGCAGTTTGCCCTGGTAGAAGTTGCGTTCGCTGTCGCTGTTGGCAGACCCCAGTGCGTGGGCTGCGGCATTGGCCTGCCGCAGCCACATCCAGGCCACGATAATGTGGCCGAACAGGTGCAGATAGCAGCTGGCGTTAGCCAGGGTTTTGTCGACTTCGCCGCCCATCAGGGATTTACCCAGGCTCTGGGTGACTTTTACCGCCTGCTGCAAAGTCTCACTCAGAGACAACGCCCACTGCTGGCAGCGCTCAGTGATGGCCGCCTGCAGATCCACCTGCATTTCCTGCATCAGCAACTGCAGGCCGTGGCTCTGGTCCTGCCAGATTTTACGGCCCAGCAGGTCCAGAGCCTGGATGCCGTTGGTGCCTTCGTGGATGGGGTTCAGGCGGTTGTCGCGCCAGCACTGCTCGACCGGGTATTCGCGAGTGTAGCCAGCGCCGCCGTAGACCTGGATTGCCAGATCGTTGGCTTTCGGACCGTATTCCGAGGGCCAGGCTTTGATCACCGGGGTAAGCAAATCCAGCAGCTTGCCGGCTTCCATTCGTTTCTGCTCATCCGGGTGGGTGTGCTGATCATCCATCAGGCGGGCGCCGTAGAGGCAGAGAGCCAGGCCGCCTTCGCTGTAGGCCTTCTGGGCCAGCAGCATGCGGCGTACGTCCGCGTGGTCGATGATGGGTACTTGAGGGCTTTCCGGATTCTTTTCGCTGGCCTTGCGGCCCTGCAGGCGGTCCTTGGCGTATTCCAGGCTGTGCATGTAGCCCCGATAGCCAATCACAGCGGCGCCAAAGCCAACGCCGATGCGGGCTTCGTTCATCATCTGGAACATGTACTTCAGGCCCTGATGGGGTTCACCTACCAGGTAGCCGTGGCAGGGGGCATCATCGCCGAAGCTCAGGGCAGTACTGGTAGTGCCGCGATAGCCGAGTTTGTGGATCAGGCCGGCGAGGCTGACGCCGTTGCGGTCGCCCGGATTGCCGTTCTCGTCCACATGGAATTTCGGGACGATGAACAGGGAGATGCCTTTTACGCCCGCCGGTGCGCCTTTGATTTTCGCCAGCACCATGTGAACGATATTTTCGGTGATGCTCTGCTCGCCACCAGAGATGTAGATTTTGGCGCCTTTGATCAGGTAGTGGCCGTCGTCGGTGGGCGTGGCGGAGGTGCGGATGTCTGCCAGGCTGGAGCCGGCGTGGGGCTCGGTCAGGGCCATGGTTCCACTGTAGCGGCCGCTGAGCATATTGGACAGGAATTTGGTCTTCTGTTCGTCGTTGCCGAATACACGAATCAGGTTGGCGGCGGCGGTGGTCAGAAACGGGTAGCCGGCGGTGCCGGGATTGGCGGCGGTGAAGAAGCCGTTGCAGGCCGCCATGACGGATTCCGGCAATTGCATGCCGCCGAGGTCGTAGTCGTATCGGCCAGCGAGGAAGCCGGCTTCGGCGTAGGCATCGAAGGCCTGTTTGACGTCCGGGAGCATTTCTACCTGGCCGTTGACGAATTTGGGTTCGTCTTTGTCGGCGGCGCTGTTGTGGTTGGCGAATTTTTCTTTCGCCATTTTGTCGGCGGTTTCGATGACGGCGTCGAATGTGTCTTTGCTGTGTTCGCTGAAGCGCTCGCGCTGGGTGAGGGATTCTGTGTCCATCACCTCGTAAAGTTGAAATGCGAGGTCGCGGCGGTCGATCAGGGTGTCGGTCATTCTTGGTCTCCTGTTGATTGGCCATAGCGTCTCATAACGGCTATGGTTGTTGGAATTGTCATTTCTGACTTATTCTTGGCTGAATCCGCCAACCTTTGCGTTAGCAAGACGGCCACTGCCATGGGGATTCTCTTCCGGGAGACGCCGTGAACCCATCCCTGGGGGCTTGAGCGCAGCTTCCTTGCTGCGCACACTCCCGGAAGAGAATCCCCATGCCAGCGGCCTGATTTAGAGAATGCCGTCATGCCAGTTCATGCAACGCCACAAGCCAGAAAACAGGAATTTTCCCAGTGAAAACCGTCACCATCATCGGCTTTAACGGAGCTCTGGCCAGCGCCATCACCGGTATGATTGACCTGTTTCGTCTGGCCGGGGTGACCTGGGCACGAATCCATGGCGAGCAGCCGACGGCACGGTTCAGAACCCGGCTGCTGACCGAGGATGGCGAGCCCTGCCGATGCATCAATGGCGTGACCCTGTTGGCGGATGGTTCCTGGCAGGATGTTGACGAACTGGGTGCCGATGACCTGCTGATTATTCCGACCATTGGTGCGCCCATTGATGAAGTTCTGCAAACCAACCCCCTCCTGATTCAGTGGCTTTCAAGGTTTGAGGCCGCGACGCCCGGCGATGTTCAGGTGGCCAGTAACTGTACCGGCGCGTTTTTATTGGCGGCGGCGGGGTTACTGGACGGTCGGGAGGCCACCACACACTGGGGGTTTGGTGAACAGTTCAGACGGCAGTTTCCGGCTGTAAATCTCCATGCCGAAAAGCTGGTCACGGTTGATGGCCCTGTGGCCTGCGCCGGGGGTGGTATGGCCTGGTGGGATCTGGGGGTGTATCTGGTTGAGCGGCTGGCAGGTGCGCAGGTGGCCAGGGAGTTGGCGAAGGCGTTTGTGATTGACGCCGGGCGCACGAGCCAGGCTCCCTATAGCGTGCTGCAGGCCAAGCGATACCATTCAGACAAGGTGGTTCACCAGGTTCAGGATTGGCTGGAGGCGCATTTCAGAGAGCCGGTTTCATTGCCAGAGCTTTCCAGCTTCGCCGGATTGTCCGAGAGGTCGCTGTTACGTCGGTTCCGGCAGGCGACAGGGGATTCACCGTCCAGCTATCTGCAACTACTCCGTGTGGAGGAGGCTCGCAGGCTACTCGAATCCTCAACGGGGGGGCTTGAGTCGGTCACCCGGGCGGTCGGATACGAGGATGTGAGCTCGTTCAGCCGGCTGTTTCGTCGGCATACGAAGCTTTCACCGGGCGCCTATCGGGCAAAATTCGGCCGATAGTATGGTGTTACAGGTCACAATTCAGTCTTTGGTAGCGTTTCTGTGGCGCGGGTTATGCATCAAACTGTCTTGTAGGCGATTTTTTGCCGCTGTACGTAAATAATCTTGACAGTATTAACCCTTCGGGGGAGGTCGTTTCCATGAACGCACCGTTGAAGCAGAGCCGGGCCGATGTACTTAACCGGCTATACGATATGAAGCGCAAGCAGCTCGCGCAGGCCAGTCAGCAGGGTAACAGCCTGCGTTGCCAGGTATTGGAAGCCGAAGCAGAGGCGATTTCCAATGCCCTGAAAACCGTTCGATAGCCATTTATCCAGGCAACAGCTATCGAACGCCACTTCCGGTCAACTGATGACGTAGCAGGTCACTTTTTAAATGGCCGCCGCGATTTCGGTTCCCTGACGGATGGCCCTTTTGGCATCCAGCTCTTCCGCCACATCAGCACCGCCAATGAGGTGCGCTTTCACGCCTTTATCCGCAAGCTGGTCGAACAGTTCCCGATAGCTTTCCTGTCCCGCGCAGATGATCACGTTGTCCACGGCCAGAACTCTGGTCTCGCCGGTCTTTCCGTCCTTGTCGGTCAGGGTAATATGCAGGCCTTGATCGTCGATTCGATCGTAACGGCAACCCCGGAGCATTTCGACGTCCCGATGCTTGAGGCTGCTTCGGTGCACCCAGCCTGAGGTTTTGCCCAGGCCGCCGCCGACTTTGCCGGTTTTACGCTGCATCAGATAGATCTTGCGGGGCGATGGGGTCTGCGCCCGTTCAGCCAGGCCGCCGGGGCCCTCAAACGTGGGATTCACCCCCCATTCCGCCTGCCATGCAGCCACACTCACCTGTTCGCCTTCCGGGTGCTTGCCAAAGTCGTGAGTCAGGAATTCACTGACATCAAAACCGATACCACCCGCCCCGATCACAGCCACCGACTTGCCCACCGGTTTGTTGTGGCGTAGTACATCCAGGTACCCAAGCACTTTCGGGTGGTCGATGCCTTCAATCTTCGGTGTTCGTGGTTTGACGCCGGTGGCGATGATCACGTCGTCAAAGCCCTGTTCGATCAGCTCGTCGGCCCCCACACGGGTTTCGAGCCGCAGGTCGATTTCCAGCAGATCAATCTGACGCTGAAAATAGCGCAGGGTTTCGTAGAACTCTTCCTTGCCCGGAATACGTTTGGCGTAATTGAACTGGCCGCCAATTTTGTCGTCAGCTTCAAACAGGGTCACCTTGTGCCCCCGTTTTGCCGCCGTGGTGGCTGCTGCCAGGCCAGCGGGACCGGCGCCGACCACCGCTACGCGCCTGACAACAGGCGCTACCGTGAGCACCAGTTCGGTTTCGTGGCAGGCGCGGGGGTTTACCAGACAGGAGGCGCGCTTGGCCTGGAACACATGGTCCAGACACGCCTGGTTGCAGGCGATACAGGTATTGATCTCGTCGCCGCGTCCCTGTTCCGCCTTGCGGACAAACTCGCTGTCGGCCAGCAGCGGGCGAGCCATGGACACCATGTCAGCCTTACCGGCAGCAAGGATTTCCTCGCCTTTTTCAGGCGTATTGATACGGTTGGTGGTACACACCGGGATGTCCACCTCGCCATAGAACTTGGCTGTCACATCCGCAAAGCCGCCGCGGGGCACCGAGGTCACGATGGTGGGGACGCGGGCCTCATGCCAGCCAATACCCGTGTTGATAATGGTTGCACCGGCTTTCTCGATGGCCTTGCCCAGAGTGACGATCTGCTCCCAGGTCTGGCCGCCTTCCACCAGATCCAGCATGGACAGGCGGTAAATAATGATGAATTCCGGCCCGACCGCCTCACGCATGCGGCGAACGATCTCCACCGGCAAGCGCATTCGGTTTTCATAGGGCCCGCCCCACTTGTCGGTTCGCTTGTTGGTGCGCTCACACAGGAACTGGTTGATAAAATAACCTTCGGAGCCCATCACCTCAACGCCGTCGTAGCCGGCGAATTTAGCCAGCTTGGCGGCATTCACGAAGTCATTGATCTGCCGTTCCACACCTTTTGTCGAGAGGGCTCTGGCCTTGAACGGGCTGATCGGTGCCTTGGTGGCCGAGGCCGACACGATCAGCGGCTGATAACCGTAACGCCCGGCGTGCAGCAATTGCAGGCAGATTTTTCCGCCCGCTTCATGCACGGCCCCGGTCACATGACGATGCAACAAAGCAGTCGCACGGTTATTCATCGTCGACGCCAGCGGGGCCAGCTGCCCCACCAGGTTGGGAGAAAAGCCACCGGTTACCATGAGCCCGACGCCACCTTCCGCCCGTTCGGCAAAATACCGGGCAAACTTGTGGATGTTCCAGAAACGGTCTTCGAGGCCGGTATGCATCGACCCCATCAGCACCCGGTTCTTGAGCTCAGTGAACCCCAGATCAAGCGGTTTCAGCAGGTTGGGATAGGCGTTGGTCATGGCGCACTCTCATCGAATATTTATCGGGAGTATACACTTGATCAATGGCAAGTTGACTTGACCTGACCGACGGGCCACGTATCATCGCATTTCAAGTTTGACTGACGGAGCAACCATGACCGCAAGGTCCTTCGGCTGCATTAGAATCACCCGCCCACCCGTTACCGCTGACATCGCGCGGCATCGGGGACGCCTTCCGTATTTCCCGGACCCGCCTGTTTCCTGCTGAATCCACCCGATCCATGCCGACCCGATCCCGATGCTCATCGTGCACGGTGGCTGGTCGGAGACTAGACTCAGGCAAACACGCCTTTGGTACTCATGTAAAAGAACACCGATAACGAGGTTGCGATGTCGCTACCGCTGGTTGTATTTCTGCCATTTCTGGGGGCTATAGCTGCCCCGCTGTTTGCCCTTGGAGGGCGAACAGCAATTGCGATTGCCTCTTCTGTTCCGGCGCTTATTGCCCTGGCTGCCCTGTTTCCGCACTGGGAAACACTGGCCAACGGTGGCACCGTCCTGCAATCCTGGGAGTGGTTACCGGCGATCGGCATTTCCTTCAGCTTCCGCCTCGATGGACTGTCTCTGCTGTTCGCACTGCTGATTCTGATTATTGGCGTGCTGATTATTCTCTATGCCCGCTATTACCTGAAGCCGGCCGAGAATATCGGGAAGTTTTACGCGCTGCTGCTCTGTTTCAAAGGCTCCATGCTGGGCATCGTACTCTCCAGCAATCTCTTGCTGATGATGATTTTCTGGGAACTGACCAGTCTCACCTCGTTCCTGCTCATCAGTTTCTGGAACCACAAACAGGACGCTCGTCGTGGCGCCCGCATGGCGCTGGCGGTGACCGGTGGCGGTGGGCTGGCGTTGCTCGCGGGCATTCTGATCATCGGCAACATTGTCGGCAGCTTTGAACTGGACGATGTGCTGGCGGCCGGCGATGTTATCAAAGCCCACGCCATGTACCCCGTCGCCCTGACGCTGGTACTGCTGGGCGCCTTTACCAAGTCTGCCCAGTTCCCGTTCCATTTCTGGCTACCCCATGCCATGCAGGCGCCAACGCCGGTTTCGGCCTACCTGCACTCCGCCACCATGGTCAAGGCCGGGATTTTCCTGATGGCGCGTTTGTATCCGGCGTTGGCTGGTACGGAACAATGGTTCTACATGGTCAGTTTTACCGGCATGGCAACTTTGCTGATTGGCGCCTACGTGGCCATGTTCAAGCACGATCTGAAAGGGCTGCTGGCGCATTCCACTGTCAGCCACCTTGGCCTGATCACGCTGCTGTTCGGTATGGGTACCGAGCTGGCGGCGGTGGCAGCGGTATTCCACGTAATCAACCATGCCACCTTCAAGGCCTCACTGTTCATGGCCGCCGGTATTATCGACCATGAAACCGGTACCCGGGACATGCGCCGGATTAACGGCCTGTGGCGATATATGCCCCACACTGCCACTCTGGCCATGGTGGCCGCGTCATCCATGGCGGGGGTTCCGCTGCTGAACGGCTTCCTGAGCAAGGAAATGTTCTTTGCCGAGTCCCTGCAACTGAATCTGCCCGGCATCTGGGCCTGGCTGCCACCGATCGTCGCCACGCTGGCCGGTATTTTTGCGGTCGCCTATTCCGCACGTTTTATTCACGACGTGTTCTTTAACGGCAAGCCCGTCAATCTGCCCATCTACCCGCCCCACGAACCGCCCCGGTACATGAAAATCCCGGTGGAGATCCTGGTCTTCGCCTGCATCATGGTAGGCATGTTCCCGGCGGTATCGGTCGGGCCTCTGCTATACGCTGCCGCCCACGCCACCCTTGGCGGCGAGGTGCCGGATTATCAACTGGCGGTTATCCATGGCTTTAACCTGCCACTGATCATGAGTTTTGCGGCTTTCTTTGGCGGTTTGATCATGTATAGCCAGCGCCAGAAGTTCTTTGATTTCCACGCGCGCTTCAAGGAAATCGACGAGAAGGCCGTATTCGAAGCGATCGTACTGCGGATTGTCGACCTGGCGAACGGCTTTACGGCAAGAATCGAGAACGGCTCTCTGCAAAGATACGGCATGCTGCTTGTGGTCAGCGTACTGGCAGTCGCTGCCATGCCACTGCTGGATCTGGGCATCTTCATTGGTGAGACCGGGCTGAGCCCTGTGGACTGGCCCACCGCCATTGCCGCAGGCGTACTGATCATTTGTGCCCTGTTGACGGCGGCCGTACACCGGCAGCGGTTTTACGCGCTGGTTGTGCTGAGTGTGGTGGGCCTGATCGTTGCACTGGCTTTTGCCCGCTTTTCGGCGCCCGACCTGGCCATGACCCAGTTGTCGGTGGAAGTGGTGACCATTGTTCTGCTCATGCTGGCGCTCTACTACATGCCGGGCTGGACACCCGTGGAAACGCCGCTGAAACGTCGCTTCCGGGACATCGCCATCGCGGGTATTGCGGGTATTGGTATGACTCTGGTTACCCTGGCCATGCTGACGCAACCGTTCAGTTCGATTTCCGATTTCTTCCTTGAGAACAGCAAACCGGGCGGTGGCGGCACCAACGTGGTCAACGTCATCCTGGTGGACTTCCGGGGCTTTGATACCCTGGGCGAAATCACCGTTCTGGCGATTGCTGCCCTGGGCATTTACGCGCTGCTGAAAAATACGCCGCTGACGCCACCACCCAGTGATGGCGAAGGCCATGCCTGGTCACGGGATGCCTACCCGTTAATGCTGCGCTTGATTGCCCGGCCACTGTTGCCGCTGTCCCTGATGGTGTCGGCATTCATCTTCCTGCGTGGACACAACCTGCCCGGCGGCGGATTTATCGCGGGTCTGATCACCTCGATAGCCCTGATCCTCCAGTACATTGCCAGTGGCCTGAACTGGACCCAGGACCGGATTCCGTTCAAATATCACAACGTCATTGGCCTGGGCCTGTTGTTCGCAACCATTGCCGGCGCGGCCAGCCTGGCCTTCGGCTATCCGTTCCTGACCTCAACATTTGGCTATATCACCTGGCCGGTAGTCGGCAAGTTCGAGGTAGCCTCAGCACTGGTCTTCGACCTGGGTGTTTATCTCACGGTAATCGGGGCCACCCTGTTGGCGCTGGTGACCATTGGCCGCATATCGCCGCATTCGGCCATCAAGAGTAAGAGGGAGGGCGCGTAATGGAACTTGTCTATGCATTGGTGATTGGTGCCCTGACCGCCTCCGGCGTTTATCTGCTGCTGCGGGCGCGCACGTTCCCCGTGGTGGTTGGCCTGACACTCCTGTCTTACGGGGTAAACCTTTTCCTGTTCTCCACTGGCCGGCTGGCTACCGGCAAGCAACCGATTATCGGCACTGCGGAAAGCTATGCCGACCCACTGCCGCAGGCGCTGGTTTTAACGGCCATCGTGATTGGCTTCGCCATGACAGCCTTTGTGGTGGTGATGTCGCTACGAAACCTTGCGGATAACGAAGATGACCATGTTGATGGCAAACAACCCTATAAATCGCCAGCACCGGAGCAGGAAGACGAGGAGGTAACCGGTAAATGAACCATTGGCTTACCGCTCCGATTCTGATTCCTCTGCTTGGCGGCATTCTGCAGGCACTGATGGGCTATGCCCCCATCACGCTGCGCCGAACCCTGGCACTGGCAACCACCGTGCTGATCCTGGTCTCGGCCATAGTCCTTCTGGTGCTGGCAAACGACGGCAGTTACCGCATCTATGCCTTTGGCAACTGGCAGCCGCCGTTCGGGATTGTCCTGGTTCTGGACCGGCTGGCCGCGCTAATGCTGGTCATGACCTCCGTTCTGGCCCTGTTCTGCCACCTGTATGCCATCGGCGGCGCCGACGAGGGTAACCGACAGTTCCACGCCCTGTTCCTGTTCCAGTTGATGGGCCTCAACATCGCCTTCCTGACCGGTGACCTGTTCAACCTTTTCGTTGCCTTCGAGGTGCTGCTGATCGCCTCCTACGGCTTGCTGATGCATGGTGGAGGCACCATAAGGACTGTGCCTGGCCTCCACTACGTGGTTCTCAACCTGATCGGCTCGGCGATCTTCCTGATCAGTGTGGGCATGATCTACAGCGTCACCGGCACCCTGAATATGGCAGACCTTGCGGTCAAGGTTCCCCAGGTAACCGGTGAAAGCCTGAATATCGTCAAGGCCGGCGGCATGATGTTGCTGGTAGTCTTCGGCCTGAAGGCCGCCATTCTGCCGC
Organism: Marinobacter sp. EVN1; assembly: GCF_000475375.1. Taxonomy (NCBI): domain Bacteria; kingdom Pseudomonadati; phylum Pseudomonadota; class Gammaproteobacteria; order Pseudomonadales; family Marinobacteraceae; genus Marinobacter; species Marinobacter sp. EVN1. The sequence goes on from NZ_AXCB01000023.1 coordinate 264,382, forward strand.
TGTGTTTCTGGCTGCCCCGTGCCTACTCCAAAGCCACGGCGCCCGTTGCGGCTCTGTTTGCGGTCATGACCAAGGTGGGCATCTACGCCATCCTGCGGGTGTACCCACTGGTGTTTGGCGACGAAGCCGGTGAGCTCGCCAATCTCGGCATGGACTGGTTGTTCCCGATCGCTCTGGCCACCCTGGCCATGGGCGTCATAGGCGCTCTGGGCTCTGGTAGCCTGAAGACGCTTGTGGCCTGGCAGGTGATCATATCCGTGGGCACCCTGCTGGCTCCCATCTCTCTGGGCTCCGAAGCCGGCTTGTCTGCCGCCTTGTTCTATATGCTCAGCACGACCTGGACCGTCGGCGGCCTGTTCCTTGTATCGGAACTGATAGCCAACCAGCGCGGCAGCGCGAATGATCGCATCATCACCGCGCCCAGGATGCATAACCGCACCTTCCTGAGCGTGCTGTTTCTGATCGGTGCCGTTGCCGCCGCCGGGTTACCTCCGCTCAGCGGCTTCATTGGCAAGCTGTTGATTCTACAGTCCATTGAGCCCGGTTTCGAAATGGCCTGGCTCTGGTCAGTGCTTCTGGTTGGCAGCTTCCTCACAATCATTGCCTACAGTCGGGCCGGCAGTATTGTTTTCTGGCGAACCGTCGACGGCCACCTGGAAAAGCCGGACCCATTGAATGGTCGGATTTCTGTGGCAGCTGGCGCGCTCACAGCACTGGCGATCGTCCTGGTCGTGTTTGCCGGTCCAATAACACGCTATACCGATGCAACGGCCGAACAGCTACACAATAACAATGCCTATATCGAAATCCTGCAGATGCCTATGGTCGGGGAGGATGACTGATGCTTGATCGACTGAGGTTTCCCCACCCCTGGCTGAGCCTGACCCTGTTCGTCATGTGGCAATTTCTGAGTGACGGCATCAGTGGCGGCAGTATTGTTCTTGGACTGATCCTGGCCTGGATAATCCCCCTGATGACCCAGGGTTTCTGGCCAGATCCACCCACCTTGCTCAAGGCCTGGAAGACACCTGCCTACCTGTTGCGGGTTCTGTGGGACATTGTGGTCGCCAGCGTTGATGTGGCAAGGCTGATACTGAGCCCTCGCGAACCACGCCCGATGTTCATCTGCTACACCCTGGAACTCAAGGATCCGCTGGCTATCAGCATTCTCGCCAGCACCATTTCCCTGACGCCGGGCACCGTTAGCGCGGATGTGAGCGATGACAACACACTGCTGCTGATTCATGCCCTGGACGCCGAGGACGAGCAGGAAGTCATCGACACCATCCGGAACCGGTACGAAAAGCCTTTGCTGGAGATGTTCCAATGATGCTAACCGCGCTCTACATCACCATTGCCATGGTCACGCTGGCCGCCTTGCTGAACGTTTACCGCCTGATCAAGGGCCCGGATGCGCCGGACCGGATACTGGCGCTGGACACCCTCTACATTAACGCCATCGCATTGATCATTCTGTTGGGCATCACGCTGAAAACGCGCATGTACCTTGAGTCTGCGCTGCTGATTGCGGTTATGGGATTTGTTGGAACCGTCGCCATGGCCAAATACCTCAAGCGCGGCAGCGTCATTGAATAACCCGGAGGACACCCTATGAGCACCTTCGCAGAATACGCCATTTCCGCCATGCTGATTATCGGTGGCGTTTTTACTCTCATCGGTGCCATTGGTCTGGCTCGACTGCCGGATTTCTACACCCGGCTACACGGCCCGACCAAAGCCACCACGGTTGGCGTTGGCGCTATCGTGATCAGCTCCGTGATCTACTTCAGCACGCTTGGACGAGGCATCGGGATCGAGGAAATCCTGATCACGGCGTTCCTGTTCATGACGGCGCCCATCAGCGCTAACTTCCTGGCAAAGGCCGCCATGCACCTGGAAGTCAGAACCTCTGAGGAAACTCGCGGTCAGACCTGGGATCAATGAGCCCTTGCTATTCAAGGGCTCATTGAGCCTTTTGTTCAAAACAATCGTATAAATCAAAAGGCTACCGGCACCGATATATTTCAATACGCGTAAAGTCAGGTCTTTAAGGAGTCCTCTCCCATGATGTTACTGGCTGTGCTATCCGGATTTATGCTGGCGGTCGCGGTACCGGCGCTATATCGTTTGGCAGGCAGTTACATCGGCTGGGTACTGGCTCTGCTACCCGCCTCCCTCACCGCCTACTTCGCCAGCCTGATTCCCGCGATCCGTGGTGGTGAAAAACTCCTGTTTGAAACGCCCTGGATGCCAGGCCTCGGGATTACCCTGGACTTCATGGTTGATGGCCTGTCCCTGGCGTTCGCCCTTCTGATCAGCGGCATCGGCACCTTCATTCTGATCTACGCGGGTTCCTATCTTAAAGGCCACAAAGACCTGGCAAGGTTCTACATCATCATGTTGTCGTTCATGGCCTCGATGCTCGGGCTGGTACTCTCGGACAACCTCATTACCTTTTTTGTGTTCTGGGAACTGACCAGCATCACCTCCTACATGCTGATCGGCTTCAACCATGAAGATACCGACGCGCGCAAGTTTGCCCTCCAGGGCCTGTTCGTAACCGCAGGTGGCGGGCTCGTGTTGATGGCGGGCCTGATCCTGCTGATTATTATCACCGGGGATTCCTCCTTCTCGGGCCTTCTGGCGACAGAACTGTCCATTCATGAGCACCCGTATTACACCGCGGCAGCAGTCTGCATACTGATTGGCGCCTTTACCAAATCCGCGCAGGTGCCTTTCCACTTCTGGTTACCAAACGCCATGGCTGCCCCCACCCCGGTTTCGGCCTACCTGCATTCCGCCACCATGGTGAAGGCAGGTGTGTATCTGCTGGCCCGCCTGAACCCGTCAATGAACGGAGACATGCTGTGGAGCGGCTCGCTGTTGGTGTTTGGTGCCGTCACTATGCTCACCGGCGCCTATCTTGCCTACAGCAGCACCGGCATCAAAAAGGTTCTGGCCTATTCCACGGTGATGGCGCTGGGCACCCTGACCATGTTGGTGGGCGTGGGGACGGAACTGGCCATCACAGCTTTCATCTGTTTCCTGGTGGCCCACTCGCTGTATAAGGGCGCCTTGTTTATGCTCGCCGGCGCACTGGACCACGAAACCGGCACCAAAGACATTACCAGGATGGGCGGCCTCAGGCATCGCATGCCCAAAACAGCCGTGATCACCGGCCTCACGGCCTTATCGCTGGCGGGCCTGCCGCCGTTGTTCGGTTTCGTGGCGAAGGAGCTGTTGCTGGAGTCGTTGTTGAATGCGCCGGTATGGCAAACCGGGCTGCTGGTGGCAGCCGTTCTCTCGGCCATTCTTGTGGTAGCCGTCGCCGGCCTGGTGATTATCAAGCCTTTTTTCGGCCCGGTTGTCAAAACACCCAAACTGCCCCACGAGGCTCCGTTTGCGATGCTGATCGGCCCCGGCGTGCTGGCACTGCTCGCCCTGGTTTTCGGAATCATGCCATCTCTGCCCGCAAATCTGGTTCTGGACGCCGCTATTTCAGCAGTCTCCGGCTACCCGGTAGAAACCGCCCTCGCCCTCTGGCATGGCATCAACCTTCCCCTGATGCTTTCCGGTCTCAGTCTCCTGGCAGGCTCGTTCCTGGTGGTAGGCTGGCGCCGACTGCAGCCAACCCTGTATGCGCTTAATACCGCCGCCAGCCGAATCGGCCCCGAGGCGGGTTATTTCCGCTTTATGGAAGGGATCAGTCAGGTTGCGGGCTGGCAGACCCGGCTCCTGCAGAACGGCGTTCTCGGAATCTATCTTCTGGTACTGGTTCTTGTCACCTTCTCTCTGGCAGGCTATACCCTGCTGACCCGGCATGGTCTCCAGCTGGATTTTGACTTCAGTGACAGTTATTTCTACGAGTGGGGAATCGCGCTCCTGATTGTCGCTGCGACCGTCTTTGCCTGTGTCACCCGGTCCCGGCTTGGCTCGGTTGCTTCGCTGGGGGTACTGGGCTTTGGTGTGGCCCTGACCTTCATTCACTTCAGTGCACCGGATCTGGGCATTACCCAACTACTGGTGGAGACCCTCACCGTCATTCTGCTTGTGCTGGTGCTGTTCCGGCTGCCACCGTTTGCCAAGCTGTCCTCGTCCTGGGAACGTTACCGGGACCTGTCTGTCGCAGTGTTTGCGGGCGTGGTGATGACGCTCATCATTCTTGCTGTTCTGGATATCCAGTACTTTGACAGCATTTCCAGCTACTACGTTGAAAACAGCTATGGTCTGGCGTTTGGCAAAAATATCGTCAACGTAATTCTGGTGGACTTCCGGCAACTGGATACTCTGGGGGAAATATTTGTACTGGGTCTTGCCGCAATTGGCGTTTACTCCATGATCAAGCTCAGGGCGGAGGACCAGTACAAGCCATGAAATCCAACACCGTGATTCTCCACACCGCGGCATTGGCGATCATGCCGCTGCAGCTGATGTTTTCGGTGTTCCTGCTTTTGCGCGGGCACGACGAACCCGGCGGCGGTTTCATCGGGGGCCTGGTCGCTGCAAGCGCGTTTGTTCTCTACGCCTTCGCCTTCGGCGCGGAAGCCACCCGCAAACTCCTTCGGGTGCACCCGAAGGATCTCCTGGCAGCCGGCCTGCTGTTCGGGCTGGCATCCACAATTCCGGCCCTGTTGTCTGGTCAGGCCATGCTCACCGCCCACTGGTGGGAGCTTCCGCTGCCGGGTGACAGCTACCTGAAGTTATCGACCGTACTCGTCTTCGACATTGGCGTGTATCTGGCGGTCCTTGGCACACTGATGACATTCGTGATCGGTCTGATGGAGGTTGAGGGATGAGGCGAACACAGTTTTTTGAACGGGGAGCATCGCTATGGAAAGCCTGATGGCCCTTGTGGTTGGTATCTTGTTCGCGGCCAGTATCTACATGATGCTCAGACGCTCCATCGTGAAAATCGTTATTGGCCTGATCATTCTGAGCAATGCGGCAAACCTGCTGATTTTTGTGGTGTCGGGTCTAACCCGGGGCGCACCTCCGCTGATAGCCGACGGCGCGAAGCAGGTGGCTGGAACGGTGGCAGATCCGTTACCCCAGGCCCTCATCCTTACGGCTATCGTGATCGCGTTCAGCGTTCTGGCCTTTGCGGTGGTTCTGATCCGCCGGGCATACGAAGTTGTGGGCACCGATGATCTGGACAAGATGAAGGATACCGACACTTGAACCTGGAAGTTGTTCTCCCGATTCTGATCCCCCTGACCGCCGGCGCCCTGTCCCTGGCGCTGTGGCGCTCGGTTCAGCTGCAACGCCTGGTTGGCGTGGTAGCCACCGCTCTTTTGCTGGCCGCCAGCATCTGGCTGATGCGCTCAACCATCGACAAAGGCTTTCTGGTGGTTGAAATGGGCAGCTGGCCGGCGCCGTTCAGCATTGTGCTGGTGGCGGACATCCTCAGCGCCATCATGATTGTGCTGACTGGCATTATCGGGCTCGCCATCGCCATCTACTCCCTGGCTTCAACGCCTCCGGGCCACGAAAGGTTCGGCTACTACCCGCTGATGCACCTGTTGCTTGCCGGGGTCGCTGGTGCCTTCCTGACCGGCGATATTTTCAACCTCTTCGTCTGGTTTGAGGTCATGCTGCTGGCCTCCTTTGCCCTGCTCACCCTCGGTGGCGAGCGTGCCCAGATGGAAGGCGCCATCAAATACGTTACCCTGAACCTGTTCTCATCGGCCCTATTCCTGTCAGCCGTCGGCCTGCTGTACGGCATGGTGGGCACCCTCAACATGGCGGATATCGCCCAGAAGGTAAGCCGGGTTGATGATCCAGGCATGATCACGGTGGTGTCGCTCATGTTCATGGTGTCGTTCGGTATCAAGGCGGCGGCATTCCCACTGTTTTTCTGGCTCCCGGCCTCGTACCACACCCCTCAGGTCGCAGTATCCGCACTGTTTGCGGGATTGCTGACGAAGGTCGGGGTGTATGCGCTCTATCGGGTATTCACACTGATATTCACCCAGGATGTTGAATACACCCACACCATCCTGCTCTGGGCGGCGGCACTGACCATGCTGACCGGTGTACTCGGCGCCGCCGCACAGTTCGAGTTCCGCAGGATTCTGTCCTTCCACATCGTCAGCCAGATCGGCTACATGCTTCTGGGACTAGCCTTGTTTACGCCCCTGGCGCTGATTGGCGGTGTGTTTTACATCATGCATCACATCATCGTTAAAACGAATCTGTTCCTGGTGAGCGGCATCACCTATCGCCTGCTGGGCAGCTATGAGCTGAAAGACCTGGGTGGCGTGTATCGTCAGCGCCCTTACCTGGCGTTACTATTCCTGATTCCGGCCCTGTCGCTGGCAGGTATTCCGCCCTTGTCCGGCTTTTTCGCCAAGTTCGTTGTTGTCCGTGCCACACTGGAATCCAGCGAATATCTTGTCGCAGCGGTCGCCTTGCTCGTGGGCTTGCTGACCCTCTACTCCATGATCAAGATCTGGGCGGAAGTGTTCTGGAAGAAAGTCCCCGAGCACGTTACCGACACCAGACGGCTCAATGGTGACATCAAAGACAAACGCAGTTGGGCCTACTACACCCCGGTGGTCGGGCTTGCGGTGTGCACACTGATTATTGGCCTCTATGGTCAGCCCATTTACGTGCTTGCAGAATCCGCCGCCGAGCAGCTGATGAACCCGCAGCTTTACATAGAAGCGGTTCTGGGAGGGCAACCTGAATGATCGGCCTGTTCTGGAATTTACTGCTGGCTCTGGCCTGGGTAACCCTCACGGGTAGCATCACGGCCATGAACCTGCTGGCAGGTTTTATCTTTGGCTACGTCGCCCTCATGGTGCTGCAGAAACAGGTGCCGGTGCTGAAAGGGTATTCCCGCCGGATTCCCCGTCTCGCCGCTTTCCTGGTGTATTTCCTGAAAGAACTGGTGAAGTCGAATCTGAGGGTCGCCTATGACATCGCAACGCCGGTCTGGCACATGAAGCCGGGAGTGATCGCGTTTCCGCTCCGGGCCGAGACCGATATGGAAATTCTCTTTGTCAGCAGCGTCATTTCTCTCACCCCCGGAACCCTGAGCCTGGATGTTTCTGACGATCGAAAGGTGCTGTTTATTCACGCCATGTTTCTTCACGACGAAGAGCAACTCAGAAACGACCTGAGAGAACTCGAACGCCGAATCCTGAAGGTGACACGCTAGGAGGCCAGCCATGCTGAGTGTTGTGATCAATATTGTCTATCTGATGCTGTCTCTGGCGCTGCTCTTTGCCTTCATTCGGCTTACCCGTGGTCCGTCCCTGCCGGACCGGGTGGTCGCACTGGAGCTGATCGCCTCCATCGTGGTTGGCTACGTGGGTGTGCACGCGATTGATACCGGCGTAGCCAGTTTCCTGGATGTTGCCATTGTTATCGCCCTGACAGCCTTTCTGGCAGCCATCGGCTTCGCCAGATTCGTGGAGCGCGGAGGCGTTAAGAATGATTGAAATACTGGTATCCGTTCTGCTTCTGGCAGGCGCTGCTTTCATGGTACTGGCCGCCATCGGCGTTCTCAGGTTGCCCGATCTCCCCACCCGTATGCACGCCACGACCAAAGCCGGTGCCCTCGGGGCCATGATGACCATGGGTGGCGTGGCGTTCTATTTCGGGGATAGCACCGTGGCCGCTCGCGCCGTTGCCATTGTTATCTTCATTCTTTTGACCGCTCCCATTGCCGCCCATGTCATAGGCCGGGCCGGTTATTTCACCGGCACCAAACTATGGGCAGGCACTATCAAGGATGAACTGCAGGAACGATACGACCCGGAGACCCATAAGCTCAGTAGCGGTCTAGAGGAGCTAGAGCCAGAGATGCCAACCCACACTGAAAAAGGCACCTCAAACCAATAGTTTGTGATTGGCAGCACAGGAATTTCCAGTATAGTAGGCTGCAAACCATTTCAAGGAATACCAGACATGCTGACAGTCAATGAATACTTCGATGGCAAGGTAAAATCAGTGGCTTTCCAGTCCAGCACACTGCCTGCCACAATCGGTGTTATCAGTGCCGGGGAATACGAATTCGGCACCTCAGAAAAAGAAACCATGACGGTCGTCAGCGGTGAACTGACCGTGCTGCTGCCAGGCCAGCAAGACTGGCAAACCTTCGGCGCCGGCGAGAGCTTTGAGGTAGCGGGGCAAGCAAGCTTCAAAGCAAAAACGGATGCCGATACTGCTTATCTCTGTACCTACGGATAAGCCCCACTCAGCCCGTCTTTCTTACCGTGACAACAAACATAAGCAGAGAAAGAGGACAACAACATGGCTCAACCCCGAATTCTCAAACCGGCTGACAATGCCCACCAGTACCAGCTCCTGATCAAGCGGTTACTGATGTCCGGCCCCCGCTACAACCCGGACCAGGAAATCGTTTACGCCGATCGCAGCAAGTACACCTACAAGGACCTTGTCGAACGCATCCATCGACTTGCCAATGCCCTGACAGACGCCGGTATCAAACCCGGCGATACCGTGGCTGTGATGGATTGGGATACCCCACGGTACCTTGAGTGTTTCTTTGCGATTCCGATGATTGGCGCCATACTGCACACGGTCAACGTGCGCCTGTCGCCGGAGCAGATCGTTTACACCATGAACCACGCCGAAGACGACGCGGTACTGGTGCACGATGACTTCCTGCCCATCATCGAGGGCGTGAAAGACGAGATCAAAACCGTCAAAACCTGGATTCAGGTAACCGACAGCGACAAGCCGGGCAATGCCTCTTTCGACACCCACGGCGAGTACGAAGCCCTGCTCGCGGGGGCCAGCGACCACTTCGACTTCCCCGATTTCGACGAGAACAGCGTCGCCACCACTTTCTACACCACCGGCACCACCGGTAACCCGAAAGGCGTGTATTTCAGCCACCGCCAGCTGGTACTGCATACGCTTTCCATGGCCGGCAGCATCTCCCATTTCGACGAAATGCCGCTGTTGCGTTCATCCTCGGTGTATATGCCGGTTACGCCCATGTTCCACGTTCACGCCTGGGGCGTGCCTTACGCGGCCACCATGATGGGAATAAAGCAGGTCTATCCCGGTCGCTATGAACCCGAGTTGCTGGTGGATCTGCTCAAGGAGCACAAAGTCAGCTTCTCCCACTGCGTGCCCACCATCATGCAGATGATGATGGCCACCGAGTCCATCAAGACCGCGGACCTGAGCAACTGGCATGTGCTCATCGGTGGCAGCGCCCTGACCAAAGGCCTGTGCGATGCGGGGGCGAAACTGGGCATCAAGATGTTCACCGGCTACGGCATGTCGGAAACCTGCCCGCTGCTGAGCACCACGCACCTCTCCCCGGCGGATCTTGAACTGGCCCTGGAGCAGCAAACCGCAATCCGGGTGAAGACCGGTAAAGCCGTGCCCATGGTGGAACTGGAAATTGTCGATCCTGATGGCAAACCGGTACCCCATGATGGCGAAGCCAAAGGTGAAGTGGTCGCCCGGGCCCCCTGGCTGACCCAGAGCTACTTCAAACAGCCGGACAAAGGCGAGGAACTGTGGGAAGGCGGCTGGTTACACACCGGTGATGTCGCCTCCATGGAGCCGGACAACACGCTGACCATCAAAGACCGCATCAAGGATGTGATCAAGACCGGAGGCGAATGGCTGTCGTCGCTCGACCTGGAGAACATGATCAGCCAGCACCCTGCCGTTGCCGGGGCTGCGGTGGTAGGTGTGCCCGATGAGAAATGGGGGGAACGTCCCTACGCCCTGATCACCCTGAAGCCCGGAGAATCCATCTCTGAGCAGGATATCAAGCAGCACCTGCAACAGTTTGTCGACAGTGGCGACATTAATAAATGGGCGATTCCCGAGCAGATGCGTTTTGTGGAAGACATTCCCAAGACCAGCGTCGGCAAGATCAACAAGAAATTGATTCGAGATCAGTTGAAAGACTAATCTTCCGGGGAAGCAAAAACGCCGGCGTCCTGGCAACAGACGCCGGCGTTTTTATTTGTGCACTGCCGGAATCGTCGGCTGCTCAGAGACCGGAGAAGGTGAAGTCCACCTCGGGACTCTTGCCAGCCACAATATCCGCCAGAGCGGCCGCCGAGCCACAGGAGTGGGTCCAGCCCAGGGTACCGTGCCCGGTATTGAGGTACAGATTGCTGAAGTGGCTTTTACCGATGTAGGGCACATTGGATGGCGTTGCGGGCCGCAAACCGGTCCAGAATTCGGCCTGATCCCAATAGCCAGCCTCGGGCATGACTTCCGCAGCCCGACGGACAATCGCCCGACAACGGGTAAAGTTCAGGTCGCGACGGTAACCGTTCAGTTCTGCCGTGCCAGCGACACGCATTCGGTCACCCAGACGCGAGTACACGAGCTTGTATTCATCGTCGGTCAGGCTGACGTTAAAAGCTGCTTCTTCGTTTTTCACCGGCACGGTAATAGAGTAACCCTTGGCCGGATAGATATTCAGGAACATCCCGAGCTGACGGGCAAGTACCGCACTGAAACTGCCCAGGCTCAACACATAGCTGTCCGCCCGAAGCGTGTGGTGTTTGCCGTCCTTGAGCGCCAGCACTCCCAGGATCCGGTCACCCGCCCGATCAAAACCCAGCACTTCGGTGCCATATTCAAAAGCCACCCCGGCTTCTTTACATTTCTCAGCCAGAGCCTGGGTAAATTTTCGGGCATCGCCGCTTTCGTCATCAGCGGTGTAAGTCGCGCCGGCAATACGATGACGGATCGGTTCAAGGGCCGGCTCCAGCTCAACCGCACGACCAGCATCGATAACCTGACGGTCACAGCCCAGATCACGCATGATGCGGGAAGGTTCCAGGGCCGCATCGAATTCGGCAGGGTTGGTGTAGAAATGCAGAATGCCCTTGGCTAACTGGTCATAATCGAGCTTCAGTTCGTCTCGCAGTGACTGCAGGCATGAACGGCTGTAAGTACCGAGATTGACCATCTGGCGGATATTATGGGCGGCTTTGGCAGAGGTACACTGAGCCAGGAACGACAGCGCCCAGCGCCACTGGTAAAGATCCAGCCGGGGCCGGAACAACAGTGGGGCATCCGGCTGGAAAAGCCATTTTGCGACTTTCAGGGGCGCCGAAGGATTGGCCCACGGCTCGGCATGGGACACCGATACCTGCCCGCCATTGGCGTAGCTGGTTTCCAGTCCTGACTGGTTCTGTCGGTCGACCACGGTTACCTGGTGCCCCTGTTTCTGGAGGTACCACGCGGTGGTGATACCAACGACGCCTGCCCCAAGTACCGCTATGTGCATGCCTGCCTCCCCTGATTGATCAACTGTGGTAGCTTCAGAACGTTAGCCGCCCGCGCGCTTGACGGTCCAGCCTTCCTGCTCCAGTAACGGCACCAGAATATCTCGCTGGTCGCCCTGTATCTCCACCACTCCGTCTTTTACTGTACCACCTGTACCGCATTTGGCCTTTAGCTGTTTGGCGTAGGCTTTCAGTTCTTTGTCGTCGAGCGGAATACCGGTCACCAGGGTCACGCCCTTGCCTTTGCGCCCCTTTGTCTCCCGGCTGACGCGCACAATACCGTCTCCGACCGGCCTCTGCGCTCCCCGGCAGGTGCAGTCATCCACCGGGTTACGGCACTCCGGGCACATCCGCCCCTGGTCCGTGGAGAACACAAGGCCGCCTTTGCGCTTGTTCATACCCATGGTTACGCCTTTATCTGCAATCAGTTCAGGCCCGGAGGGTATTTGGAAAACATTTCCGAGACAACCTCGTCAATCAGTTTCCGACGGGTTTCCGGCGACTGGTTTTCATTGAGATAGCGCCGGCTCGCGGCTTGCCAGACCACTTCCTCGGTGGTCCGATCAACCATTCTCACCACCAGTTTGCCCTCGGTTACCTCTCGCACCGGTGGCGGCGATGAGAGGCCCCAGCCGAAGTTGCCATGGCCGAACCCGAACCCCAGGCCAACGCCTACCTGCTCAAGCCGTTCCTCTGCCACAATCTGCCAGCTGATCAGAAGATCGGCTTCAGTCTCCGTCACTTTTTTCATCGCCTTCCGGTTCAGCTCGCGCTCTACCGCGTCCCGAACCCGGGCGTCATCCAGCGAGGTGAAACCAGAGTCCTGGGCGTTGCTGGCAAAGGCCCAACTGCTGTAATTGCCAAAAACGGTGGCTGGATTGTAGTCGGTCACCACATTGCTGGCACAGCCGGTTATGGCCAACGCCAAAGCAGCGATCATCATAATACGCATAGGCTTAACTCCGTTGTTCCCATATGTCTCCAGTATACGCGTGCCCAGGGCTACCGGCCTGCCTCAGTCAGTCAGGTTTCAAAACGGTAATCCATCTTCTGGGACTCACAAAAAGCGCTGAAGTCCTGTTGCTGAGCCACAGGCAAGGAAACGCTGGCTGTCACCCGCGTAGTATAGGAAATCGCGTCGATACACCCTTCATGACCGTCGCACCAGTGCCGCAGCGGTTGCTCATCGGCAAACCCGAACTGCACCGTTGCCTGCACACGTGCCTGCTGCACCACGCGGTCAACGGCGGACAAGACACTTTCAGCGGCGCCGGCATAGGCCCGAACCAGGCCACCGGCTCCGAGCTTGATACCACCAAAATAGCGGATAACGATCACCAGCACGTCACCCATATCCTTGTGCTGGATCACGCCCAGAATGGGTTTGCCGGCAGTTCCGGAAGGCTCACCATCATCATTCATGGCAGCCTCGGCCGCAGAGCCGGGCCGGCCGATCTGATACCCCCAGCAGACATGACGGGCATCGGGGTAGTCGCGGTGGGCCTGGTCAACATATGTACGTACGTCGTCCCGGTCACTGACGGGATACACTCGGGCAATAAAGCGGCTTTTCTTCACTTCCGTTTCCCGCTCAAGGTATCCTGCAGGAATCGGGTAATCCTTACTCATGGGCGATCCTATGACGACCGAAGACAACGAACAGACCCAACCCGGGACCGCGGCCCCTGCACGGATACGCAAGGCCGCCTGCGGCATCCGGTTTGATGAGGATGAGCTGCAGGAAGGCATTGATTTTTCTGCCGCCAGCAAGCTGAAACCGGGCAGTGACAACGCACCGGATCAAAGCCCGAGCGCCGATTCCTCAGCCTCCGACAAAGACCGGTAGCTCAAGGGCCACTTCCAGGCCACCCTCGTCCCGGTTGCGGGCACTGATGTGCCCGTCGTGGGCCTGAATGATATCACGGGCAATAGCGAGCCCCAGCCCCCAACCTTTGCCACCACGGGATTTGTCAGCCCGGAAAAACGGCTCAAACAAGTGTTGTAGCAGGTCTTCAGGAGCACCCGGCCCCTCATCAGCGACGATCAAACGGATTCTCTCATTGCCCGTGGACAGAGAGAGCTTCACCGATTTGCCCGGCGGAGTGTGGTCCAGGGCATTTTGCAGCACGTTATCAAACGCACGCTGCAATAAACCACCGTCGCCAAGCACAGACACCGCTTTGCTCTCCTCCGAGGCCACCAGTTTGCACTCCACGCGCTGGTGCTCAGCATAATCGGCGGCATCCTGAAGCACGTGATTGACCAGGACCATCGGCTTGACCGGCTCACGCGCCATATCACCGCCGTTCTCGGACACCCGGTACAGGGTCAGAATCTGGCCGGTCATGGTTTCCAGCCGCTCGTTCTGGCGCAGAATACTGGTCATCAATGCCTCATCGGTGCCGCTGTCCGAAGCCAGTTCAATCGCCACCCGCTGGCGTGCCAGCGGAGTACGAAGATCATGGGAGATATCCCGCAACAGCTGGTTCTGACGATCCAGCAGCTGGCACAGCCGGTCTGTCATACCGTTAAATGCAGTCGCCAACTGGCCCACTTCATCACGGCGCCGAGCAATGCGACCAGCAACCCGCAGCCCAGTATCCCCCCCGGCAATCGCCCGGGCCGTCCCCTCCATGTGTCTCAACGGCCGCGAGACCATTCGCGCAATCCACCAACAGGCCAGGGAGATCAACAGGAACGCCAGCCCCATCTCCACAAACCGGAACATTCTCGGGTCCAGCCAACCATCGCCGCCCATCCGGGGCCAGGCAACTAGCTGATAGCCCTCCTGCAGATCCAGAACAGCTGGCCTGTGGGGGTACCAACCGGACTGGATGCGTTCCCGAATCGCCCGGGGCAGTCGATGCTGGCCCTGCTCCTTTTCGATCAGCATCAGGTGCAAATCCAGGCGTTCACCTTCCGAACGCAAAAAACGCCAGGCATCCCCCCGACCCCGCTGTTCACGAATGACTAGAGCCTCGCGAGCCAGTTCCTGTAAACCCACCTGGCGTTCAATCGCCTGGCGTTCCCGGTCCAACAGATAACGCGAGGCAAGGTGGCTGGCCACCACGGTTACCGCCATGGCCAGCCAGATGGATAGAAAAATCCGCCAGAACAGAGGAAACATAAAGCGCTTCAACATGTGGGTATCCGGTAGCTGTATCCCAGTCCTCGCACCGTCTCGATGCGGGGTGGGTCATCATTGCCCAGTTTCTTGCGAAGATTGCTGATGTGCATATCCAGAGTGCGGTCGTAGGCCTCAAGGCGGCGCCCCAGCGCCCACTGCATGAGATCGGTCTTGCGGACCACGCTGCCGGCATGGGCCAGCAACACCTGAAGCACTTCATACTCGGTGCCGGTCAGTTCCAGGGGCGCGTCATTCTGGTAGATGCGGCGCTGTCCAGGCTCCACCCGCAAGTCACCATAAGTCCGGCTGGCGTCCACCTCGGTTTTCTGATCCCAGGCGATACGACGAAGCAGGGCCTGAAGCCGCGCCACCAGCTCTCTGGGATTGCAGGGCTTGGGAATGTAATCATCGGCGCCCACTTCAAAGCCGACGATTCGGTCAGTTTCATCGCCACGGGCCGTCAACAGGATCACGGGTAAGTGCGTCTTGCCCCGAAGTTCCCTCAGAACATCCAGACCATTGATATCAGGCAGCATGATATCGAGCACCACAATGTCACAATCCTGGCCCAGAGCGAGAGCCAGTCCATCACGACCATTGGCGGCCTCACGCACACTGAAGCCCTGGCTGGCCAGGTAACGGGCTAACAGCTCCCGTAACTCATCGTCATCTTCAATCAACAGTACCCGGTTCTGCATAGTCTTCTCTCTGGGATGTGCCGGTCACAGTCTAGCATGGCCATCCTGCAGCGCTGCGGGCGGTCTCCCGGCCTTTACCGAACCTTTACGTAGCCCTGACACCATCTGACGTTGCGTCCGCGTAGCATGGCCATCATCCATTGTGAACAACGACGAGGAAAGACCAATGAAAGTAAAAACCACCCTGTTAACCGCCGGTGTACTGGTGGCAAGTCTGATGGCCGCCAGCCCGGCTGTTCTCGCGGAACGGCACGGCAAACACAACCAGAACGGTAAGTGGGACAAACAGGAACTGTGCGAGAACTTCCGTGAAGGCAAAGGCCCCTTTAACCGTGAGGAGCGCCGGGCCGAGAGGGAAACGTATCGGGCAGAAATGGCCGATCGCCTGAAACTGAATGAGGAACAGCGCCAGATCTGGGCGGAGATTCATCAGGAACGACAGGCCAAACAGGAAAAACGCATGAATCAATGGCAGGAAAAAATGCAGCAACGCTGTAGCAACAGTGGGAAGCAAGACAAGGAGTGATCAAATGACGGGTTCTGGCGTATGGTAGAAGGTATTCGTCAACGACCTGAAACCAACCATGTCAGAAAACGCGCCACGCGAACTCACTCTGGAGACCCGAGCCAGTATTGCCGCCATCCCGAAATCGGACTGGCAACGACTGGCGGGGGTCTCCAATCCGTTTCTTCGATACGAATTCTTTCAGGCACTGGAAGAGAGCGGCTGCACCCGCACCGAAACGGGCTGGCCCCCCAGCCACCTGGTATTCAAACACGAAGGCCGGATTGTGGGCCTGGCACCCGCCTACCTGAAAACCCACTCCATGGGTGAATATGTGTTCGACTGGTCCTGGGCCGAGGCCTACCAGCGATACGGCCTGCCCTATTATCCAAAGCTGTTGCTCGCCATTCCGTTCACACCGTCTGCCGGACCCCGGCTGCTGCTGGACGCTGAGGTGCGGCGACAGCTGACACCCGAACGCCTGCACGACTTGCTGGATACCCTGACACACCACCTTGGGGCACACTCCTGGCACCTGCTGTTTCCCAACGCCGAAGACCAGCAACTGCTGGCGCATGACGATGAACTGCATCGCATCGGCTGCCAATTCCACTGGCACAACCACAACTACCACAGCTTCGACGATTATCTGGCGGCATTGAATTCCCGCAAACGCAAATCCATTCGCAAGGAACGCCGGCAAGTGACGGAACAGGGCATCACCTTTGCCCGCTTCCATGGCAAGGATATTTCAGACCAGGTTCTTGCGACCTTCTATGTGTTCTACCAGGCCACCTATCTGAAGCGGGGCCAGAGACCATACCTGAACAAACAGTTTTTCGAGTTACTGAGAGAGCAGCTACCCGAGCATATGCACGTGATCATGGCGATCAAACACGGCGAAATGATCGCCGGGGCCCTGTTTCTGTCGGGGCAAAACACGCTTTACGGCCGGTACTGGGGCTGTCTGGACGAGTACAATCACCTCCATTTCGAGACCTGTTACTATCAGGGAATCGAGCTGGCGCTGGCGCTTGGGCTGACACATTTTGATGCCGGCGCCCAGGGCGAACACAAACTGGTTCGGGGGTTTGAACCGGTGATCACCCATTCCTGGCACGGTATACAGCACCCCGGATTCCGAGACGCCATTGCCGACTTCACCCGCGAAGAAGCAGACCAGGTGCAAGGGTATTTTGCCGAGGCGGAAACCTTACTGCCGTTTAAACAACAAACACCGCAATAGTCTGTATACTGAGCGATCAGGACAGGACTTCAATCAGGTGAACGGCCATGGATACCGGTCTGCCAGGAAGCATACTCACCGCATTTGATCCACCCCTGATGGTGGCATTGGGTGCCTTTGTGCTGGCGCTTCTCAGCCTGATACTGGCATCCCGGTTACGGAACAAAAACCAGAGCCAGCTCAGCGCATTGAGGGAAAGGTCGGACACCCTCTGGCGTGAAATGGATGACATCCGGGTCAGCCAGTTCAACCGCTCAGATCATAGCCCGTCGACCAGCCATTCCTCACTGGACCAAGCCCGTTACCAAACGGAAATGGAAGCCTACCAGAAGACCTGGCCGGCCATCTGGCTTCTGCACGAACGCCTGGGGCAGTTTCTGCGAACTGTCGAAACCGGTGAATCCGCCAACGACTTACGTCTGGAGGCCAGAAACGCTGCGCTGGACGCCCGAAATCACCTGAACCAGCACCGCCCCTTCTGTCACGAAACGGTGGATGAACTGCTCACCCGGCTCATTGACGTGGAAATCAAGGCCCACCTCGCCGCCTGCCAGTACCTGGACCTGGTGAAGGAAGTCCGGCACGGCGCTTCCGATCACGACCGGAGAGTCCTGCACGACAAGTTTCACAGCCTGCATGAGGGCGAGGCTCGGGAGCTTTTGAATCACCTGGTGACCACCATCCGGCACCGCGCCATAAGAAGCGGCTAAGTTTGCTTAGCTATCGGCAATCCGGAAACCGATTTTCAGGCCCACCTGATAATGACCGACCTTTCCGTCGACAATGTGGCCACGGGTTTCCGTTACCTCGAACCACTCCATATTGCGAACACTTCTCCCACACTCATCCAGCGCGTTCTGAATGGCATCTTCAATGCTTGTCTTTGATGAGCCTACGATTTCCACTTTTTTGTAGACATGGTGATCAGACATGACAGCCTCCTGACTCAAGAATATTTACACGTTGAGCCTAGAAGCCAGCGTGAGCTTGGGCAAACTACCATTCTTTAACCTGCTTCATCCATTGACCGTTAAAAGGCGTATCATCTTGCCTGTAGCATGCTGGAAATACTCGAACCGGACCTGTAAATGAAACGACTTCTCAAATACGCCGCGGGCCTGCTCGGCGCCCTGCTGTTGCTTCTGGGCGGCCCCCTTCTGTTGGCCGCCAGCAGCAGCCTTGAGGTTGCGGAGAGCTGGCGTACCGCCAGCCGGGAAAGCGCCGGTATAGCGCCTCGACCGGAACAGGTGGAGGAAGCCATTATTCAGGTCTATGGCGCACGCGCCTGGAGCTGGCGAGGCTACTTTGCGGTACATACCTGGATTGCGACCAAAGAACAGGGCGCTGATTATTATCAGGTGCACGAGGTCACCGGCTGGCGCACCTACGTGGTCAATTCCCGCCCCGGCGACCCGGACAGACACTGGTACGGCGCCAGGCCGGAACTGTATGCAGACATTCGGGGAGAGAAAGCCGCGGCCTTGATTCCTCAGATCTACCAGGCAGTGGAAAATTATCCCTACCCCACCCAATACGAAGCCTGGCCGGGGCCAAACAGCAACACCTTCGTGGCCTGGGTGATACGGGAAACGCCGGATTTCGACGTAGCCCTGCCCAGCCACGCCATCGGCAAGGACTACCTGGGTGACCGACTGATCGCCCCAAGCCCGGGTGGCGCGGGCTATCAACTATCCCTGGGTGGATATTTCGGTGTCTTGGCCGGGGTTCGAGAGGGTCTGGAAGTGAATATTCTGGGGTTGTCGCTGGGTATCAATCCCATGGCGCTGGGGATCAAATTACCGGGACTCGGCGAGCTGGCCTTGCTTGACACAAACCCCATGCACGAGCAACCAGCTCGCTAGACGCTCAGGGGTGGGGGTGGTCTCCCAAAAATGTCGGAGGCCATGGATGGCCGGAGAGAAGCGCACATGGAAGTGCTTGTAGCGGTTTTTGGGAGGCCACCCCCAACCCAGAGCTGGCTCAGCTTCGGCATCAAGTTCAAAGCTTGGCGAATTCCAGATACCGACTGGCAGCTTGCTTCTTCTCATCCTGGCTGTTCAGCAACTCCAGCCGCAATTCATCAATGATCTTCAGATAACCATCCAGCGGGGACTTTTCTTCGCCCTGCTCTTTTGAAGCCTCAATAAACGCCTGCTGCTTCTCACGAATTTCGTTCAGTTTTTCTATGGCATTGCGGATCGCTTCCTCTCGTGCAGAAGCTGCGCCGCTCATCTCGGGTTCAGCGTTACGAACCCCAAGAACGGTTTCAACCGCCGGGGCCGATTCGGTGTTCTGTTCCGCCAGGTCCAGCTCTTCCAGAGTCCGAACTTCACCGTCAGTGGTCAGGTAAATACCAGAGGCCTTGATCTGCCCCAGGGGCACGCCCTGAGGATTGGTCAGAGTGAAGCGGTCGTCCATGCTGTCGACATACAGTGCCTGGACACCAACCTCCGCCAGCGAGCGCAGATCCTGGCCGCCATCAGCCGTCTGTACCCACACCGACAGGGACTGAAAAATCTCATCGTTAGCATCTATCCAGCGATTACCATCGTCATCAAACGCAGCCAGCTCGCTGAAGCCAGATCCACTTTCCGGGCCGAACAATTCGCTGCCATCGTCCACTTTACCGTTACCATTGCGGTCAAAAACCAGATATCCGCTGCCCGCGCCCAGAGAGGCGAACTGCGCAGTCTCGCCGTTGCCCGTCATGTCGAATTCAAACAGGGTGTCGGTCAGTCTTGCGGTAGAAGCACCAAAGTTGATCACCAGCGGATCAGTCAGGGGACGCTCCTGAATCTGGATCAGCTCGGAATATTCATAGCTACGCGACTGGGACTGCCTGAGCGACAGGGTAAAGTCGATGGTTTCACCATTGTCGAGGGTAATACTGCCAGTCGACGCGAAGCTGCGGGTTTCGCTTTCGGAGTAGAACATATAGCGACCGGCAGAAACCGACAGACTCTTCAGCGATTCCGCAGCTGCTTCACCTCCCAGGGCGGCTCGGCTGACCGTCAGCGCCTGCTGCCCCATCAGGAACAGCTCTGAAGACTTTTCGACCAGTTCCGAACTGGTGAAGGTGGCCGCTCGGTTGGCCCCGGTCACCTCACTGGTGCTGGAAAAGGCCATCTGCTCCTGGCTGCTGTAGCGATACGCCGCCTGTCGGATCAGCGACACTTCGCTGCCCCGATTGGTCTGCCCCTGCGGCTCCGGGGCGGCAGACTGGCGGATTCTCAGTTGGGAACTGTCAAACGCCGAGACCTGGCGGCTGCTGTCCTGAAACAGCGAAATCTGGCTGGATGCAATCATGGAGTGGTACCTCAGTGACACTGGGTCACTTAACGGCACCATCACCGAAAACTTGAGCAGATTTCAACCACACCCACCGACGACATCAGAGCAAATAACGAACCGTCGCAGCGGCCAGCAAGCCAATAGCGATAGCGGGAAGCGGCTTGTGGAACACAAGCATGGAAACCGTCGTGGCTACCAGTGCTGCCAGCGCACCCAGATCGCCACCCACCGCCATGGGTACAATGATGGCGATCAGCACCGAGCTGGCCATGGTATTGATAAAACTCTCTACCCTCGGATTGATGCGCACAAACGACATCACGAACACGCCGCCAAAACGGGTAATCAGTGTCACCACTGTCATGATAGTGATCAGCGCCAGCACACCGAGGGTGGTAGTTTCAATGGTCACCAGACACCTCCCGCTGGCTATCCGCCACCTCGGTTTTGTGTTCCAGCCAGAACAAACCGACCAGACCACCAGCGATCGCGCCAACCACCACGTGCATATTGGGCGGTAGCCATTTCCAGGCGGCAAGGGAGGCTGCGCCGGAAACGCACCAGGCGACCAGCACCCGCGGGGATTTATTGCCACCCAGTGCCATGGCCAGCAGGAAGCAACCCAGCACCATATCCAGCCCGAAGGCTTTGGGGTTCTGTAACAAACCGCCGAAGTAGACACCCAGGGCTGTACCAACAATCCAGGCCAGCCACAGAACCAGGCCACCCCCGATAATCACTTCCAGATTGCGCCTGCCATTCTGGTAATCCTGGGCCGAGACCGCCCAGTTGGCATCGGTCAGCAATAGCAAGAGCGCATAACGCCGCCCGGGAGAGACTTCCCTGAGCATCGGGTATAGCGAGGCGCCCATCAGCAGGTGCCTGGAATTGATGGCAAAAACCACGGCGATCAAAGGCAGAACCGAGACATCGGCGCCCCAGATATCCACCGCCGCAAACTGCGAAGCGCCAGCAAACACGGTCGTGCTCATCAGGATAGACTGCAGCGGCGTCAACCCTTCCTGAATGGCGGCCAGACCAAAGGCAGCACCAAACGCCACCACAAAGAATGAGATGGGGAGCAGGCGGAAGAACTCGGAACGGACTTTCCGCGAATCAAACTGATAAGGATAGGAGGCGACAGACATCTGAAGAAGCTAAGCCGGATAGTGCAAAACGCGTATAGGTAGAAACCACCATTAAGCGTTTTTTTTCTTACCAGTGCTCAGGCAGTTAGATGATTAAATCAAACAAGTTCACAATTCCGCCGGCCGCCAAGGTTGACGTTCACGTAAACTTGCATTAGCTTGAATTTCGTCCGGCCCCAAAAGGGCAACCCGACCAATCCTTCGGGAGGACACCTGAAATCGACACCCTGGCCACAAGCCAGACCGACAAAAACAAGACAGAACCTGCCGCCGGGATCCGGCTGTGCGGGAGAGGATTTCAACATGCTGTTCAGCCATCCGGAGTTCGATCACCACGAACACCTGTCGTTTTTCTGCGATGCCGAAACCGGCCTCAAAGCCATTGTCGCTATTCACAACACCTCCCGCGGCCCCGCTTTAGGCGGTTGCCGAATGTTCCCTTACGCCAGTGATGAAGAAGCGCTGCGAGATGTGCTTCGCCTGTCCAGGGGAATGACCTACAAATCGGCCCTGGCCAATCTGGACCTGGGTGGTGGCAAATCCGTGATTATTGGCGATCCGCGCAAGCACAAAACACAAGCCCTGCTGGAGGCTATGGGCAAGCACCTGGAAAGCCTGGGAGGCCATTACATTGCGGCCGAAGACTCCGGCACCAGCGTGCCGGATCTGAAAGTGATGGGGCGCCATACCCGCCATGTGGCCGGCGTTGCCTACCGTACCGGATTCGACGGCACCCCCAGTAACGGGGATCCCTCTCCTGTCACCGCTTACGGCACCTTTGTTGGCCTCAGAGCAGCAGTAAAACACCGGCTCGGCAGCAACGACCTTACCGGCCTGAAAGTAGCCATCCAGGGCATCGGTAATGTCGGGTTCCGCCTGGCCCAACACCTGAAAGACGCTGGCGCTGAACTCTGGGTGAACGATATTCACGCCGACAACATGCAGCGAGCTGTCGACCAGCTCGGCGCACACGCCGCCTCGGCGGAAGACATACTGACTCTGCCCGTGGATGTTATCGCACCCTGCGCCATGGGCGCCGTCCTGAACGACCGCAGTATTCCTGCCATTCGCGCCGGTATCGTCGCAGGCGCGGCCAATAATCTGCTGGATCGCCCGGAACACGACGCGGCACTGAAACAGCGGGGCATTCTGTACGCTCCAGACTTTGCGATTAACGCCGGCGGCATCATTGATGTGTTCTACGAACGCACAGGGGCATCCCCGGAAAAAGTGCGCGCCCATGTGGAAACCATCGGCGACACCCTGACCGAAATTTTTAACCGTTCTGACCGCACCGGGCTCCCTACCGGTGAAATTGCCAATGAACTGGCTGAAGAACGGTTCACCAAGCATGCCGCGGGTGCTGGGCTGGCGCCCCAGCGGCTGTCTCGCACCGGATAACCTGACACCGGTGCTTCCCCTTGGGAGCCGCAGTCTCTGCGGCTCCATTTTTAACCCCAGTAACAAAAACAAGACCTTCGGGAGAAAACCATGTCTGTCTCATCATCCGGTTCTGCTGCCTATTCCGGCAGCCTTGAGGGCTCCAATGCCCAGCGCGGGCTCTGGTCATCACGGCTCGCGTTCATCCTCGCGGCCACCGGTTCCGCTGTGGGCCTCGGAAACATCTGGAAATTCCCCTACGTAACCGGCGAAAACGGCGGTGGCGCTTTTGTGTTGGTCTACCTGCTGTGCATCGCCATCATCGGTATTCCCATCATGATGGCCGAGGTGATGATCGGCCGTCGTGGTGGCCACAGCCCGGTTAACAGCATCAAGGCGATCGCCCAGCGGGACGGACTGAACCCGGCCTGGAAACTGGTCGGCGCCGTGGGCATTCTTGCAGGCTTCCTGATTCTGTCGTTTTACTCGGTGATTGGTGGCTGGGCCATTTCCTACGTTGGCACCACCGCCAGCGGCCAGCTCTCCGGCCAGACCGCAGATGCCGTGGGTGCGATTTTCTCCGGCCTGCTGAGCAATCCCGGCACCCTGTTGCTGTGGCACACGGTGTTCATGGCCCTGGTGATGCTGGTGGTGGCGAAAGGTGTGCGCTCCGGCCTGGAGCGGGCCGTCAGCATTCTGATGCCGGCACTGTTTGTACTGCTACTGATTGTGGTCGGCTACGCCATGACCACCGGCCACTTTGGCCAGGCGGCAGCCTTCCTGTTCCAGCCGGACTTCTCCAAGCTCACCACCTCCGGCGTACTGGTGGCACTGGGACACGCATTCTTTACTCTGAGCCTGGGTATGGCGGTGATGATGGCTTATGGCTCCTACCTGCCCAAGAAGATTTCCATCGCCAAAACCTCCATTACCGTCTCGGTGATTGATACCGGTGTCGCCCTGCTGGCCGGCCTCGCCATTTTCCCGATTGTCTTTGCCAACGGCCTGGAGCCCGGTGCTGGCCCTGGCCTGATTTTCCAGACCCTGCCCCTGGCCTTCGGTCAGATGCCCATGGGCTCACTGTTCGGCACCCTGTTCTTTGTACTTCTGATTTTCGCCGCCTGGACCTCTGGCATTTCCCTGCTGGAACCGATCGTTGAATGGCTGGAAGAACAAAAGGGCATGAACCGCACCGTCAGTACGCTGGGTGCCGGTGTGGTGTGCTGGGCTCTGGGTATTGCCTCTATTCTGTCGCTGAACCTGTGGGCGGATTTCGCACCACTGGGCTTCATCCCGATGCTGGAAGGCAAAACCATCTTCGACCTGCTGGACTTCTTCACCGCCAACATCCTGCTGCCGCTGGGTGGGCTACTGGTCGCGCTGATGGCCGGCTGGGTAATGTCGAAACCGGCCATGGAGAAAGAGCTGGCCCTGTCACCGGGTACGTTCAACCTGTGGTTTGTCACCGTGCGCTTCATCACCCCGATTGCGGTGGGCGTGGTGTTCATCTACAACCTGATGTAAATAACGCTCACAACTGATCGAGGGAGGCCTTCAGGGTCTCCCCGATCCTCGCGTTCAGTTTCAGATCCACCAGATCCTCAGCCCGGGTCCGCCCCAGATTCAGGGTGGCAATGGGCTTTTTCCACTCGCTGGCGTAGCGGCAGAAACGGAAGCCGGAATACACCATCAACGACGAACCAATCACCAACAGGCCATCGCTCGCCTTGAGTACATCAAGCGCAGAGTACACCCTGTCCTTTGGCACATAATCCCCGAAGAACACTACATCCGGTTTCAGGATACCGGCGCATCTGGGGCAGTCCACCGGTCGGAACTCGGAAAAATCCACATCCAGATCGGCATCCCCATCCGGTGCCGTCTCCGCTGTGTACTTCCGAAATCCGGGATTGAGCTCGGCGCAACGGTCATGCACCTCATCCCGGGGGCAACGATAGCCGCAGCCCATACACACGACTTCGTCCGCCCGCCCGTGTAGATCCGTCACCGCCCGGGTACCCGCCTTCTGGTGAAGACGATCCACGTTCTGGGTAACCACCAGGCTGCTGTGGTTGAGCAGTTCCAGATCCGAAATGTAGTGATGGGACGGGTTAGGCGCGGCATTACGCATGACCGGCCAGCCAATCAGACTGCGCGCCCAGTATCGCTGGCGGGTGAGGAAGTCCTCCATGAACGCCTTATGCTGCACCGGTTGCTTACGCTTCCAGGCACCATCGCCATCACGATAATCCGGAATACCGGAATCCGTGCTCACGCCGGCTCCGGTGAGAATCATCAATCTTGGATGTTGCTGGATAAACTCCGCTAGCAACGCCCCGGCTTCGTTCGGGTTATGCATCACTGGCGGCGTTTCCAGCTCGGGCAAGCGCTGGCTGGAACTGAATGGACGGGTTCGATGCTCAGTCATTTCCGTTACAACTCAGAGGCTCGGAATGTCAGGTTTCGGCGTCAGTGCACCGTTTCAGAATAGTACGCATCTTCTCCACACCGAGCTCATTCATCAACGCAATATTCCGGTCGGGAATACCATCTACGTCCGGATAGTGATCAATAGCCGCTTCCAGACTCGCCTCCCGCAACAGGTGCAGCATGGGGTACGGTGATCGATTGGTGTAGTTTTCCGCGGCCTCTGCATCGGTGCCGGCGAACTGATAGTCCGGATGGAAACTGGCAACCTGAAAGACACCTTCCAGCTCCAGATAGCTCAGCAAGGCATCCGCGGCATCGAGAAATTCGTTGTAAGCGAGAAAATCCTGCAACACACCAGGATGGATCAACAACGTGGTTTCGACGTCCGGCTCGTCTTCCAGGCGCTGCAACTCTGACTGCAACGCCTGTAGCAGCTCATCCTCGTTCTCCGCCTCGCTGACGACAAAACGCACGCGGTTCTTGACCAACTCGCGCTTGGCGAAGGGGCAGAGGTTATAACCAACCACCACATCTTCAACCCATTGCCGGGTGGCGCTTACAACCAGTGGTTCATTCATAGGTAGCCCTGGCTCCGAAGATAATCGTCATAGGAGCCACTGAAGTCAGTCACTCCATCAGCTGTGAGCTCAATAATCCGCGTCGCCAGCGAGGAGACAAACTCGCGATCATGGCTTACGAAAATCAGCGTTCCCGGATAGTTCTCCAGCGCCAGGTTCAAAGCCTCGATAGACTCCATATCCAGGTGGTTGGTGGGCTCGTCCATCAGCATCACATTCGGTTTCTGCAGGATCAGTTTGCCGAACAGCATGCGGCCCTGCTCACCCCCCGAGATTACCTTTACAGACTTGCCGATATCATCACCGGAAAACAGCATCCGCCCCAGCGTACCGCGCACTAATTGTTCGCCGCCGGTGGTCCATTGCGCCATCCAGTCGGTGAGGGTCTCGTCGCGGGCAAAATCCGCGGTGTGGTCCTGGGCGAAATATCCAACCTCGGCACTGTCGGTCCACTTCACCTCGCCGGAATCTGGCTCATAAGCGCCAGCCAGGCATTGCAGGAGTGTGGTTTTACCAATCCCGTTCGGGCCAATAACAGCCACGCGTTCTCCCGCCTCAATCTGCAGATCCAGGTTTTTGAACAAGGGGCCTTCGTCGAAGCCCTTGGTCAGACCTTTCAGAGTCACGGCCTGACGATGCAGCTTCTTGCCCTGCTCGAAGCGGATAAAGGGACTCACGCGGCTTGAGGGCTTCACCTCTTCCAACTGGATCTTGTCGATCTGACGGGCGCGAGAGGTGGCCTGTTTGGCCTTGGAGGCGTTGGCGGAGAAGCGGCTGACGAACTGCTGCAATTCCGCAATCTGGGCTTTTTTCTTGGCGTTGTCCGCCAGCATGCGCTCTCGGGCCTGGGTGGCGGCGGTCATGTATTCGTCGTAGTTGCCGGGGAACAGGCGCAGCTCACCATAATCCAGGTCCGCCATGTGGGTACATACACTGTTCAGAAAGTGACGGTCGTGAGAGATGATGATCATGGTGCTGTTGCGGGCCACCAGAATGTTTTCCAGCCAGCGGATGGTGTTGATGTCCAGGTGGTTGGTGGGCTCATCCAGCAACAGTACGTCGGGGTCAGAAAACAGAGCCTGTGCCAGCAGCACACGCAGTTTCCAGCCCGGCGCCAGAGCACTCATGGGGCCGTTGTGCTGCTCCAGAGGAATATCCAGGCCCAGCAGCAACTCACCGGCTCGGGATTCCGCGGTGTAGCCATCCATTTCGGCAAACTGCACTTCCAGGTCTGCCACGGCCATACCGTCTTCCTCACTCATCTCCGGCAGCGAATAAATGCGGTCCCGCTCCTTTTTCACATTCCAGAGTTCTTCGTGGCCCATAATCACAGTGTCCATCACTGAGCACTGTTCATAGGCAAACTGATCCTGACGGAGCTTACCCAGCCGGGTATTCGGTTCCAGCATAACCTGGCCCGCCGATGGCTCCAGATCACCACCCAGAATTTTCATCAGGGTGGATTTACCGCAACCATTCGCCCCGATCAGGCCGTAACGGTTGCCGTTGCCGAATTTGGCCGACACATTTTCAAACAGGGGCCGCGCCCCGAACTGCATGGTGAGATTGGCGGTGGAGATCAAGAAACAAACCTGTCGAAGTAGAGGCCGACGAGCGCCGGCGAAAAGAAAGCCGGCATTGTACAGGTTTGCACCAGAGACTGTGAGGCCGCAGAAACACGGACAAAAACCACTTGCCTCAGGGCGCCGCTGCGGGCAGCATTCCGGTCTGTGTTCCATTCACCCAACGACAGGAAATTGATCATGGCACAAGCAACCGCACGCCACATTCTGGTAGACAGTGAAGCCAAGTGTGAGGAACTGAAGAAAGCCATCGAAGGTGGCCAGGATTTCGCAGAAGTCGCCAAGCAGCACTCGTCCTGCCCTTCCGGCCGTAACGGCGGCGACCTGGGTTCTTTCGGGCCGGGCCAGATGGTTCCGGAGTTCGACAAAGCCGTTTTCAACAGTGAGCTCAATACTGTGATCGGCCCCATCAAGACCCAGTTTGGCTACCACCTGCTGGAAGTCACCAGCCGCAGCTGATCCGCTGATTGGCCCGGCCGGTGTTCGGAATATCTCCGACGCCGGCCGGGGTGCGTCCTACTCCGATCCTGCCGGCGGTGCCATGAACCTCGATATCTGCCGTCCGATGCTTTCCACCGGCTCCATGATCGCCTGCTGAATACTGCTGGTCACAACCTGAGAAAACTGCTTACCGGCGGGGCTTTCGAGGAAGTCCAGGTACAATGCCAGCTCTTGGGCGCTCACCTTGTCGTAGGTATAAAGATAGCTGTCGTAGACCTGCTGGCCAACCACACCCCGAAGCATTCCTCGCTGGTTTTCGATACGGCGCTCCAACTGCTCGTAGTGCATTGATTCGCTGCTGAGTGCCGACATGGCAGTGGCCAACCCCAACTGAACAGCAATGGTGGTATCCACCGCGCTTTCGGTTGCCCGGGCGGCCCGGTCGAATCGATCGAACATCTCGGCTTTGGGAGTGCCTTTGTACTTTCGATTCAATTCCGGCGCTCTGGCCTGTATCTGCGGCCAGGCTTCCGGCGCCGAGGCGGCAATCTCTGCGCTCGAGATTTTTCGGGCGACGGGTGTCCGGTACCACTCACTTACCGCCTGAAGCTGTTCGTCCGTGAGCTGTGCTTGCAGATCGGTAATGATCTGCTGCTCAATTTTGTCGGCGCTGAAACTGCTGCTCACGACATAGCCAACGGTATCCGCCACCATGGGCGGCACCTGACCGCGTTGTTTCAGCCCTTCCCGAATACCCTGGCTTAGCATCGCCGGGTATTGCTCAACAATGTCGTCAATCGGGGAGGCTTCGAGCACGCTGGCGGCATCCGGGGCCGCCTGAGCTGAGCCCGCGCCAAGCATGGCAACGACTAAAACAGGTTTAACTAGGGCCAATCGCTTCATTTACCTATCATCCTGACTAATACAATGACTCTCTTATGCCATGGGCCCAAGGCTGGCAGCAAGCAATCCAGGGGTTCAGGAGATGACAGTTTGGTAGGAATACGCAACAGGTCAGGCCGAAAGAAAAAGAGCCGCCATAAGGCTGAAAAAGCACGCTGGCTTCGCCTGGCCAAATGGTATGGGCCACCGGTGGCCGGCCTACTGATCGGGATCTGGGCCACGCTCCGCTTCAGCCTGCTGGCTCCGGATCCCCCGGCGAGACCGGAAAACCTTTGCGACATTTTCCGGGAGCATCCGGTCTGGTACGACTATGCCAGCGCGTCACAACAACGCTGGGGAACCCCCATTGCCACCCAGATGGCCTTTGTCTTTTACGAATCATCGTTCCGAAGCCATGCCAGACCACCGCGTACCCGGCTATGGGGTCTGATTCCGTGGGCAAGACCAACCACAGCCTTCGGTTACGCCCAGGCCCTTGATCCAGCCTGGCAGGAATACCTGGCAGCAAACGATGGTGACTGGCTGACGGTGCGCAGCGATATGAAGTATGCCCTGGATTTCGTCGGCTGGTATAACCGCCTGAGCCACCAGCAACTGGGTATCCCCTATACCGCCCCGAGGGAATTGTACCTGGCCTACCATGAAGGCAGAACCGGCTATGCCCGGCGCTCCTTCGACCGTAAGCCGCAGCTTCAGGCCCTGGCCAGCCGGGTCCGGGCCAGGGCTTACCGCTACCACAACCAGTTGCAGCAGTGCGAAGCGGAGTTCCAGTGCTGGCGCTGGTACCAGTTCTGGCCGTTCTGCTCGGCTGAAGACTGAGCTACAGGGCTCCCGAAATCTCGATCACCGACTCCAGACCCTGCAAGCGCTCTACCAGAAACTCCATGACCATTCTGACCCGGGCCATCTGCTGGGTATCCTGGTTTACATGGAGCCAGAGGTCGATGCTTTCACCCTCCAGAGGATCGGACAGCCGCCGCAATTCCCTGGTGGCGTCGCCCAGGTAACAGGGCAGCACCGCCAGGCCTGCCCCGGCCCGGGCAAGGGCATGCATGGACTGCAGGCTATTGCAGCGAATCACCGACGTGACATTTTTCAGCTGTTTGCGGTACCAGCGCCCCGTTGCCAGGTGGCTGAAGGATTCGTCTGGCAGTATCCAGGTACAGCCTTCCGGCTGATTCTCAATATCCATGTTCCGGTGCCGGCGGCAGTATTTTGCTGCGCCATAGACCGCGGATTCGATTGCGGCAATCCGTTCACCCTCCAGCGTTGCCTGGGGCTTGTTCTCCGGCCGAAGGGTAAGGTCGGCTTCCCGGTGGCTGAGATTAGCCACATCGTTATCGGTGAGAACTTCCAGCTCAATCTCGGGATAGGTGCGCACCATCTCGGCCAGAATCGGGCTGAGCAGTTCATTCATCATCACGTCTTCAGCGGCCACACGAACCTTGCCAACCGGTGCGGAATCATCCCCCACCAGTTTGCGCTCAAGGTTTTCCATATCGGTAGCCAGCCGTTCAGCCTCCCGAAAGGCCATTTCTCCCACGGGGGTGAGCTGCAATCCGCTCTGGTTACGCTCAAAAAATTGCACCCCCAGCGACTCTTCCATCTGATCAAGTCGCCGTAAAACAGTCGTTTGGTGAACACCCAGAATTTCACCGGCTTTTGCAAGCGTTCCGCCTATTGCAAGGGCCCTTATATATCGAAGATAATCCCAGTCCATAATCACTGCATATTTGCAACAAGGGTACGGATTTTAACGTATTCAAGCTGCAAAAAAGAATCCTTAGAATTGAACGTAAATTAAAGATAGATCGCTAACAATCCACCAGATGAAGGAGGAAGGCGCTATGACTCAGAACCATATCGCAACCGTTAAACCGCTGCCGTCCAGTATCCTCCACAACAGTACTGAGGTCAGGCGCCAGTATACCCGCGCTGCCGCAAGGCAGGCGATGCAGTTTATCAGCCGCAAGGTGCGAATTTTCAATCGCAAGGCGGTAGCCGTGGCGCAGGATATGCCCCAGGTTCAGGGCGGCCACTAAAACAGACTGCACGCCTTTCGGGGTTGCTGAATAAAAAACGCCGGCATGTTTCCATGCCGGCGTTTTTTTGTTCGCTTGTACCTGGTCAGAATTCCCAGATCACTTTGCGTTTCTGCTCAAACCACTCGTCCATCTTGCGGTTGTAGAAATCCTCGATGACATTGCGTTTGATCTTCATGGTGGGTGTGAGCATACCGTTTTCCATGGTCCAGGGTTCACGCACCACGACTACAAAAGCCACCTTTTCGTGGGACTCACATTCCGCATTCACGGAGTCCAGTTCCTCCGCCAGCTCTTGTTCCAGCTCGCTGCGACTGCCTCCCCGCTCCAGTTCATCGCGGGCCTCCTCGGAAAGCAGTACCATCAGGCACGGCTGGGGCTGGTTGGCACCGGCCACACACACCACTTCCGCCTTGGGGTGATTGAACCGGTTCTCGATAGGCACCGGCACCACGTATTTCCCCTTTGAGGTTTTGAACAGGTCTTTAACCCGCCCGGTAATGCGCAGGCATCCATCACGGTCAATTTCACCCATGTCACCGGTTTTGAGAAAACCGTCATCCGTCAGGTCTTCCCGGGTTTTTTCCTCGTTCTTGTAATAACCGAGCATCTGGCCCGGGCTCCTCACCTGAACTTCGCCGCCCTCCCCGATCCGATGTTCAACACCCGGGTTGGCCATTCCAACGGTGCCCACCTTGGCCTGGCCCGGACGGTTGGCATGGGAATAGCCGAAGTTCTCCGACATGCCGTAGACCTCCAGCAACTCCAGACCAAGGCTTCGGTACCAGCCGATGATCTCCGCCGAGAGCGGAGCCGCACCGGTGAGTGCCGCCCGGCAATGATCCAGCCCCAGCTGTTTGAGCACCTTTTTCTTAACCAGCGTGTTCAGAATGGGGATATTGAACAGCAGTTTCTGCTTCTTGGGCGGCAACTTCGCATTCACCCCCAGGTAGAATTTCATCCACAGGCGAGGCACCGAGAAAAACAGGGTTGGCCGGGCCCGCTGCAGATCCTCCTGGAAGGTATCCAGCGAGTTGGCAAAGTACAGATGGAAACCGTAATACAGTGACTGGGTCTCCACCGCCGCCCGTTCGGCCACATGGGCCAGGGGGAGATAGGACAGCATACGTTCGCTGGCCGATACGGGGAATAGCTGCTGCAGCCCGTCGGCAACCGAGATCATGGTCCGGAAGCTGTGCATCACGCCTTTCGGCCGCCCGGTACTGCCAGAGGTGTAAACAATGGTGGCCAGATCATCGGGATCGGGCAGTTTCGGTTTCGCCGGGGGCTGTTCGGCGACAATGTCCTGCCATTTGGGCGTGTCGTCCCGAGGCGATAGCGGCAGCGAGATAATCGGTAATTGCTCGGGAATATGGCCCTTGATGTCATGCCAACCATCGGCCGTGCCGTCGAGTTTGCCGAGAAACAGCATCTGAGCTTCACTGTGGTCCAGAATATAGGCTGCGGTCTCGCCATTCAGAGTTGGATAGAGCGGCACGCTGACATGCCCTGCTGCCCAGATGGCCAGATCGGACAGAATCCAGTGGGCGCTGTTTTTGCCCAGAATCCCGATATTGCTTCGCTGCGGCAGCCCCAGCGTGTTCAGGTGGGCGGCCATGCGCGACACCTGGTCGGCGGCTTCACGCCAGGTAATATCTTCAACACGCCCGTCGGGGTAGGGCTGGGTCAAAAAAACGTTGTCGGGAGTATGCTCTGCCCAGTAATAAAGGCAATGCAGTGAAGTCTGCTTGTTCGGGTCTACGGCCATTGTGCGTCCTTGTTATTGTTTTCTTCCTCTCCATACTAGCCAACTTTCCGACTCCCTCAATAGCAATAACAATCCCGGTGATTGGCCGTTTAGCTCGAATCTGAGACCTGTCACTCAAAATACTTCGTGACATCCGTCAAGTCTGGTCTAGATTGAAAGTTGCAGCGTAAAGATTGTCATCACCTCAGGAGGTCGTTATGAAATCGTCAACGCGCTCTGTTCTGATCTTTCCGGCCTGGGCCCTGATTCTGGTCGGTTCCGGTGCCTTCCTCTACAGTGCCTGGGCAGGCATGCTCGGCTCCTGACCGTCAAACGCTAGCGTTTGAAGCGGGTTTCCAGCACGACGGCTGAATTGGTTCGTTCGACGCCTTCGAGATTGCCGATGTCGTCCAGCACCTTACTTAACTCCTCCAGAGTGCGGGCCTGGACAATCGCTATAAGGTCATATTCCCCGCTCACGGCAAATAACTGTGCCACCTGGCTGATACGCTCCAGTTCCGTATTGGTTCGTGCGGTCAGCTTCTGCCGAACCTTGATAGATACGTGGGCTTCCACCTGCCCTTCCAGATAATCCCCTCCCAGGATCACCGAATAGCCGCGAATGACACCGCTGGCCTCCAGCCTGGCAATACGATTCTGAATCGTTGATCGGGACACGTGCAGTGCCTTGGCCAGTTCGGTCACACTCGTACGGGCATTGCGCCGGAGCAGGGCAAGCAGTTTCTGATCTCGACTTTCTGTCATTTTGACCCCCAAACCTATCATTTCAACAAAACAATAGATCATTTCGAACATTCTGACACTGCAAACCGGCGGCTTACGCACTCATACTGATAAAAAACAATTTTGAGGTGCCGCCATGATTATTCGCCCAGTTCGTCATGACGACCTGAACGATCTGTACGAGATAGCCTGCGAGTCCGGCCCGGGATTTACTTCCCTGATGCCGGACAAAGACCGGCTATCCCGAAAAATTGAGAGCTCGATTCGCAGCTTCCGCTCACAGGCCGTCGACCACAGCGAACAACGCTACCTGTTTGTGCTTGAAGAGGGGACTTCCGGGCAGATCATGGGTACAACCGGCATTACCTCTGGAACCGGCCGGTCGCAACCGCTTTACCATTTTCGCCACAGCACCCTCACTCATCACTCCAGAGAGTTGGGGCTCCGGCGCTCCGTGGGCGCGCTCACCCGCTGCGTGCACTACCGGAACTGTACGGAGTTCTGTTCACTGTATCTGCGCCCGGCTTTTCGCCGCGCCAATGCCGGCAAATTACTCTCCAAAGTCCGCTTCGCCTTTATCGCCCAACATCTGGACCGCTTTCCGAACCTGGCCATTGCCCAGATGCGGGGTGTGGCTGATGAACACGGCCAGTCGCCCTTCTGGGACTGGCTGCGGGATCACTTTATTGATCTGGATTTCAGCCAGGTCACGCAACTGGCGGGTGCCGGTTCACTGGACTTCGTCGAGGACCTGATGCCCTCATTACCGCTCTATACTCATTTAATGAGCAATCCGGCCCGGGCTGTCATCGGTCAGGTGCATCCGGACACCAGGCCCGCACTGGCCATGCTCAAGGCAGAGGGATTCCGCCATCGGGGAATGGTGGATCTGTTTGATGCCGGCCCCACCGTTGAATGCCGGACAGATAACATCCGCAGTGTCCGGGAAGCTGCACTGATGTCGGCAGAGATCAGCACAACCGAAAACCAACACCTTATAGACACAGGCCGCCCGGTCCTTGTGACTAATACCGGGCTCGAGGACTTTCGCGCGATGGTTGTGAATACAGACACTCACGCCCTGGCCAGCGGCCGGATCGAGCTTTCAACCAAGCAAGCCGATGCGCTGGGCCTCAGTGTGGGCGCATCGGTACGAACCCTGCCCCTGGGCCAGCAAGCCATTCCGGCGGCCTCAATCCATGTCACAGATTCTGCGGAGGTTCACTATGCACTCTGACGTCGACACCCTGTTCCGAGCGCTCTGGGAAGACTACCGGGCCGTAACACCATCGGCAGACCGCATTCATGCCCTGCTGGCCGAGCGAGAGAACACCGCCATCGTCAATGACCATATCGCCCTGAGAACCTTCAACCTGGCGCCGGTGGGTCTGGACGCCCTGGCTGCGCATTTCCTGGCTTTAGGTTACCAACCCGGTGGCGAATACCATTTTGAAGCCAAGAAGCTCTATGCCCGGCATTACGAGCACCCGGACCCGGAGGTGCCAAAAGTGTTTATCTCCGAACTGCTGGTCGAACAATGCTCAGACCAACTGCAAGCGGTGGTGCAGGGTCTGGTAGACCAGATCGACCCGAAAAGGGTGCAGGCTGATGACTTTCTCTACTCAGGCCGACACTGGAATCTGGATTACTCAACCTATCGACAGTTGCTTGAGGAAAGTGAATACGCCGGCTGGCTGGCAGCCTGGGGCTATCGCGCCAACCACTTTACCGTGAGCATAAACCACCTGGACACGATTCACTCGGTACCAGACATCAACACGCTGCTGAAAGAACAGGGTTTTTCCGTGAATGCCAGTGGTGGAGAAGTGAAAGGTTCACCGCAGGACTGCCTGGAACAGTCGTCCACTATGGCCGACCGTGTTACCGCGCACTTTACCGACCAGGACGCAGTCATTCCGAGCTGCTTTTACGAATTTGCCAAGCGCTACCCAATGGCCAACGGCAAACTCTATAGCGGTTTTGTTGCCGCCTCCGCCGATCGGATTTTCGAGAGCACCCATAGTTAAACCAGGGAAGGCTTCAGGGCCAGCCTTCCTCACCCAGCAGCGGGACAAAACGTACATCGCCGTAGCTCGCCTGTTCATACTCGGAATCCGACAGCCGGGTGATGCAGAGCAGTTGCTGAAGGCCGCCCTCTGTGCCCACCGGAATCACCAGCCGCCCGCCGACCGCCAGTTGTTGCTTGAGGGCCGCTGGCACCGCAGGGGCTCCGGCAGCCACGCAGATGCCATCAAATGGTGCTGCTTCTGGCCAGCCTAACGTACCGTCTGCGCATTTCACATGCACCTGGGTGAAGCCTGTTCGGTCCAGATTCTTGCGCGCCTGGGCCGCCAGTTCCGGAATGCGCTCAATGGAAAAAACTTCCAGAGCGAGACTGGCCAGGACGGCGGCGGCGTAGCCGGAACCGGTGCCAATATCGAGCACTCGCTCGCGGCCCTTGAGACACAGAGCTTCTGCCATCAGGGCAACGATGTAGGGCTGAGAAATGGTCTGACCCTGGCCAATGGGTACCGGGTGGTCCTCATAAGCCTCGAAGCGCAGATGTTCGGGGACAAACTGCTCTCTGGGCACACGCTCCATGGCCTCCAGCACCCGTCCATCGGAAATACCCCGAGGCACCAGCTGGCACCGGACCATGGCCCGTCGCATATCACTCAGATCCTGTCCGTCTTTGTTCATAAGGTGTCCCTCCTCATGCTTACCTGTCGTTACAAAGGCATAACTTTTTTACAACAGTGCGAACACCCGGGACTGACTACTTTTTAACCACAGGTTACTCCTGATGCCGACACAGGAGAACCAGACAACAACAAAAAGATCAGGGCCCATAAACCGGCCCGAATGGAGCGCAGACCATGTCAACATCCGTGGATCATCTTCAGGAACGTACCCAGGACGCCAGCGACCTGCTAACGGACATCGTACCCTCGGCCATTACGCTCGCCACCATGCTACGCCACCGGAAAATGGCGGCCTGGTTGCGGGAAGAATTTGATGGCTACACCGACAAGGACAAGGCCCCGCCCTACCGACGCGATCTGCCCGGTCACATTGTTGCAAAATCACCCCAGTACGGCTGGATTCCAGCGCCGGTGGATGAGCGCCAGACCGCGGAATACGGTCACCTGGACCTTCCGGAGGGCATCAAGTCCCTGGAGCAGGTGTGCCTGAACTGCAAGAAAGGCAATGGTCATCGGGCATTGCTGGACAAAGACGACATGGCCCATGTGCAAAAGCAGATCAACCTCAAGGCGGAACTGGCGATCAATCTCAGCCGTGAAGTGTACTGCCGCCTGTTGCGCACCATCCGCTCGGCGATCTACCTGTGGACAGAGTCCCTGGCCGACGCCGGCATGACCGGGGAGCACAATCATTACAGCCCGGAAGAACGTAAGACCGTCGAGCACCTGGACACGCCTGAGGCCTTCTGGCGCCAGGCCATGGAGCAGGTGGATGAACTGCCCGTGCCCGATGTCAGGGAACTGGGTTTCCTTGAACGTATGTTTGGGCGCGCTGGCTAAGCCCCAGCCATTGCCGCCCGCAGTCTCGGGCGGCAGAAGCCAACCGCGCGCTTTGCCCCTACCGGGAGTGAACGATCAGGCTATACTGCCGTCAGATAGACTGCCCCGGCATTACGGACACTGCAGGGACAGCCTTTGATCGTACACCGCAATGGAGGCGCAGAATGCAGGAAGCACGTTACCCACTCATCCTGTACGGGCTTCTCCTGGCTCTGGTGTTTGCGGTTCCGGCCAAGGCCCAGGGCAATGATGGACTGATCAACCGCATTGAAGCCCTGCAGGCTGGTTACCCGGTATCGGTGCTGGAATCCCGGCTATATGCCAAGGAAGCACTGACGCGATTCTACGAAGCCAGAGGGTACACGCTGGCCTGGCAGGACCCGAGCAATCGCAGGGAATTGCTCGAAGCCATTCGGGAAGTGGCCGGTGACGGTCTCAACCCCCGCGACTACCACTACGACACCCTTGCAGCACTCGCCCTGAAAGACCTGAATGACAGCGCCGAGGAATTACAGACCGACCTTGACCTTGTACTCTCGGATGCCTTCCTGCTACTGGCGTCCCACCTGCACCACGGCAAGGTCAACCCCACAACCATCCATGCGGAATGGACCGCCAACCGCCAGCAAAGGGAGATGCAGTCGGTCTTGTCCGAAGCCCTGGCCAGCGGCACCGTCTACACCACCCTGCAGGATCTGAAACCCCGCTCTGCGGCCTACCATCAACTGGTACAACGACGCAAAGCACTGGGTGAGCTGATCAGCGCAGACTGGCCGGCTATCGTTTCGGGACCAAGTATCCGACCAGGCGATACCGATAACCGCATACCCGACATTCGTCGTCGCCTGGCACTGTTAGGCGACCTCTCCGGCGATTCGCCAGAAGCCTCGAATCACCAACACTACGACGACGTCCTGGCCACTGCGATCCCGTTATTCCAGGCCCGACACGGCCTGGAACCAGACGGAATCGTCGGCCCAGACACCCTGACAGCGCTGAATCTGTTGCCCCTGGAACGGATATACCGCCTTGACGCCAATCTGGAACGCTGGCGTTGGTTACCGGATTCCCTGGGAGAAACCTATGTCGTCGTCAACATCGCCGGTTTTGAGCTGGTGCTCGTAGAGAACGGCGAGCAGGTCCACCGCCAACGGGTAATTGTTGGCAGGCCATACCGGCAGACGCCAGTATTCAGCGATCGCATTCGCTACCTGGTGTTCAATCCGACCTGGACGGTACCCCGGAAGCTGATGATCGAAGACCAGCTACCGATCATACGGTCAGATCCGGAGTATCTGGAGCGCCTGGGCTTCAAGGTTTTCAGGGGCTGGGGCGCAAACCAGAGCGAAGTCGATCCAGCAGAAATCGACTGGACGGAACTCTCGAAGAACAACTTTCCCTACCAGCTGATTCAGCAACCCGGCCCCCAGAATGCGCTGGGCCAGGTCAAATTCATGTTCCCGAACCGGTACGATATCTACCTCCACGATACACCGGCGCAATCGCTGTTCACTCGTCTGGAGCGAACCCTGAGCTCCGGCTGCATCCGTCTGGAACGCCCCTTTGAGCTGGCCGAACGATTGCTGGCCAGCACCAACGGATGGAACAAGAGGCGAATTGAGCAGACCCTGGCAACCGCCGAACCGGCAACCGTAGTGCTATCGGAACCGGTGCCTGTGTACCTGCAATACTGGACCACCTGGATTGATCCGGCCGGCGTTCTCCAGTTCCGGAACGATGTGTATGATCGTGACCGCCGTTTGCTGCAGGCACTGCGTGCAGACTCTGAGGGCGGACAGTCACTTACACCCAGAGATGACAATCATCCCACGGCACGCACGGACTAGTTTCGTGCGGTCATAAAAAAACTCCGGGCAAAGCCCGGTGCAAAGACTGACAAAGGCAGCTCGTCAGAAAAGCCTTGAAGATATGGTTAGTCGCTGACAGGGGACTCTTTGATCGCCGCATTCATCCTCCGGCGAAGTAGTGGCCCCACGAGATAAGGCAGCACCAGGCCAAGGCCGGCGACAGTCCATAGCCCGATGGCGAGAGGACTCCCCCAAAGAATGCTCCAGTCGCCGTCCGACAGGACCAGGGCATGTCCCAGGTTTTTCTCCATTTCCGGCCCCAGCAACAGGCCCAGAATGATGGGAACCAGAGGAATCTCAAGTTTGCGCAGAAAATAGCCGGCAATACCGAAGGCAATCATGAAATACAGATCGAAGGTGCTGTGGCTGATCGAGTAGATCCCGACAAACGCGACCATCGTGACAATTGGCAGCAGATACATCGGCGGAACAGACAGCAACCTTACGAAGAACCCCACCAGCGGAATGTTCAACACCAGCAGGAGAACGTTGCCAATCAGCAGCGCTGCAATAACGCCCCACACAATGTCGGCATTCTGGGTAAACATCAGTGGGCCCGGTGTGATATTCAGCGAAATCAGCATCGCCAGCAGGACAGCGGTCGTGCCGCTGCCCGGCACACCCAATGTCAGCATGGGGACCAGGGCACCCGAAGATGCCCCGTTGTTACCGGCCTCGGGCGCAACAACGCCCCGGATGTCACCTTCACCAAAACGGCCTTTTTTGCCAACCACCTGTTTTTCCAGGGTGTAGCTGATAAAACTACCCAGAGAAGCACCCGCCCCCGGCAGCACACCGGAAATAAAGCCGAGAATCCCGCCGCGAAGCTGTGTTGGTATGGTCGTTACCAACTCCTTCAGGCTCAGGCTGAGCTTGCCAACCTGCATTTTCTCTCGCCCTTCCCCCATGCGATGCTCCACGAAAAACAACAACTCGGAGATGGCAAACAGACCCACAATGGCCAGAATGAAATCGATACCTTCATAGAGTTCAAGCACACCGAAGGTATAGCGTTGGGTTCCCGTGGAAATATCAATACCCACCGTGGAAATCATGATCCCCAATGCCGCCGCAATAACCGTCTTCATGGGGTTCTTGCCGGTGATCCCGCCCAGTGTGGCAAACGCCAGCAGAAACAGCGCAAAGTACTCGGCAGGGCCGAAGGTAAGGGCAAACCTGGCCAGCACGGGCGCCAGCATGATTAACCCGATGGTCCCGATCAGGCCACCCGAGAAAGATGCGATGGCAGAAACCGCCAAGGCATCAGCGGCCCTCCCTTTACGGGCCATCGGGTAGCCATCCAGGCAGGTCATCATCGCCGGTTCATCGCCCGGTATGTTGAGCAGAATGGAGGAGATTCGCCCGCCGTACATGGCGCCTGCATAGACTGCGGTCAACAGAATCATGGCGGTTTCGGGCGGAAGTCCCAACGTAAACGCCAGTGGTATAAGAATCGCCACACCATTGGCCGGCCCCAGTCCCGGAAGACAACCAATCAGGGTTCCCACAAATGCGCCAAACAGAGCGAACATCAGGTTGTACGGAGTCAGCGCAACGGCAAACCCCTCCATCAGAAAGCCAAGGGTTTCCATCAGTGCACCTCCAGCGGGCCAGCCGGCAAGCTCAACGACAACCCGTAATTGAACAGGACGAACACCACGACGGCGCTGCCTAAACCGGTAAGAAAGGCACGTTTAGGCGCTGCTCCCATGCGCCAGCTGAGCGTTCCGACAGCCAAGGTTGTCGCGATGACAAATCCCAGCGGCTCCAGCAACAAGGCATACACCACCAGAACCAACACCGAGACCAGAAGTTCCAGTGCCGATTTACCAATCGGCCACCGGGCATCCGGGTCAGGCTTGATCATCAGATACAGACTTCCGGCCACCAGAACCACCGACAAGATGGTAGGAAAGGTCTCTGGGCCGACCCCCTCAGCGCCACCAAAGGGTTCCGGCCACTGCTGCGCAGCCCAGCCATAAGCCACTGCCAGGACCAGAAGACCCAGGCCGAGAATACGATCACCGAAGCCCGTCATTTGAGTAACCCGATTTCACGAGAGAGTGCTTCAATGTCCTGCACCTGGTTGCGCACGAATTCGTCAAACTTGCTGGCAGGAGGGTGAAACGGAATCAATCCGTTGCGGGCCATCACCTGTTTCCATTCTTCGCTGGCGTACAGGGTGTCGACCGCATCTACCCAATACTGCTTGGCGGCTTCATCCGCGTCTTTAGGCATATAGAAGCCCCGCCAGTTTGGCCCTACCGCATCAATGCCCTGCTCTCTCGCTGTGGGCAGATCACTGAATTTTCCTGGCAATCGTTCATCGGCCAGAACAGCGATCACTCGCAAATCTCCGGACTCCATGAACCCTGTCGCCTCAGACAGATCACCGGTAAACGCATCCACCTGGCCACCCACAACCTGAGTCATGGCTTCACCGCCATTGTTGTAGGACAGATAGGGAATCGATGGGAGTTTTTCCGCACCCGCCGCTTTTGCGGCAATCAGCACCTTCAGGTGGTCCCAGCCACCCCTTGCGCTGCCACCGGCAAACTTGACGGACTTGGGATTGGCCTTCACGGCATCCATCAGTTCTTTGAGGTTCTGATACCTGGAATTCTTGCTTACCGCGATAATCCCGTAGTCGGCGCCCAGTGCGCCCACCCAGGTGACCATATCCGCATTCATGCCAGGAAACTGGCCCTGGGCCAGGCGTGTTGTCGTTGCCGTGGAAGCCGCCACCAGCAGCTTGTTATCACCTGCGCGCTTGCTCACGGTATGAGCGTAGGCAACGCCACCGCCAGCGCCGGCCATATTGACGGTCTGCACTGTTCCATCAACCAGGCTGAGATCCTGCAGCACATTGCCTACGCTCCGGCAGGTAAAGTCCCAGCCGCCTCCGGGATCCGCCGGTGCCAGACACTCAACCTTGCCAGAAGGTTGCCAAGCCATTGCAGAGGTACTGACGGCGGCCGCCGCCACCAGAGAGAGGAATCGTTTGAACATCATTGTGGTCACCTTACTCAGTTGTTTTTGTGATGATCGCCAGGCCACCGGAACGAATGAGGAAGGGCTCTCCGGTGAGGCGATTAAGGGCAGACTATTAGGTGAAACCCGAGACACAGAAGCTTGTGGGCGTAACGCCTTTAAAGGCTTTTTTCTGCATTCTGTGCATAAAGATCACGGGCGGTGGCCGCGAGGATGGATTACCCTGAAAAGCAAACGACAAAAAGCCGTGCTCTATCCGTGTTAAGAAAAACCAAACTGAAAACCCGAATGATCCTGACCCTGGGATTGCTCGGCACCTTGCAAACGGTGCTGATTGGCAGTTTTGCCGGCTATTACCTCAGTGAGTCACTGTATGAGGAAATTGGCGAGCGCGCTCTGATGGTCGCCAAAACCGTTGCCGCCACACCGGCTGTTATCGAGGGCGTCCGCACCAGAAACATCCCTGCGCTCAATCAACTGGCCCGTCGGCTTACCGAAACCAATGAAGCTCTGTTTATTGTCATTGGCGATCACCGGGCAATCCGTCTGGCGCATCCGGACCCGACCCGGATTGGCTATTCGATGGGTGACGACGATGGTGATTACGGCCAACAGGCTCTGCAACACGGCCAGGCGTATGTCGCTCGCGCCAAAGGCAGCCTTGGGGAGTCCATGCGCGGAAAGGCTCCGGTATCCACTCCGGAAACGGGCAAGATCATCGGGATCGTATCGGTGGGTTACAGTCTCGAGCAGGTTGAGAACACCATACGTCGATATAATTTTGTTCTCTATGGTGTTGTCGGCCTAATGCTTTTGTTCACAGTGTTCTCGGCCATCATCATCGCCGGCCGATTCAAGCGTGCCATCTTCGGCCTTGAACCAGAGGAAATCGCCCGGTTGTTCCAGGAGCGTGACGCTACCCTGCAATCCGTTCGTGAAGGCATTATTGCGGTCAATCGGGACGGGATAATAACCACCGCCAACCGGGCAGCCTATGAGACACTGGAACTGTCTGAGAACGAACCTCTCGCAGGCAAGCCCATTCTGGACATTCTGCCGGAAAGCAGCCTGATGTCGGTATTGCAAACCGGACAACCAGACTTCGACCGTGAAGTCTGGTTAAGAGGACGACAAATGGTCGTCAATCGGCTGCCAGTTCGCCAGGGTGAGCAGATCATCGGCGTGGTAGCCAGTTTTCGCCGGCGAGATGAGCTTGATCAGGTGAGTAGACAACTCACGCGAATACAGCAGTATGCCGATACCCTTCGCAGCCAGACCCATGAATACTCGAACAAGCTTCACACCATCGCCGGACTGATACAGATTGGCGCGACTGAAGAGGCGCTTAATCTGATTGGCAGCGAGGTGAGCGACCATCAGGCGCTGCTGCATCTTCTGCTGGAAGCCGTGCCAGACCCGATTATCGCTGGTTGTCTGCTCGGAAAGTACAATAGGGCGAAGGAAATGGGCCTGCGTCTGGAAATAGACCCTGGCAGCCAGATGGCCGACCTCCCGGCGGAGCTGCCCAGGGATCAGTTGGTCAGTGTTCTCGGCAACCTGATTGACAATGCGCTTGAAGCCACGCTCCACAAGGCGGGCAACGGCGGCCGGGTATCACTGTCGATGACCGATCTGGGGCACGAGCTGATTTTCGAGGTTGAAGACGAGGGCCCCGGAGTTCCCGGGCCGGATCGGGCCCGGATTTTCGAGCGTGGCTTCAGCACCAAAGGTGAGAAACACGGGATCGGCCTGCATCTGGTTCAGCAGTTTCTCGATCGCTGGGGAGGCTCGGTGACGGTTGAAAACCTGTCCGGAGGTGGCAGTCGTTTTACGCTCTACTTACCGAAAACGCCGATTGCGGGAGGACATCCGTGACCACGATCCGACTGCTTATTGTTGAAGACGATCCGAAGATCGCCGAGATTCAGCGCCGGTTTGTTGAGCGTGTTGAACAGGTGGAACTTTGTGGCATAGCCCATACCCTGGCCGATGCCAGGGATCTGATCGACGTACTGGAGCCTGAACTGATCCTCCTGGATGTCTACTTTCCCGACGGCAATGGTTTGGACCTGCTCCGGGAACTGAGAGCCCGTGACCGTCGGTCAGACGTCATTCTGATTACCGCAGCCAAAGAGGTAGAAACACTGCGTAGCGCCCTTCGTGGGGGCGTATTCGACTATATTCTGAAACCCCTGGTGTTCGAGCGCCTGCAGGAAGCCATTAACCGCTACCGGGAGCATCTGGACAAGCTGCTGGCACTGAACAAGCTCGCCCAGAAAGAAGTAGATGAGCTGTTACCCAGAGCCACCAACGACACCGAAGCCTCCGTGCCTGAACGGCTGCCAAAAGGTGTCGACAGCCTGACGCTGGACAAGATCAGAGGGGTGGTTGCCACTGGGGGTCACTGGAGCGCGGAAGAAATGGGGGCCGAGATCGGAGCCTCCCGGACAACGGCCCGCCGCTATCTGGAATTCCTGGTCGGCACCGGTGAGCTTTGCGCCGAAGTAAACTATGGTAGCGTTGGGCGCCCGGAACGACGCTATTGCCTGAAAGCCTGAAAGCCTGAAAGCACTCAAGTGGCCCTTATTCTTTATACATTACTGGCACAAGCAGGAGATCCCGATGAAACATCTGATTGCCGCCGGCATCACAGCATTGACGGTGACGTTGACAGGTTGCCAGAACCTTCCAGATGCAAAGGAAGGGGCCAACCGTAATGTTGTTTTTCTCAAGGCCACACACTGTCTGGAGGAACCCGTCGGCGACCAGGATCGTATTCATTTTGGCCCCTGCCTGAAGATTACCGACATCAATGGAGAAGCGCCGACCGTGCGCAGCGACGGCTTCATTGAGCTGCCTGTTGCCCGGCCTGTAACCCTCGGTACCAGCTGCGTCTACCGCCATGCCGATGGCACCCCGATTCCTGCAACCGTGGGCACCGCAGAGTTTCAGGTGAACAGCACCACGTTTCCGGAAGGCGGCCAGCGTTGGTACCTGCATGCCCACGAGCAGGCAC
Organism: Marinobacter sp. EVN1; assembly: GCF_000475375.1. NCBI lineage: Bacteria > Pseudomonadati > Pseudomonadota > Gammaproteobacteria > Pseudomonadales > Marinobacteraceae > Marinobacter > Marinobacter sp. EVN1. Next base: position 308,899 of record NZ_AXCB01000023.1, read on the forward strand.
GAGGTGTCGTTGGCTGTCAGCCCACACTCTCCACGTCGGTGTTTCCGACCCGAAAAACGGACTGACAAGAACTCTGTTGCGGCGATGGCCAAATGACGGGGCCGTTACCATCCCTCCACAAAGCCCGCTGAAAATTGCGTACCGGGAAGCCCTGTGCCACGGTTAAAGGGCAACCCTTGAATGGAGGACAGGAAATGCTCTATTGGGCTATTGTTTGTCTCGTTATTGCAGTGATCGCAGGAATTCTGGGTTTTGGCGGTATTGCAGGCACAGCAGCCAGCTTCGCGAAGATACTGTTTTTCGTCTTTCTGGTGCTTCTGGTGGTGTCGCTGGTCGTTAACGCCCTGCGCGGTAAGGGGCCAAAGGTATAGCATCAGCGATTTAACGGTCGTGGCCCTCCAGTAACCACGAGGGCCACCCCCGCTACCGCCACCACTCCCCCGGCAATGGCCAACGGCCCCAACCGCTCATTGAACAGAATAAAGGCTTCCAATGCCGTTACCGGTGGCACCAGATAAAACAGACTGGCCACCTGCGAAGCCGCACCACGACGAATAAGCCACATCAAAATCAGAATGGCACTTACCGACAGCCCGAACACCAGCCATCCCAGCGCCAGACTGAATTGCACTGTCCATTCGATGTGCCGGGTCTCCAGCGTAAAAGCACCAATCGCGAAGAACGCTGCAGCCGCTGTGTACTGAATCATGGTGCCAGATATCAGATCCACTCCGGTTCCGAAGCGCTTCTGATAGACCGTACCCAGTGAAATTCCGATCAACGACAAGCCAGCCCAGAGAATGGTGACCGGTGAAAAACTACCACCATTGGCACCGCTACCCAGCTTTTCCGCCAACACCAACGCCACCCCGGCCAGCCCCATGACCAGTCCCAGCCACTGCCTGCCAGCAACCGACTCCCGCAGAATCAGAACGGCTGCCAGCGCGGTTACCAGCGGTTGAAGACCAACAATCAGTGAGACCAGGCCTGAAGGCATGCCCTGATCGATGGCATAGAACACCCCGCCCAGATAGGTTCCCTGCACCAACAACCCGGTAATCGCCAGATGCCCGGCCCCACGCCAGCCCGGCCAACGGGATTTCATGGCCACGGCGAGAATAGCCAACGGCACCAGCGTCAGCAGCATACGGATCAGCAGCAGGGTAAAGGGTTCCGCATAAGGCAGGCCATACTTGGCGCCAATGAACCCGGTGCTCCACAACCAGACAAACAGGGCGGGCACAAAAAAGGAGTAATAGATCGGTGGCATAAGTCCTGGCAGAGGCTGGAAAAAGAGCCTCGACTATACCCGGCCAATCAGGCCGGGAACAGGTACAGCCTTGCCATTACAGAGCCACAGTCACCCTATGGGGCGGTGAGCATTGTCTGAAGCTTCTGGGTAAACTCCACCGCTTCGCAACCAAGCGGCGTCAGGTAACCACCATCCTTCTGGCTTATCAGCCCTTTGGCAAACAGGGATTCGGCCGCGCGCAGCGTTTCCGGCGCCGCACCGTGAGCGTGCACCTTGATGCCCTCCTGGGTAGAGGCGGACGGAAACTGCAGTAACAGGTTCAGCTCAGCAAGGTGGTTCGGAGAGAACGGCATAAAAGCTCCTTATCGTCAGCGTTCTCTGCAGTTTAGCCCAAACAATCGTGGACCGAAGCGGAATCACAAAGAAATTGATCCAGATGCATAGTTTGCCTGACTATCCTATGGTTATTGTCTTCAAAGGCCCGATCCCTGCCTGTCACCGGCACAGAAAAACGGCAACACGGACACGTTGATCATGGATAACACACCAGCTCAGACCACCGACAACGCACCTCGCTCGCTGCGCCATCTGAGCGTCTACCTGGCCACACTGGTCAAAGGCAGGCTTTGGCTTAAAGTGCTCATTGGCATGGGGCTTGGTCTGGTGGTGGGCACACTGCTTGGCCCTTCGGTCGGCCTGGTCGAACCGGAAACAGGCACCTTGATCGGCAACTGGCTGGCGTTTCCGGGGCAACTCTTCCTCGCCACTATACAGATGATCGTCATACCACTGGTGATTGCCTCGGTGGTGCGAGGACTGGCCGCCAGCGACAACCTGGAACAACTCCGGAAAATGGGGATCCGGGTTACCCTGTTTTTTGTCATTACAACCGCCATTGCGGCCACCATCGGCCTCTGGGTGGGCGGCCTGGTTAACCCTGGGGATCTGATGACCGGCCTGACAACAACGCCAGCCGATGCCGCGCCGGTGGCCGCCGACATCCCCGGCCTGGACGCCATCCCCCAGACACTGATTGGACTTCTGCCCGGCAACCCCCTGGACGCCATGGTGGAAGGACAGATGCTGCAGGTGGTGATTTTCTCCATCATCATCGGCGTTGCGCTGGTCAGTATGTCGGGCGACAAAGCCAAACCGATGCTGGACCTGCTCGATTCACTGCAGCAAATCTGCATGACCGTAGTTCGCTGGGCCATGCGCCTCGCGCCCTATGCCGTGTTTGGCCTGATGGCACAACTGACGACTACCCTGGGTTTTCGTGCCATGATTGGCATGGCCTCTTATGTGGCAACGGTGCTGTTCGGCCTCGCCGTCCTGATGGGGTTTTATCTGGTCATTCTCAAACTGCTGGCAGGTGTACGGCCACTGCAGTTCCTAAGGGATACCCGTGATGTCTTGCTGCTGGCATTTTCGACCTCCAGCTCCGCCGCGGTCATGCCCCTGTCTATCCGTACCGCAGAAGACAAACTGGGGGTGCGCCCGTCGGTTTCCCAGTTTGTAATCCCCCTGGGCGCAACCATCAACATGAATGGCACCGCGCTTTATCAGGCCGTCGCGACCGTTTTCCTGGCCCAGGTCTACGGCATCGACCTCAGTGTTGGCAGTATGGCCCTGGTGGTCGCCATGGCAGTAGGTGCCTCCATAGGGTCGCCGGCTACCCCGGGGGTCGGCATTGTCATTCTGGCAATGGTACTGCAATCGGTGGGTGTACCAGCCGCAGGCATTGCCTTGATCATGGGCGTGGACCGAATCCTGGATATGTGCCGAACCGCCATCAATGTGACCGGCGACCTGGTTGCCTGCCGGCTGCTGGAGAACTGGTCGGGCAAGCGACTTCCGCCGCCAGCCGGACCGATTGCCGGCGATGCCTGAAGACAACGGCCAATTTGTGACCCCATGAACAATCGGTATCATGAAGGCACGAAACTCCTACACTTGAACGGCCATCTACCGCGATAATAGACGTAGTGTGTCATTCAGAAACAAAGCTTCGGGTTCTTGATGAATTTCAGCGGTACATCCCTGACAACCAGAGTCACCATTGCCCTTGTCACCGGACTCCTTCTCGCGACAGCTACGGCCCATGCCGACAGCATCAAACGCATCGTGCATCCGGACGGACGGGTGGAATTCACCAATGTGAAAAGCGAAAGCCAGCCACGAGCCTCCACCAAGAGTGAAACCGTGTATCGTTACACCGACGAACACGGTGTCGTGGCCTACAGCAGCAAGCGCCCGGGCAACGCCGACTTCGATGTTATCCGCTTCCACTGCTACGCCTGTGACCCGGAATCCAGCGTCGACTGGCACAAAACGCCATTGTTCCTGAGCCCCTATCGCAGTGAAATCCAGACCGCGGCAGCTGAATTCAATGTTGACCCGGCCCTGGTGCGAGCCGTTATCCATGCCGAGTCTGCCTTCAACCCCAAGGCCATTTCACCGGTCGGTGCCCAGGGACTGATGCAGCTGATGCCGGGGACGGCACAGGAACTGGGCGTAAAAGACCCACTGGAGGCCAGCGAAAACATCCGCGGCGGTGTCGACTACCTGGCCAAAATGCTCAAACGCTTTAATGGCGACACTCGCCTGGCGACCGCCGCCTATAACGCCGGCCCCGGCGCCGTTGGCCGCTACAGGGGCATTCCGCCTTACGCGGAAACCAAAGCCTACGTGGAACGTGTAGGTATCCTGCACCAGCGCTACGCCGCCAACTGATGGGCACCATCATCAAACGGCCCGATATCAAGGGCGATATCGTGCATGTCGCCAACGACCGCTACGGCAATATTCTGGTGATTGATGATCGCAAACACCGGATTCTCAGTTTTGATTCCGTGTTTGAGCAAAGCAAAATTCTGCGCAGCGCTCCCCGGGTCCCCGTGCACGAATATAACCGCGCCATGCTGCTCCCACTGATCTTCTCCACACCGGCCAAGGCAACGGTACTGGGTCTGGGTGGTGGCGCTCTGGCCTCCGGGCTGTTCACTCTGCTGCCCGATAGCCGGATTGACGTTTATGAACTGCGCCAAAAGGTAGCGGATATTGCCCGGGACTGGTTTTCACTGCCGGAATCCGACCGCTTGACGGTGACGATTGCAGACGCCCGCCTGGCAGTGGATGAGCTGCCCGAAGCCAGCACCGACATGATTCTTACCGACCTCTACAGTGCCGACCGCATGAGCCCGGCCCAGAGTCAGCGGCAGTTCATCAAGGCATGCAGCCGGGCCCTGACTGCTACTGGCTGGCTGGCACTTAATTACCATCGCATGCCAGAGCCGGAAGGCAACCTGATCCGGGAACTCAAACGCCAGTTTCCCCTGTTGCTGTATTTCAAAAGCCGCACCAACAACTGGGTTATCTATGGCAGCAAACGCGATTTCGACCCGTGGAACCTGGACACCGCCCACCTGAAAAACCTGGAAGCTCGGCTGCCGATTGGCTGGCGTAAACTTGCCAGCAAACTGAGCCGATTGTCGCCCGCCACAACAACGCCATGAAACTCTCGCGCATTGTCAGCAACCAGAATGGTGTCAGCCGCCGACAGGCCAATCAGCTACTGGCAGCCGGGCGGATACGGGTAGACGACTCGGTTTGTCTTGATGGCCAACAGGAGGTTACCCGCTTCCAGCAAGTCTGCATCGACGACACCGTCATCCAGCAGGCAGCCCCGGCCTACTATCTGATGCTGAATAAACCCCACGGTTACCTGAGTGCGACAGTCGACGACCAACATCCCACGGTGATGGAGCTGATTGAGCCGGAACTGCGGCCGCACCTGCACATTGGCGGGCGACTGGACCGGGCCAGCACTGGCCTGTTGATCCTGAGCAGTGACGGGGTCTGGAGCCGACGGCTGACCGAACCGGCGGTCAAAATCCCCAAGGTATACCGGGTAACCACGGCTTACGCCATCTCACCGGAGACAGAGGATCGGTTCAGGGAAGGCATCTGGTTCGAGTACGAACAACTCAGAACCTCGCCCGCGTCGCTGGAGCCATTGGGAGAGCGGGAAGTACGGCTGACGATCTACGAAGGCCGCTATCATCAGGTGAAACGCATGTTTCACGCCGTGGGCAACCGGGTGACCTCATTGCACAGGGAAAGCATGGGCGGGCTGACTGTGGATGGGCTAGAGCCAGGCAGCTACCGCCATCTCAGCGCACAAGAGGTCAGCTCAATCGGCTGACCTCTTGCCATATCATCAGGCGCGGCTGAGGAATTTGCGCTCTTCCACGTTCACGCGAATTCGGTCACCCGTGGAAATGTGCTCAGGAACCTGGACCACCAGGCCTGTGGTCAGGCGGGCGGGTTTGGTTCTGGCGGTTGCCGAGCCACCCTTGATGGACGGATCGGTTTCTTCAATGGTCAGTTCCACCGTCGGCGGCAGGTCAATGGCCACCGGGTTTTCGCTGACCAGAATCACCATTACCCCCTGGGTGTCCTCCGTAATGAACAGCAACTCATCCTCAATGGCACTGCGGTTGAGCATGTACTGAGTAAAGTCTTCTGTATCCATGAACACATACTCATCACCATCAGCGTAGGAGAAGGTCGCTTCCCGGCGCACCAGATCCGCCAGATTGAGCATGTCCGAGTCCTTGAAGGTCTCATCCAGTTTCTGGTTGGTGACCACATCGTACATGCGCATCCGGTAAAGGCTGCCTCCGGCACGGCCCTGGGGCACGGAGCGCTCGATATCCTTCACGAAATAGACGCGGCCTTCGTATTCAACCGCCTGATTCTTTTTGATTTCACTTGCTTTAGGCATGACATCCGGTTCCAGAATAGTTAGTCATCACGGGCGCTGGTATACCACGACTGGCGGTAATATGCGATAGCCCTCAGCCACTCGCCTTTGACAATTCATCCCGGGTGCGCAAACGCCCTTCACGGCGTATCTGTGCCTTGGCATAACGGCGCTTCTGGTCCTCGGTTTCCGGGATTACCTGGGGCACATCCACCGGCTTGCCCTGTTCATCGAGTGCCACAAAGGTAAAGAAGGCGGACAAAATATGGCGAGTCTCGCCGGTATAGCTGTTCTCGGCCTCCACCTTCGCACCGATCTCCATCGAGGAGCCCCAACTACGGTTAAGCGACAGATTGAACAACAAGGTGTCATTGCCTTTGGCGGGAGCGCGAAAATGAATGGAATCCACCGCCGCCGTCACACAGACATGGGCCGAGTGCCGCTCCGCGACCACCAGTGCCAAGCGGTCACACTTCGCCATGATCATGCCCCCGAACACCGTATTGTGGGAGTTCATATCGTTCGGAAACACTTTATACACATGCTTTTCAATAGCTGAAGCAGAAACAGCTTTTGCAGGTTTATCGGTCATGAAACGGTCATTCCTGTGTGTGTTTACCCACACTTTCTGTGGATAACTTTGTTAGCAAGGCAAGGACATGCGATCACAGGCAGCATAAACACTGCGTTTGCGATCCCTGCGGTTAATTTGATCAGATATACTGCACGTTTTAATGACAACAACAAAGCGGGCATTACCCCCGAAAGGATTCACATACCGGAAAGGAGTTTCCAATGATCGTCTGCGGCCCTATCGTACGCCACTCCAATCGCACCATGCTCAACCTATAGCTGGTATTAGACCAGCGTCCCGAGAGCATTCAACTGAATACCTATCTGGATGATGCCAGAGCATCACCAGTTACCAGAGACTGCGACGCCGAGTTCATACCAGCAGGCGATAACTGCTATATCTGCATGCTGTCGACGGACCTTCCCCTCGACAACGCCGCGCCTTATCACCAAACCAATGAGCTCTTCTACGAAATAGTACTGGATGGCGAGCCCTTTGGAGACAGCCAGCTGCTCGCGACACTTTGCCCTGGCACGGACAAGCTGCCCAGTGTTTACCTGCCCCGGGAGCATCGGCATTTCATTCAGGCATCCTGCCGGCGTCCTCACTCCCCGGGGCAAGACAAAAAGCCGGACCAACTCGCCCGGGGCGCCCGTTTGCTGGCGGAGAATCTGCGCGAGGAGAGCCGGCCAAGCCAGCTGTTTCTGACCGGCGACCAGATCTACGCCGACGATGTGTCACCCTTGCTGCTGGATTATCTGGGCAAGCTGCGGAAACACCTTGGACTGGCCGACGATCTGAAAAACCTGCCGGCGGGCAAAGACCTGCACCGGCTGTCGAAACTGGATGACCGGCACTGGGTAACCCGAAGCCCCTACGGATTCAGCTCCAGCGCCAAAAGCTCTCACCTGCTGACCCGTGCCGAATATCTGAGCATGTACCTGTTTGCCTTCTCAGGCGCCGGACACCAGTTTGGCCTCGACTTCGCGGGCCACGACGAACTCAAGCCACGGCTTGCCAAACAGCCTGCCAATACCCGGGATGGCCGCAACCCGCCGGTGCAATATGTCTACACGGAGAGACAACACGCAGAAGACCACCGTAATCTGTCTGGCTTTGCACATCTGGCCCGTTCGGAGGTCCGCCAACTGCTCGCCAACACGGTGACCTACATGATCTTTGATGACCATGAAGTCACCGACGACTGGAACATCTCGAAACAGAACGCCCGGCAACTGAGCACCACGCCCATTGGCCGGTATGTGCTGATCAACGCTCTGCAGACTTACTTCCTCTGCCAGCACTGGGGCAATCAGCCCTCTCTGGTGCAGTCCGAAGTGGCAAAACTCAAAACGCTTCTCGAACAGAATACGCCAGCCGACCACAAAGAATGGGACTGGTTGCTTGAGCGGTACTGGGGCTACGAACTGGAACAGACACCGCCGGTGGCGGTGCTGGATACCCGCACGCAACGGGAATTCAGCAAACGAGGCAAACACTCGCTTGGCCTGATGTCTGATCAGCAGATCCAGCAACTGGGCCAGCGACTCTCCGGGTTTCGCCAGTGCCGGACACTGATTGTGGTATCACCTACCCCCACCTACGGGTTCAGCCACATCGAATACCTGCAGCTGAAGTTTCCCATGTTCAAACGCACCCTGGACCGGGAACCCTGGAGCGCTGACACGGCATCGCTCGAGGCTCTGAAAGCGTCCTGCTGCCAGCTACCCGGCGTTGAGCATGTGGTGGTTTTCTCTGGCGACGTACACTACGCCTTTGCCCGAAGACGTCAAACCAGCCTGGGGCCCGTTCTCTGGCAGATCTGCAGCAGCGCCTGCAACAACGTACCCATGGGTGAGAATATCGGCTTGAGGGCCATCAACAGGATTGGAGAGTTACTGGGCAAAAACCAGGAAAGTTACCTGCTCCCGGAAGACAGCGACTTCTTCCTGACCAGTGACCGCAATATCGGCACCTTGATGCTTGACGATCAGGGCAGCCCGGTCCAGGCGGGATTGCTGTGTGCGGGAGAAAACGGCAGTTACCAGAAGCGCTACGATCTGATGAACTACCGGGAAACCAACTGAAGCGACAGGAGCCACCAGACAGGTGGCCCCGGCGGGGATCAGCCCAGTACGTCGAAGTGGGCTGCATCCTGCTCAATGCACCAGTCCAGCTTCTCCAGATAAGCGGCCTTGGTTTTGAGCTTGGTTTGCTTGTGGGCGCGCATGTTCAGTTGCTTCATTTGCGTTGCCACCGCTTTGGCGCGCTCCGCCAACTGTTCCGGCGCCACAATTTCATCCAGGAAGCCGGCCGCGATAGCCGTTTCCGGGTTAAAGATCTCAGCGTTTACCACCGAGCGGTAGAAGTAAGGGGCCGGCATACGATGGCGCGCAATCTCAATGCCCGCGTGGTGCATGGTCATACCAATGGCCACTTCATTCAGGCCCAGCTTGAAGCCACCCTCTACCCCGATTCGATAATCCACTGAAAGCAGAACGAACGCGCCCTTGGCGATGGCGTGGCCACTGCAGGCGGCAATAACCGGCAGCGGAAATGCAGCCAGACGACGGGTAAACGTAGAGCCCACCTTAACCAGCGCCATGGCCTCTTTCGGGCCTTTCTGCATTTCCTTGAGATCATAGCCGCCGGAAAACATCCCCGGCTGCCCCGTGAGAATGACAATGGCCTTATCCTGCTCTGCCTGATCCAGCGCGGCATTCAGCGCGTCAAATACCTCATGGCTCAGAGCATTAGCCTTGCCATTGTTCACGGTAATGGTGGCAATGCCATCGTTCAGTTCGTAAGTTACGAGTTCTGTCACCTGGATTTCCTCATCTACTGCCAGAATTAAGTGAGTGTTTGTTAACTGTATAGCGAACACCGATCATGGGCAACGCCAAAATCCCGATCAACGGTCTCAGGATTCTGACGCCTTCCCGGAGCCGGAGGTTCGCCGGTACATCCACGCCAGGCCCAGCAGCGCCAGCCCCAGCCCCATAAAGGCAGCAACCCGCCAAAGTCCCTGCAGCCCGGCCATATCCACCAGAAAGATCTTGCCGATGACCAGACCAAGCAGAATCATTCCTGCCTTGTGCAGCAGTTCGCTCTGGTTACGTGTGGACCAAAGGATCGCGACAATCGAGTAGAGCATACCAATCACCGAGTAGGTATAGAGCTCGCCCTCCCCCATTCCACTGGACAGAGTCATCGCACTGCCCTGCCACAGATGCCGGATTTCGAGCAAAGTGAACACCCCGAAAGCCACTGCAGCCTTACAAAGAGACCAGCGAACGGGCACAAGATCGGAGTATCGAGCGCTGGCCAGAGCCAGAAGGACCGGCGCGCCATACGCCAGCAACAGCAGATTGAATACCGGAGTACTGCCAATAGTGCCGTCGGTCCACCAGGGGTTGTGCACCACGGCAACAACGAGATAACTCAGAACAGCGATCACCGTCAGTGCCCTCGCCAGCAACCGGTAAAGCCACCCCAGCGTTCCCGCGACCCTGGACCGGAAAACGTAGACGATGCTCAAAGCGCCCCAGAGCACGGTATTGATTGACGCCTCGGTGACGCCATATTCCCGCGCAAAAATATCACCATTGTATAGCCAGTAACGAAGCTCCACGCCCAGGAACAGAACCAGCAGATGCAAGGTGACAGCTTCCAGCCAGGGCCGAATCCCCTCCTTTCTGGCCAGCCAGGTAGCAGCGCCAGCAAACAGCGTGGCCCCTCCGTATGTCCAAAGGGACCAATGCCCACCCGCATCGTAGCTCTGCAACCATGGATTGAAGGTCAGTCTCGCCACCACAATGGCCAGTAAAACCTTGAGAATCAGGAACAGCTCGGGCGCCTGGTATCGGCGTCCAAGCCAGACCAGGCTGACGAACTGAGTGGCCAGTGCCAATGTCATTGACGCTTCCTGCAACCACATGGCAACCGCCATGGAATAGCACGCGTGGGCAGCCAGTATCGCCCAGACCAGGCCAACGCGATAACCTGGCGAGTGCTCCAAGCGCCAGGCAACGACACCATAGACCGCCGCCGCCAGGAGCGCGACCAACGCCCAGTTGCCTGCAGCCTGTCCGCCCTGAACAAGCAACCAACCCAGTAACAGCCAGATAACGGGCGCCAGCATCGCCAGCGACGCCCACCGCCTCAGCTCCAGCTGCGTCCGCCACTGCCAGAGGACGCTCAATACCACCAGCACAGAGGCAAGAATCAGATAGGTGATGAAGGGCTGATGGAAACTCTGTGCCAACGGCCTGAACAGAACGTCCTGACTCAGATCGGCAGAATACACAAGCCAGCCGGCAAACGTGGCCAACACCGCGGCCCAGGGCAAAAACCACAGTCGCTGCCGGCTTTGGGGCAACAATACGGCGACCGGTAGCATCCATAGCCACGCCAGAAAAGCGGGATCATCCGTCGATTGCCAGGTAATAGACGCTCCCCAGGCCAACAATGTTGCCAGCAAGGCGTCTCTTCGACGCTGCAGGGGAAGCAGGCCATCTCCGGGTAAGACCGAAAACAACAGGAAAAGCACGGGAAGATAACAGGACACCGCCAGGCCGTGACGTCCACTAACGGCAACCAGAAGCCACCAGAGTCCGGCGCCGGCCAGGGTGCCAAACCAAAGCCAGGGACGGTAGACATACTGCATCAACAGCAGGGAACTGACGGTGATCACAACGCTGTAACTCAGCACAAAGACGGCACTTCCGCCCTCACCCCCGACCAGCAGCGGCACCAGATAAGCACCCGATAGTCCCATAATGGCCAGCAATGGGCCATGCACAAGCGCCAGAAACATGGTCGCGACGGAAACCAGTGCCAGCGCGAAAAGCGCCGGTACGGGCCCGATCAATCCATAATGATGAACGCCCGCCAACAAGGCTGCATAGAGTGTGACACTGCCACCGCCGGCCAGTGCTGCAAAGACCTGATCCGACCCCATGTGACGCCGACGAAGATATTCCGCGCCTGCATGCAGCCCCAACCCGGTCAACAACGCCATCAGCAACTGATGCACTGGTCCGATAAGTCCGGCGGAAATCGAATGGCTCACCATAAAGATCCCGGCAAGACTGACACTCAGCGCGCCAATCCAGACCATCCAGTTGGCTTTGAATGCCGCCACGCCACGGGATACCAGAGCATCCGACCGATTCACGGGAACGGCAATTGCTGTGTCTTCCGCTGCCGGCTCCCGAGATGTCTCTGCGTCTGTCGTTTCTGCCACCGAACTTGCTGGCTCCCGCACGTACCCGACATCCGCCGGCACATCCGGGGTGGCCGGCGTCACCGGATCCGGCAGAGAAACCCCGGTATCGCGAAGCCTGGAAACCTCTGCCCGGAGGTCGGCGACTTCCCGAGCCAGATCCTCGACCCGGGAGGCGTGACGGTCTCTTTGCCGGAACGCCAGAAAGCCCAGAAGTGAGCCCAACGGCACCAGCAGCACGCCAGCTCCGATAACGAGAAAGAGTAATGCTTCCAATGGACGTTTCCTTGTCTTGTCAGTTGCGAAAGATCACTGTTAGTGACATAAAAGCAGTATTCTAGCCGCAAAGTCATGACATACTCGACATATCAGACCGTAGCCCGCGCACATCTCCGGGGGAACCAGACATGCCAGAACAATCCATCGAAATGACGCCGGACAGCTCTGTCTACAAGGCTCTGCTGGAATCCACAAAGGCGATTCCATGGAAAATCAACTGGCAGACCATGGCGTTCGAATACATCGGCCCGCAGATAGATGCATTGCTGGGCTGGCCCCAGGATAGCTGGAAAAGTGTCGAAGACTGGGCCACCCGTATGCATCCGGAGGATCAGGAGTGGGTCGTCAATTTCTGCGTCAAACAATCGGAGTGCGGCGTCGATCATGAAGCAGACTACCGCGCTCTGCATCGGGACGGTCACTATGTCTGGATACGTGACGTCGTGCATGTTGTTCGCGATGACAGTGGCGAAGTAGAAGCCCTGATCGGCTTCATGTTCGACATCAGCGAACGCAAGAAAACCGAGGAGAAGCTGATAGCCCTTCAGAAGAAACTCGAAGAGTACTCATTCAAGGATGGCCTGACCGGTTTGTCCAATCGACGGATGTTCGACACCGTTATTGAAGACACCTGGCTCAGCGCACAGCGCAACCGTCAGCCGTTATCACTGATTCTTCTCGATATCGACCATTTCAAACAATACAACGATTTATATGGCCACATTCAGGGCGACGAATGCCTGCGACGGGTTAGCTCCGTGCTAGCAAAAGCCATTAAACGCCCCAAAGACTTTGTGGGACGATTCGGTGGCGAAGAGTTCGTCATTGTTCTGCCGGAAAGCGATGCCGATGCCGCCGTGAGAGTGGCGGAGCGATGCATCAGTGAGCTGCTTCGTGAACAGATTCCCCATGCAGATAATTCGGCGAGCCAGTTGGTAACACTCAGCATGGGTATCGGTACCATTATTCCGTCGCAGAATGATTCACTAACCGAATTTCTGGCCACTGTGGATGGACGGCTCTACGAAGCAAAAGACGCAGGGAGAAACCGTATTGTTGCGGCCTGAATCACTCAGGACACAACGTTAACTAACCGCAACCACTGAAAGACACAAATGTAAAGCAGAGGAATCCGAGCTGCCTCATTGAACACCTGTTGAATATCATAGTGAGCTCCCAAATTCTCAACCGAAAACGGAGCATCCTCATGAAAGGGAAACTCGGACTTCTCGCAGCCATGCTGGTTCTGGCAGGCTGTGCCACTGCTTCCGAGCAATTGCGCGTTTACACCGAACAGTATCCTCCTTATAACATGACCACCAACGGTCAGCCCTTTGCCCATTCAGAATCCGAAATCACCGGCCTCTGCACCGATGTGCTCAAAGCTGTTCTTGAGAATGCCAAGGTCGACTACAGCATCAAACTGCGTGACCTCAGCTATGGCATGAACCGCGCCCAACGGCACGAAGACCACGGTATCTACTGCGTATCCAAGACAGACGAGCGGGAGCCTTTCTTTGAATGGGTGGGACCACTCTCCAGCATCAAGTGGACCCTGTTTGCCAAGCCCGGCTCCAGCATCAAACTGGACGATCTTGAGGATGCCCGTGATTACCGTATCGGTGGCTACAAGGGCGATGTGATGACGGGATACCTGGAAGACAAAGGATTCGACGTTTCCGCCATCACCAACAATGGACTGAATGCCAAGCGGCTGGAACAGGATCAGATCGATCTATGGGTGGCCGATGGCCTGGCAGGCCCCTACCTGGCCGCCGATGCCTCCGACGTGACCGGCCTTGAGGCAGTTCTTGTTTTCCGCGAAACCCCGATGTATCTGGCCATTAACAAGGACTCTGATCCCGACTTGATCAAAGCCCTGAATACAGCCTACCAGGCCATGCAGGAAAGCGGTGAGATAGACACCATTTCGCGTTCTTACGGGCTCTGATCAAGAGCCTGCGCGTCTTCCCCGGAACCCGAAACGGATTCCGGGGCTCCGCCCCTTACAACAGCCATCCAGCCCCTCAATCGCCTACCATAGACTCCCTCCTCAAACCAACCATCACAGACCTAACTGTGATGGACTCAATATTGTTACAGTTTTATTACAAACAACCGCTGTCCGGAATCCAGGACAAACCTCAGAATCCCCGCCGGAATTGTAAAAAGATGAAAAACAGGAAAACTCACAGGGATTCAAGATGTTTTCGAGCAAAACCGTTGTACTTGGATTAACCGGACTATTGCTTGCTGGCTGCGGTAGCAGTTCTTCAGACGGAGGCGATAGGTCCACTTCCACCAGTCGCACCCTTAACCTGCCCAATGCGGTTGCAGCGACAAGCTATGTGTTCCGGGCCGAAATCAACACACTCTCCGGGGATATCACGTATCAGGCCAAACAACTCCCGGAATGGGCCTCCATCGATCCGGCCACTGGCGAAATAACCGGAAACCCTGAGGCTGATGACGTTTCTGCAAAGGTGCCAGTTTCCATCCAGGCAACCAATGGCAAGCAAACCGTCACGCTGTCTGGTTCACTTCAGGTTGAACATACCGCAGCCTACCTGCCAACTGCTGCGCGGGATTTCTACTCACAGGATTTCGAAGGTAATAAAAGAGGACTCAGGAACGACCTCTCCGGCGGCGAACTCAAGGGTGAAGTCCAGTTTGTGCAAACTCACTCGGTCGCTCCAGCCAACAATTTCGAGCGCAATCAGGTTGACGAAACCCAGAGCAAATACATGCCGAGAATCACGGCGCTCAGGGATGCCCTGTTGTTGTTTGTTCCCCAACCTGGCCTCAACCCGACAACCGTTGATGTGGAAGTGAGTCTTCACGGCGAACCGCTCATGACCCTGGCCATGGCACACCCCAATGCTTTGCCTGAATCCGATGTGACCGGTTCCCGGGAAGTTCAGTATTCCACACAGGCCTGGTCGATCCGGCTGCCTTGGGACACGATCAGGAACGGAATGTCCCTTCGCTTTGTTGCCGATCGCGATTCGGACACCTCAGTCTTTGGGGACCTCCCCGCTGGCAATATCGACATTGGCGAAGCCTCTCAGATTGTTTTCCAGAGTATTCGGCTGGGTATGCTTACCGAACCAGGCCAGGAAAACGGACACTACACTCTTCGTGACCCAATCATGGCCGCCACCGACTACTTCCAGACCATGCCTGTATCGCGATTGGTCATGGGCAGCTATGCCGACGCGGTACTTGACCGCGTCATCATCAGATCAGGTGTCATTTACGACAAAGAGGCAGATGGCGCAAGCCAGGCTGAGGGCGGTGTCTATAGCGGCGATATGCGTGAGAATGTGGCCAAGTCACAGGTCAGTGTTGGTATCAACATGGCCAACTTTGGCTATACCAGCAATCACATGAACCAGAGCCACCCCCACGTATTCAAACAGATTACCAACCACCACGCCTGGGGCATGTATCAGAATGGCAGGGTGTCCCACGGGCTGAGCGGCGGTAACGGCATCGGAACGCTCTACGCCACCTGGGGTAACGAGGCCAGTCACGAGTGGGGGCACGCCTACGGGCTGGGGCACTACCCAGGCCAGGGTCTGACCGAGGACGGCCGCTGGGCAGTACACCATGCCGACAGTGGCTGGGGCTACATCGCACACCGGGATCGTATGCGCGCCAACCTGTTCGGTGTGGATGAATCAGGCGCCTACAATTTCAAGCGCGACGCCATGTCTGGCGGTTCAGACGGTGGGCCTTTCTCGGTCTACACGCATTACACCGGCTACTCCGCCCGCATAATCCAGAACGATGTGGCACGGCTACCAGTACCGGATACCAGTTTCCCTTCAGGTTACAAGAAGTGGAACACAACCACGGGGCAGTATGAGAACTTCAGCAGTTCACACCCTGCACCGGTAGAGGTTGGCGTTCCGGTGGCCACTATCCTCGGTGGCTACGATCCCGATGGAACAGCCGCTGTCATTTACCCGGTTTTCCACGGCAACTACGGCAACGTATTTGAACTGCCGAAGCCAGACCTGAGCGCTGGCGGCGACCTTTGCTGGGTGGAAGTCAGCAACGCCGAAGGCAATAAAAAGCAGGTGTCCGTGGCCTCGGACCGACACAATGCCAGCAGTGTCAATCAGCTGCATTTCAATCTGCACGCGGATTTCAGGCCGACCAGCGCCAGCTTGCTCTGTCGTCGGGAGGGCAATATCCAGACCCTGACACAAACAAGCTTTGACGGATCCATACCCGACCTGCCTCCGGTCGGCATAGTAGGCCAGGACATTGGCTATCAACAGCTGCGCGCACGCGAAATAGCCGAGATTGAAGTGTCGTTGATGGCGTTGGATGCCACTCAATTCGCGGTGATGAACGGTGAACTTGCGACGCTGGTTGCAAGCTATACCGATACTGAATTGCGGGATGAATTGTCGACAGAAGCCTGGCAGCGCCTTGAACAACTGAAGGAACAGGACGAGGCAACCCGAGAGATTGCCGTCATTCTCGAACAGGCCCGGCGCGCCAACGTGACAGTGTCGGAAACCCGGAGCCGGCTGCTTCGCGCCCTCACCGAAAACGGCTTGATTGACTCGACCGATGATCTGGTCCCCAGCGGTGACGTCATTCGCGGCAACAACCTGTTCTTCGATAGCAACCTTGATGAAGATGGCTATGTGGCTCTCACGCCGCTGCCTCAGGATCTTGCCAGTACGCCCCGTTGGACCATGGACCTGAAAGGCCGGATCCATCCAACGGCTACCCCCTGGGAATGCCTGACGCCTGTCAACGGCAGACTCGGACTGACTTTATGCCAGGCCGATAATGCCAACCAGCGCTGGCAATACAATGAGGAAAACCAGCAGTTGCGGAATGAGGGAAGCGGTCGTTGCCTGGACTACGCCCACCACAACACCACCCTGATCACCTATGGTTGTACCGGCAGCTGGAACCAGACGTGGTCTGGCGTCTCCGTATCACACAACCGACTGTTGTCCCTGCTGGACGGCGCCCTTTTGGCAGAGGTGTATGAAACGCTTTTGACGAATTGATTCCTGGGCCCACCGATTGGCCGGGGCCGAAGCGCCCCGGCCACTCTCTTTCAGGCATTGCTCACCTGAAACTGACCGGTCAGATTTTTCAGCTTGTTTGCCGACACGTGCGTCATCTCAGAACTTGCGGTCAACCCCGCGATCACCGCGGTCATGAAGCTTACGCTGTCAGCAACGCCACTGGTCTGGGCACTCTGAACAGCGTTAGTTTCCGCAATGCCCGAGATCGCCCGGAAGAGCTTGTCGACCATGTGATGCAGCTCTGCGTTGTCATCCGACGCTGCCCGGGCCTGAGCCAGACGGGTCTCCATTTCTGCCATGCCGTCTTCCATCGTGGTTACGGCGCGCTGAGTTTCTTCCCGCACCCGATACAGGCGCTCATCAATTTCCGTCGTGGCCTGGGCTGTCCTGCTGGCCAGTTGCCGGACCTCGTCGGCGACGACTGCAAATCCTCGCCCTGCCTCACCGGCCCGAGCCGCTTCTATGGCCGCATTGAGCGCTAGCAGATTGGTCTGGGCTGCAATGTCGTTGATCATTTCAGCCGCCTTGCCGATCTCATCCGTGCGTTCACTCGCGGCGCGGATACCCTCGGCCGAACGCACGATAACGTCGCGAATGCTCTCGGTTTCACGGCTGACACGGGCAAACTGATCTTTGGCGCGAGCCACCACATCTTCCATACTTACTCGCATTTCCTGCGCTGTGGTCGAGGCATTTTCGATTTCGTTCTGCTGCAGATCTGCGCCCTTCAGCATCTGCTCTATGTCGTGTACCACCTGCTGAATCTTTTCATCCGCCTGGCGGTTCTGACCCACAAGGTGTTCACTGGCGGAGCGGGATTCACCCGCAAGACTGATGACCTGCCCCACCATGCCGTCGAGGGTATCCAGAAAGCTGTTCATCCAGCGCGCGAGATCCCCGCTCTCATCCCGCTTGGTCTTGCCGACATCGAGACGCTGGCGCAGATTCCCGCCTCCTTCGGCAATGTTTCGTATGACATCCGCAAGTGATGACAGGCTATCTGCCAATGGTTTGGCGGAACTTGCCCGGAAGATGACAAGCCCCAGGAGCGCAACCATCGCGTTCACGGAGGCTTCCAGCCACAGGGGAGCACCGCTTGCCGAAACCGCTACGTTTGCTGCCCAGATAAGCGCCATAAGGACCCCGAGCCGCGCCGTCAGTCGATAGCTGACCGAACGTTTCCGATACACCTCCTCCAGGTCGCCTTCACACATCATGCCCCAACGATCAGGAGACCCGGGTAACTGGAAGGTCACGCCTTTGCCAATCACCGGTATGTGGCGATAGTCGGAATAGCCGGGGTACTTAACGTAGAGGTTTTCACCGCGGGCCATGGTTTCGCGTACCCCTGGGTGCAACTGCCCCGTAGCCGGGTCGGTGAAACGTATTTCGAACTCGGTGTGTTCCCGAATCCGTACTGTACCGAAGCCCGTACGGATTCCGTCTTTGAGGTTGTCACCGTGACTGAAGGTGGCGTCTTCAAACCGCGAGCGCGACAAGGCAACTCCCGGTCTGATCGACGGATCAAACTGACTGTCGATCATGAAAATGTAGTTGTCGCCGGACTCTTCAAAAATGTGCCCGGCTTCGCGCTGAATCAGGTCACTCATGACATCGTTCGGAACCCGGGCACAGACTGCCGCTGCCTGATTGCCAGCGAGAGCGACCGGCTGGTAGAACATCAGCGTGACATCGTCATGAAACCTGGAGGTTGTGGCACCAAGCTGCAAGGTGACCGGATCACTGTAGGGCCCGTGGAGAAACCGCTCTCTCACCCCTCGTTGCACGGCCGCGGGCATGAGACCTGCGGCTCCGGTTCTGCCGGTCACCGTCGAGGCGACAACAGAGCCATCTTCTCTCACAACGAAAAGCTCGGAGATTTCCCGGAGGCGCGTAACGGCCGAATCCAGCACCTCTGAAATGCTATCCTCTTCGCTACCCTCAAGCCGTGCCGCAAGCCCCTCAAGGAAGGCCCACTTGCCATTTGCCCAGTTAATCAGCGCTTCGCGACGGGTTTTCGCGATGCTCTCGAATATCTCTTCATTCGTTGCATATTGCTGGCGGTTCAAAAAACAGGACCATCCCATCCGCAACTTACCTGTGGCCCCAAACCAGGGCAACCAGCCCCGCTCATCGGATGAAAGGTTCATGGAATCACTGCGTAAAGTCATAGCGCGCCTTCCTCAATCGGTACTGCATGCCTGCACTACAACGATGTGGTGCAAACATACCTGCTTTCAGAAGGAAGCTAAGCAAAGAGCGGGCCTGAACCGGCGGACTGGTCAAAACCTGAAGGGAGGTAGCAATTGCCGGATTCAAAGGATGAGAGGGCGCACCATCGGGGTGCGCCAGCAAAAATACGCACCATGGAAGGGCAAGGAGCCCCCCCCCCTGAGCTCAGCGGGTCTTCAGATTCTCCAGAAACTCAGCCATTTCTGCTTGCATGTCGACAACACGTTGCCGCCATTCCGCCTTGTAGGCCGCAAACTCCTCGCTCAATTCGCTCAATTGCAGCTGGGCTTCGGCGGCGGTCGCGGTGCTCTCCGCAAGCGTTTTCAAGTTGGCTTCAGACAACTGCTCCCGCTGGTCTTCAAGCCTGATTACCGTTTCGTTCAAGGTACGTTTGTCCTGCGGCGTTGCAGATGGAGTAGATTCAAGCGCTTCCCGCAGGGATTCAGACAGCTCTTCCAGATGCTGGCTCAGCTGGTCACCGTACTCTTCAGCCAACGCCGACATATCTTCATTCATACTCTGGGCCTGTTGCTGCAACTCCCGCCCCAGCCTCTCAAGCTCTACCGCCATCTCATCGGATTGATTTGCCCAGCGACTCTTGAGATCTTCACCCAGTCTTTCCAGCTGCCCAACAAGACTTCCCCATACCGGGCCCTGTTTCAGGGCATCGCCGGTGCGATAATAATCCACCAGCCAGTCGTCACCTTTACGTACCAGATAGGTTAAGGACTCCGTGGCTTCGTTCCGGCCCTCCAGACCACTCAGGGTGGTGGTTACCCGAGCCAGATTGTCATCAATGACCACACGCCCCCACTCAATGCTCACGTTCTGCCATTGCTGTTCAAAACCATCGAACCCCGCTTCATCGACCAGGGTTGAATAATCTGCGGCCGCTTCAGCATCCTCTTCAAGTACAGCTTGCCAAAATGCTTCGGATACTTCCTGGGGCGATTCCGGGCGACTGCAACCTGTCGCCATGAGTACGGAAAACACCATAAAAGGAACAAGTACATATTTCATTAATCAACCTCATCGATCACCCGGGAACAGTGACCCGGATTTTACATCAGGTGAAGGACAGCATTAGCGACGATTGCCCATCGTTAAGATATCGTCGTACTCCCACACTCTCACCACTGCACCGCCCGAAGTGATTCCGCCAATGGTCTCAAGCTCGTTGACCATGGCCGACGCTACGGCTTCCGCGTCAATCGCCCGATATTTTCTCAGTGGCCCGATCAACGCCCGATTCGCAACCGGCATGACGGCCACACCAAGAGCCTCGGCCGTTCGAGCCTCCTTGCGCTGCCCCAGCAACAGGCTCGGGTGGTAGATCGCAAGATAAGGAAATTTCAGCGCCCGGACATTGTCCTCAAGCTCTCCTTTGACTCGATTGTAGAAAACCGGGGATTGCGAAGATGCTCCGACGGCCGACATCAGAATCAATGCCCGTGCACCGGCGTTACGGGCCATCTGAGCTGCCTTCAATGCATAGTCATGATCGACCTTGCGAAAGGCTTCTCTGGAGCCTGCCTTTTTAAGGGTCGTTCCAAGGCAACAGATCAGGACATCCACCTGGAAAGCGTCAGGCGCAGCCTCCATTGCATCAAAATCCATGAAGCGCTGCTCCAGTTTCGGATTTTCCACGACCATCGGCCGGCGAACCGGAGCGATCACAGTCGATATCTCCGCCTGCTCGAGGAGTTTCTCCACCACCATGCCTCCGGTCAGGCCGGTAGCGCCTAAAACCATAACTTTCATTCGGTGTCTCCCTGTGTTCATCGCTTCTGATTGGTTGCCGGATTGCGTAGGATGATACTCGTAAACATCCGAATCCGAGCTCTCAACACGTGCCACTATGCTGAAATTATCCAATGCCGTCGAACTGGCAGACTGGGAAATCCAGATTACGCAGATACGATCCCAGGGGGCAGGCGGCCAGAATGTGAACAAGGTTGCCTCTGCCGTTCACCTCCGGTTCGACGTCCTGCATTCCACCCTGCCGCCGTTTTACAAAGAACGTTTGATGGCATTGTCCGACCAGCGCATCAGTAAAGACGGCGTGATTGTGATCAAGGGGCAGTCTTTCCGCACGTTTGAGCAGAACAAAGAGGACGCGCTGAACCGACTCAAGACTCTCATTCAGGAGGCAGTGAAGCCGCAAAAAGCCCGCCGGCCAACGCGGCCGACGAAATCCTCCCAACGGCGGCGTGTGGATAACAAAACCCGCCGTGGAGAGATCAAATCCCTGAGGGGAAAAGTAAAAACCTAAGCCAGCCCCTGCTCTTTCGCCAGGGCTGCTGCGGCCCGGGGACCGGTCCACAGAGAAGGGAGAATAATCAACGACACCGGAATGGCTGTGATCACAATGAACTGTTGCAACACCCCAATCTGACCGGCCCCCATATAGAGAAGAATCGCGGCCATCAGTGCCATGGCGCCACCCCAGAAAACGCGAATCCAGGGTTGCGGCTCGTCATGGCCGGCCCCCACCATCGCAATGGAGTAGCTCATCGAATCTCCGGTTGTCGCCACAAAGATGGTGGTCAGCAACAGGATTGCGGCCGCCATCCAGGTGCCTCCCGGCAGTGCCTGCGCAACCGTCAATGTGGCGACGTCAAACCGGAAATTGTTCAAAGCGTCGGTCAAATCAAACGTGCCGGACAGCTGATGGTATATGCCAGAGCCACCCAGCAACGTGAACCAGATGGTCGTGGCGATGGGTGCCAGTATGGCGACTGCCATGATGGTTTCACGGATGGTTCTACCCCGTGAGATTCTCGATACAAACACTGCCATCAAGGGGGTATAGCCAATAAACCAGGCAAAGAAAAACACCGTCCACCACTTCATCCACCAAGCGGGCGCCGTCTGTGCTGTCATGGTCGCCATGGAAAAAAACGAGCCCAGATATTCGCCCATGGATTGCAGGTAGACATCCGTAAGGAATAGCGTGGGGCCAAACACAAAAATAACGCCGGCAATAACCAGCGCCAGGATGACGTTGAAACGACTGAGCAGCTGGATACCCCGATGCAGCCCGGTCATTGCGGATGTCATGTATACCCCTGCCAGCACAGCCAGAACCATGAGCTGAGTACCGTAGCCATCGGAGACACCGAACAGCTCATGCAATCCAAAGCTCATTTGTGTCGCCAGAAAGCCGATCGGGCCCACGGTGCCGGCAACCACTGCGATCACGCAGGCGGCATCCACCACTCCACCCAGGCGCCCGCTGACAACACGCTCGCCTAGCACGGGATAAAGCAGCGTCCGTGGCTGCAGTGGCTGCCCTTGTGAGTAGTGCGCGCGCGAGAGCACGATGGCCGTTAGTGAGCCAAGCACAGCCCAGGCTAGAAACCCCCAGTGCATAAATGACTGGGCAAGCGCAGGTGCAACGGCGGCAGGGGACGCGGCCTCGGTGTCGAACGCCGGCGGGGTGACCACAAAATGATAGACCGGCTCACCTGCTGCGAAGAAGACTCCACCACCGGCCAGCAACGTACACATGATCATCGATAGCCAGCGGAACCGGCCAATCTCCGGCTCATCCAGCCCTCCAATCCTGGCCCGACCGGCCCCGCTTACGCCCGTGGCAACCGCCACAAAAAACGTGAGCAGCAGGAGCAGCTGGAAAAAAGAACCAAGATATTTTGCGGTCCACGAAAAACCGTGACCAATCAGGTCAGCCACGTAATCGGCATCGACAACAGAAGCACCAACAAACAGCAGAATAAAGCCAATGGTCAGAACCAGCACAACGGGATCACTGTCGCTCCAGACGCTCTCGCTTGCCTTGGGTTTAGGGATAGTCTCGGCGGTCATTGGGAATGGGTCCTTGCGGCAAAAAGGGCGCGACACTACCGGAACTCTCAAGCGATTGCACCCAACTACGGGGAATTACGAACCTGCACGGCTGCGGATCACTCAGCGGTTTGCCCACAGAATCTGTGGATAACTCTGTGCGAAGTCTCAGGATAGGTTCGCCCGACCCTCGTCATCCCTGGGGCGCCCAATGTTGGAGGCAATTTGATCAGGTTGTCCGATTCCGCCAACGGGGCCTGACAAGCTGACGCAAATGAGCACAGAAATTCGAGGCGGCTATGGCACGATGAAAACTCAGCCACTCTCTGAAAGAGGTGATTCATGATTGGCTTTCCGGTCGCCCTGATTTTTGCCAACGGTGTTGAATGGTATGCCCATAAATACATCCTCCACGGGACACCACGGCCGGGAAAACCCAGATACAGCCCGGTACCGAAGTCTATGAAAAGCCACTGGCAGCATCACAAGATCGTGCGCACCACGGATTACCGCGACGAAGGCTATGAAGAAGGGTTGTCCAACTGGCGCACCCGGAACGAAGTCACCTCCCTGCTTGCGCTCACTGCGGTTACCTCTCTGGCGCTACCGGTAGCCCCGTTTTTTACACTGGGCACCTACTACGCGGCTGGCCGGTACTTCTATGTGCACCGGCGCTCTCACCTGGAACCCGAGTGGGGAAAGAAGGCCATTCCCTGGCATTACGATCACCATATGAACACCAATCAGGACGCCAACTGGTGTGTCACCCGTCCCTGGTTCGACTACATCATGGGAACTCGTATCAAAGCAAATCCGGAGCTTGCCGAGTCCAACCCTTTGGGTATCAACCTGCCCTCGATCATCGAGGCCCCCCTGAACCGGTTTTTGAACAAGTGTTTTCCACAGCTACAGATGAATTAACAGGGCTGATTGGTTTTGCCCACAGAATCTGTGGATAACGTTGTTGGCAACGACAGGATAGGCAGTGCAAAGCGTGCAGTGGCAGGCCCTGGCGGAAAGCGCAGGTAAAATGATCAATCTGAACAGATGCGCGCTTCGCCAGGTTGGGTGGGTGTTGGCACACCCACCAATAGCTTGTTTTTAGTCGCTTCAGGCGGGAACAGTGGCTTCGATATCGTTGTCTGATTCGGTATCACCTTTGCCCAAAAGAACATCCCGGAACGAAAGATAATACGCGCCCGCAATAACTGCACCCCAGACAAACGACACGACAATTGTAACCACCGTCATGCCAATAACCGATGCGGTTGAAGCACCAATTGCGAACGTGGGGAACAGTACCAGTTGAGTAACAACCATCGCGTTTACAGCAAAGAAAAGCAGTACAAACAAGTTCTTGAAGCACGCGCGCAGGCTGTTACGAACAGCCTCTAAAGCCCCCTGTCTGGCAACCACAATCAACGGGATTGCATAGAAGAACAACGCACCGAACAGAACCAGCGCGCAAAGCACTGCAATGAACATGAGCAGAATCGCAGCAATACCTGCTGAGGGCCCGAAGCCACCATCCATGAAACCGCCCATGCCATAGCGGCTAACAGATGAGAACGAAAAATCGGCAATACTTGCGATCACGTAGCCAATAACGGACAGTACAATGCCGACGACAATCATCATCACTACCATCAGGAAAGTATGAAGTATCGTGTGCCCGCTGAAGCCGGAAAACACCTGGGTAAACCGGGGACTCCCCTCGGCTGCGCTGTGGAACAGAGCCACCATACCGGCGTTGAGTAGCAGCGTTACGAGAATGCTGACAATCACCAGCACCACGGTGCCAAAGACACTGCCACCGGAAATCATCTCCATCGCACCATATTGAATCAGCGCCGGAACAAGAAACACCAGCAGATAGGCGGGCAGAATCACGCCCCAGTTACTGCGCAGCAGTCGCACCGCCGCCGAAATCCAGTTCAGTGGTGGGCCGGCCGGAACTTTTCTCGGGATAACAGGGGTGTCATAAGAAGTATCGGTTGGGGTGCTCACAGCAGGAAGTCCTTAATGTGTTTTCCAGGAATGTCGACCATGTAGATGGCCCGTCCAAGGGGGCGGACGTTAACAAAACCTGCCGTTTATCAATGCCCAATATTGTCCTGCTTCCTTGTAGGATATTGCCCATAGCGCCAAAAACTGGATCACCGTCCCGCAGACCGAAACAGCACATCGTTTCCAATCAAAGCCAACAATGCCCCGAGAATGGCAGGCAAAGTCCATGAAAAGCCACTGGCAGCATCACAAGATCGTGCGCACCAAGGATGACCGCGACGAAGTCTATGAGGAACCCGAGTGGGAAAGAAGGCCATTCCCTGGCATTACAATCACCATATGAACACCAATCAGGACGCCAACTGGTGTGTCACCCGTCCCTGGTTCGACTACATCATGGGGACCCGCATTAAAGCGAACCCGAACCTCGCGGAAAGCAACCCTCTCGGAGTGAGGTTACCCACCTTTGTCGAACAACCGTTGAACCGTCTATTTCGTCGTCTTTTTTGGTAGTACAACCATAAATTGTCCGAACCTAAACAAAAAGCGAACATTCCATTCAGGGCTTTCCTCCTGCGCCTCTACGCTAAACACGGCTGACACTTTGTGGACACGTTGGGACCGGCGATTTGCGGAACGAACCGATAAGAACCGTACTCAGCCAGGTATTATCAGTGTGGTAAACATGGCGAGCGTGCCACTGTCACAGAGCTGAAATACTAATGTAGTAATATCGTGATTCTGGAAATGGAATTAGCGGTAACCTTGAGTTTAGGTGCAGGGAAGTAGTTGTAGTTTCTCGATAATCACGTGGCATCTAAATGAAATGGTTACTCCTGGCGTTCGCTATTGGCACTTTGGCCACTCAGGCCAATGCAGTATCAGAGCCAGAGCCACTTCTCGTACTGGCTCCCTACCTCCCGGCAACATCAGAACAGGGGCCGGCTGGGCGCGATATTGAGATATTCGCTGCAGTCATGGATCGATGTGAAATAGATGTTCACTTTCATTTCTACCCCTTCAAACGGCACCTCCGGAATTTCACTCATGAGGGGCTGGGCGATGCGGTAATGACCGTGCCTCCCGATATGGACACGCCAGGTTTTGAAAGCACTCCCTACGTGTATTACCAGAATGGCGCCGCTGTTTTGGAGTCCACGAACATCAAGCCTTACCATCTTCGCTATTTAAAAGGGCTGCGTGTTGTTTCCTTTGCCGGTGCGTCCCAATTGCTGGATATTGAGTCTCACATTGAGTCTTTTGCCTCATATTCCGAGTTTGCAGACCAGCGCATCCACTCGCGAATGCTCTTTCTGAATCGCGTGGATGTGGTGCTTGCGGATGGTCTTATCTTTGCGGAGATTAACCACCGTTTGCGCGCAGATGGAACCTATGCGGATAAGGCTGATTTGCACCAGAAAGTGATGTTCATTCCGATTTTTGCCCCGACGCCCTATAGAGCCTCGTTTCGTAAAAAAGAACACCGTGATGCATTCAATGCGTGCTTCAGTGAGCTTGAAGCAGAAGGCGTTGTCCGAGCAATCAACGTACGACACATTGAAAAATATCGGGATACGGTCGGCTACGGATATCTGGGCTACTAGGCAACCGAATGCAGGCTATTTCAGATCAATTTTTAAGACCAAAATCAACTTGAGACACATCAAAATAGCCGATTAAATTGAGCATAGAATAAACAGCCAGATAAGTGCTGTCCCTTACCCAGTAAAGAGGTGCCCCATGAGTTCCGATTGGATTGAAACCACCTTGTCTCTCAAAAAAGACCAGACACTCCGGGAGGTCGAGCCTGAAGTCGATGAATCGCGCCAGATAGACCCTAGCAAAACATCCTACGAAATGTGCACAGAGAACGGCGAGGTTGTTGGCTTTATCAAAACCTGGGAAGAATCGGATGGTTATGCCGGCTATGTCCATTTCGACTCTGAGGGAAACGTCATTGACTGGAAGGTCATGAAGGAAAGGCGCAAGTTCTCTTAGGGAACGAAGCCTGAAATTCGTTTGTAACGTTAGAACCCTATAGTGATGGTTCCTGAAGTACGATAAGTACCAGGTGCTCTCGCATTGCCGGGGATTCAACCCCGGCGTTTTTTCTCCCCTAAGGTCTGTTCAAAAGGACGTTGACAGTCCCGATCTGAGGTTAATGAAATGAACCCCAGAGAGGACCACTACCGAGCCCTATTGGCGTTTCACAGATCTACGTTCGTAGGCCCATGGATGAGGCCGCACATTGAACTGGAAGATAGCCAGTGTTCCCTGTCCGTCCGTCTCAACGCCTTTTCCTGCTCTCCATTGGGCACAGTGAAAGAGTCCATCATTTTCCAGCTACTCTATGATGCGTCGTTTTTGGCAGCGGGTACTCTTGAGACGACCCTTCTGGTCCAGTGCGACAAGTTTGAATTCTTCCCATTCCAGAACCTGACAGAAAGCCGTGTTACGGCACAGGCGCGGCTTGTTTATTCATCCCTGAAGCAGTGGACGATTGAATCGGCGTTGAAGGACGAATGGCAAAATGACATTGCCTGGGGTCGAGGCCAGTTCTCAAGATCATCCGTTTTGCTCGAAACCATTGGTCCCTATAACAATGAGCTCCTAAAGCAGAAACAGGATTGGTGAATGAACCCTGTTCTCCTGAAATGAAATTGAAACAGCTGAAGGTTACGATTGTCGGCCAATCAGGATTAGGATCATGATTGTTTGCCGAGTCCCTGTCCCAGGGCTCGGTTTTTTTATCCCCGTCACGCCACCGCAACATCACCTTGCTTTAATTCCGTCACCGCCTAGATGAGGCGGAACGCAATCCGCGTGTATTGCTCAGGATGAGCCCTCTGTTGCTTTTGTAGTGCAACTGATCCACCTGGGGGCATATGTGTCTGGTATGAGTAAGGCTATCCAAGCCGTTGAAATTCGTTGTTGCTGGTCCTGTGAAGAACTACCGGTTGAACTTCTTGAGCTAAGCTTTAAAGAGCCGAGCGGCTTTTGCCGGCCGTTTCGATACGAGGTGCGCATACCTGGTGAGGAACCGCTGTATCAATCGGAAAGCGAATATGCAGCCAGGCGATACCTGGAAATGCTCTTGGCGTTGCCTGCTGGGCATTTATGATGCATCAGATAGGGTGCCGTTATGACAGAGAAATCACGGGCAAAAGAACTGGTGGGGTATTCCTTCCTGGTGGTCTTCGCCAACGACGACACCATAGACGAAAAAGAGCTCGCCATGATCGAGCGATTAGCTTTGGAAGACGGCGTAGTCGACGACAAAGAAAAGGAAATTCTTAGAAGGCTTTTTGATCGCCTGGATCACTACACAGTCGCCCGCAAAGTCGTGGAAGAGATCAACAGCTTTCGAAAGCAACACGACATCTGACTGCGACACCTTGGGCGCCTGAGTCTATCTTTTCTATATACAATGTATATACTAAAAGTGTTCTCAGTGAGTGGATGACCCATGGCAGCCGATAGTATTTCCGAAAAGCAGTTGAAGCCACGCAAGAAAAAGGCAGGGAAAAAAGACTCTCAGCTACTGATTCGGATCAACAGTGCAGAGCGCGATGAATTCATTTCATTGTGTGAAGAGCTGGATACCAGTGCCGCCAGAGAGGTACGAAAGTTCATACGCAACTTCGTGCGAACCCATAAGGACGACTGAGGGCGGTAATCGAGCAATCACACACCAGGAGTGAATCATGGCCAAGAAAACTACGAAGAAAGTAACCAGCCTGAAAAAAGAAATCAAAGCCCGTAAGGCGAAGATCGCCAAGCAGGAAGGCAAGCTGAAGAGCTTGAAAAAGAAGCTCAAGAAAGCGGCATAAACTGCCATATAGCGCGCCGTATCCGGTAAGAGTCCGGATACTTTGTTGCTAGCTATACGTAAAGAAGCCCTGCCTCCGTGTAGGGCTTTTTTATGGTTCATCGCTGGTTTGCGAACTAGACCTATTCCAATATCGTGTCTGGCTGGATGTGCCCGTCCGCCGAGTTCGCTGCGCGTTTTGCGGCTCCAGACTTGAACAGACTCGCCGGTTGCCACGGTAAGCTTATTTGATGATATTTTTGTGACAACCATTGCAGAGGCAGAACCGGGAGTCCTTGTACCGCTCAGCCCACGCTCGCCCTGCTACTATCTCGTCCACATTTCTGACGATTTTAGGGCAGGCTATACCTTGGCTAACCATAGACGCACGGACGACTTTGCTTTATGACTCCGGAAACGCGGTCCAGCCATCCAGCCAGGTGTCACTGGAGCGAGGATTAATAGCGCCCAGGTAGTCCGCAGATTCGTCGAAAAACTCCGACTTGGGTGGCCGTGTTGCTTCCATATTCCGAATGAGGCCTCTGGAGCGGAAATTTGGTGAAGTCGTGCTTGTCACGGTTGGCTGCAAGCCACTTTCCGCCAGCTGATGATTGCGGTTGGTCGGGTCCTGAATCCACACGTCCTCCTGGAAGCCAAAATCATCATCGTCAGCCTCTGGTTCGGTTGCCAGATTGCCGAGGCGGCCATTGTTGGAGATAAGGTTGTGGCTGAATGTCAGCTTGTCCATGGCCACCAAAGACCGGACCTCATCCCTGGTATCAAGTGCCTCGATGGCAAAGCTGTCGATGATCATGTTGTGGAAATGGCCACCGGAACCTTCTCGCAGAACCATGGCACGGTGCTGTTTGGCCGAGCGGCCGGCGCCGTACATCGTGACATTGTAGAAGGTGGGCTCTGACCGGGGCGTGGCGTTGTGATCAGACCCATTGCTGTCACCCTCAAAGCCATTGTCGCCCACATCCCCGTATTGCTGGATGACCGCGAACTGGACGTTACCTGTCCAACCCCAGTCCCAATCGATGCTGTCATCAGCGGCGCCGGTTATCAGAATGTTTTTCAGGTCTACGGTACCACCGAACATCTCAATGCCATCGTCCAGCGCGCGATGTACCTGCACGTTTTCGACAATGGTGTCTGAGCCGCAACCACCCAGCGTAAGACCATTCAGCTCGTTGTCTTTGTACACCTCAAAGCCGGCGAATTCGATGCGGGTAAATTGCAGTACGCCACAACTGTGGCTGTGGTCGGTACCACCAAACTGGCCACGTAGATCCGCCTCCGGTACACCTTCTATGGCTGCGGCGGGCTGATTAACCGGCGCTTTGCCGAGCAGAACCAGGCCGCCCCAGTCGCCTCGGGTTCTCTGGCCCTCGGGTTGGTGGCTGGTGAACACGACGGGCTGTTCCCGGGTTCCCCGGGCGAAGAGTCGGCTGTCTTTGGTGACGATCAGAGCAGAACCGCGTTCACCTTCGATGGTTACGCCCGGTTCAATGGTGAGCCTGGCGCTATCCACGTAGATAACATCATCCAGAATGTAACGGCGGCCACTCTGCCAAACGGTATCATAGACAATATCGTCAGTGACCCGGACCGCACGGTTCTCAAACGCAGTGAAACCGGCAATTGCTGCGACGAAGGCCGCAGATATCGGAATCACGACGATACCATTGCGAGTCAGCCAACCACGTTGTTTCTCCTTTTTAGTCTGCTTTTTCGTCAATGTTTCTGTTGGAGACTTCGCCATTAGCGGCTCACCAGGATCGTTTGCCATAATTTCCCGGGCAAGCGCCTGGAGCTCGGGTGAGCCGTTTGTTTCTACCCGCCTGAGAACATCGGCCCGATAAGCAGGCTCTCTAAGCAGGACGTTCAGATGAATAAAGTCGACACCGGGGCATTGGCCTTTGTCGATGCGGCGTTTAAGGCGCCAGAGCTTTTCTACCAGAAGGGATGATTGACCGGACATTACTGCTGCTCCGTTATGGATGGGAGCCATACACTTAACATTGAGAAATGAAGTTCCTGTGTCATATGTGTGAACCCGTTAACGAATCTGGCCTGTCATGTAGCTGCCATACTTGACCGCTAGCCTTTGAGGGGTATGGGTTTTGGTGGCGAAATGCCTCACCCGACTCACAGGATTTATCCGGCCACTGGAGAGGCTGACGTTTACCTATCCCTTTTCTCCAGGTTCTAGCTTGATGACAGCGAAATCTGATACTCCCCTGAATAGCGTTCAGCTAACCATGCTGGCACTCGGGGTTGTTATCGTTTTGTTCCTATGGGTGTTATTCCTTTGGCAGGCATCTGCAACGAGGGCGGAAACCCTCAATGCAAGACTCTCCGAGAACCGCAATCTGGCATTGATTGTGTCGGAGAGCCTCAAGCAGATGACTGATCGAGCCAAGGCCATGGGTAGCCTGGTGAATGACGATGTCATCGCGCATCAAGAAGCAGAGACCAGGCTCTTGACGCTTCTGGCAGAAGATCCCGTGTTCAACCGGCTCAGTGTTTACAATCTGTCGGGAGAACTGATTTACACCAGCCATCTGGGTTCGGCACGCTCAAACCTTGGTAGTTGGTTGTCTGGAACTGAAGACCACTTTGCCGGAGCTGGATTTGTGCCTGTGCTTCCCGAACGAGTTGCGGATCCGGCTTACGTGCCACAAGAGCCTGCCTGGCGATTGCCGTTCCTGGTTCCACTCAGACTGGCAGATTTGTCCCGCTCCTCAAGATTGATCTTGATTGAGCTGGACATCGCCTACCTGGCTGGGCTTCTACAGAATGTTGAGCTGGGCTCGGGCTTTATTCAGATTCTGGATTCCAGGGGGGATGAGTGGATGCGGGCCAATGAGAGCGGCATTGTGGTTGGAGGGCCTCAGGTACCGAAAGTGCAGATTGCGGCTGAAGGCCGTGTTGTGACCGGCGAAGCCACGCTGGAGTTGGTGGGCGAGCAATACCAATATGTTTTCGTGACCCGTCCAGCGAATGGTTTTACAGTTAGTGTGGCCCAGCCATACGACGAGATCTTTGCACCGCTGACGCCTGGCCAGAATAAGCAACTGATTGCAAACAGCGTAATGACCTTACTGGTTTTCGGTATTGTGTTCTGGCTGATCCGGAGTTTGACCGGACAGCAAAGAGTGTTGGAGGCATTGCGGTTGTCCGAGCGGAACAACCAGCAACTGATTGAGCGCCTTGAAACCGAGCATGCCCGCAGTAGCCGTGCCGCTTCGATTGATCATCTCAGTGGTCTGTTCAACCGTCGCCAGTTTCTGGATGTGGCAGATTCGCTGGTACTGGAACAGCGTCGACAGCGGAAGCTGTCAACCATGCTGTTTATCGATCTGGATCGCTTTAAATCCATTAATGATTCTCTTGGCCACCACATCGGTGACCTGCTACTGCAGGCCGTAGCCGGTCGCATTCAACGCATGCTGGGCAAAGGTGATATTGCCGCTCGTTTCGGCGGTGATGAATTTGTAGTGCTGTTGGTGGGTGATCGCAGTGAGGCCGACATCGAGCAGTGGGCCGCAGCTTTAACCGCGCATTTGTCCGCCCCCTACATGTTGGAAGGAACAGAGCTGAATACCAGTCCTAGCATTGGTATCGCCATCAGCCCTCGGGACGGCCAGAGTATTGATGAACTGACCAAATGTGCTGATGCCGCTATGTATTCGGCCAAGAAAGCTGGCCGTGGCCAGTACCGGTTTTTCGACCAGTCACTGAATGTGAGTGATGTGGAAGAATTTCACCTGGAACAAGCCTTTGTAAAGGCCCTCAAAAACCGGGAGTTTGTTCTGCATTACCAACCCCAGGTTTGCCTGGAGGCTATGGAAATTATTGGGTATGAGGCTCTGGTTCGATGGCAACATCCGGGCTTCGGCCTGCTGTATCCAGACCGATTTATTCCGGTGGCCGAGAAAACCGGCTTTGTCGTGGCCCTGGGCATGGAAGTGGTTCGACTGGCTTGCGCTCAGATATCCGATTGGAAACAAAAGCATGGGACCTCGAAGCCCGTTGCGGTCAATGTTTCCCCGATACAGCTTGCGCAGCCGGAGTTCTGCAAAGATGTCTTGTCGACGGTGTCTGACTACGGTTTAACAACTGACTTGCTGGAACTGGAAGTCACGGAAACGGCCATGCTGGAAGGCCGGGCGGTTGAGAGCCTGCACTGCCTGAAGCAGGCAGGTATTCGTCTCAGCCTTGATGATTTCGGCACCGGTTACGCAGGATTTGCGCACCTGGAGGCCGTACCGGTAGACAAGCTCAAGATTGACCGAAGCCTGATTAACCGCATCTCAAACAGCCATGATGACAGTCCGATCGTGTCCTCTACCATTATTCTGGCCAAGCGCATGGCGCTCAAAGTGGTGGCCGAGGGCGTGGAAACCCGTGAGCAGCTGGTTCACCTGAAAGTCGCCGGCTGTGACATTGCACAGGGCTATCACCTGGGGCGCCCCATGCCAGCGGAGAAGATTCCTGAGTTCCTGAGAACCTTCGCAGAAGAGGAAGCCAGAGCATGAGGTTGCTGACGTTAATTCTCGCGTTCGCATCGCTCGCCTTTGCATCGTTTTATAGTTCGGGAGCCGTCCGAGAGGTCAAAAACTGCAACATGAACAGATTGACCTTCACGATGATCCCAAAAAAAGATATCGACCAGCAGGCCTCTGAATATCAGCCGTTGATTACGCTGCTAGAGCAGGGGCTTGGGATGCCGGTAGAACTGGTTAGAGCCACCTCTTACGAGAGCGTGATGGACGGTGTACTCTCGGGCGGTGTCGACCTGGCCGTTATGGGGCCGGCATCCTATGTTATCGCCCATCGAACAGACCCGGGGCTGGATGCCTTCGCTTCTCTAACCACCGAGGCCGGGCTCTTTACACCCGAGGGGAGTTTCTATTATTCGTTACTGGTAGTTCCAACGGCAGCGGGGATAAACAGCATTGAGGACCTGAGAAATACCAGGATACTGCTGACAGATCCTTCCAGTACATCAGGGGCTCTCATTCCCAAAAACGAGTTTGCAACCACGATCGGCGAGCCATTCTCCGATTTCTTTGGAGCCAACATATACGCGGGTAGCCATGACAAGGCATTGATGGCGTTGCTGGACAACAAGGCGGAGGCTGCCTTTGTCTCCAGCTCAAGAGCAGATGAAGCGCTCAGGCGCGGCATGATTGCGGAGGACACCCTAACGGTTCTCTGGCGTTCGGTACCGTTACACTATGACCCTTTTGTATTCCGCAGTGGAATTTGCGAGGACGTTCGGAGCCGGGTAATTAATCTACTGACAACGCCTTCGCCAATGCTCTCGGAATACCTGAATACTCAGCGAGCGATGGGAATAAACCTCGTGACATATGATGATTACCGGGCGATTGAGGCCGTTCTAAACAACTAGCTTGGTATTATCCAGCGCTCTGATTTCAGTGGTCCGATCTATAGTGCCTATATCCATCCAAGTGATGTTGCCTCTCGCTCAAGTTGCTCGCGAAATTCGGGGCATGCAAGTTGTATGAGAGCCTTGGCTCTTTGAGGAATAGAAAGGCCTTTGAGGTTAACACAGCCATATTCCGTCACTACGAATTGCACATCATTCCGGGGGTCTGTGACGGCACCGCTGAGTAGACGCGGGACGATACGGCTGACAGAGCCCGATTGAGCGGTTGACCTTAATGCAATGAAAGAGCGGCCGTTTCTTGCGGCGTAAGCACCACGAACAAAATCGAGTTGGCCACCGGTGCCTGAAAAGGGGCGATCGCCAATTTGTTCAGAATTGATCTGGCCAGTCAGATCTATTTCGAGTGCTGAATTTACAGACACCATGTTGTCGTTAAGCCGAATGATGTCTGGATTGTTTACCCAGGACGCAGGGTATCCAACGATAGCAGGGTTATCGTCAAGGAACTCGTAGAGCGCACGGTCTCCGAGAGCGAAGGTGAAAACGTGCTTGTGTTGCATCCATGTCTTGCGTCGACCATTCAAGACCCCAGTCTGAATCAGGGGAACCATTGCCGGGGAAAACAGTTCGCTGTGTAGCCCCAGGTCTTTATGCTGATTCAAGCCTGAAAGCACGGCATTTGGCACCCCGCCCACTCCGATCTGTAAGGTGTCCCCATCGTTAATCCGTTCGATGATCTGCTGCGCAATCTTTCTATCGACCTCTGTGGGCGCCTTGGGGATTGCCTCTACCAGCGGTTGATCGTGCTCAACGATGTGGTCTATTTCTGAAATATGGACGGAACATTCACCAAAGGTTCGAGGCATATACCGGTTGACCTCGACAATGACTTTCCTTGCTTTTCGGATCACCGACGCACCGTAATCAGCGTTGGTGCCGAGGCTGAAATATCCATGGCGATCCATCGGCGATACGGTCACAAAAAAACATTCCGGATCTATGTGCTCTGTCAGCAGGCGGCCGGCCTGGTGAAGCATTGCGGGTACGAATTCAATCCAGTTTGTAGAGTGAGATTGTGCAATGGCAGCCCTGTCTGAATGGCTTAGAAAGAGTGGACGGGGTGTTACGAGATCAATGAGATCTGGAGCTAAAAGAGTTTGCTGAAGATGTTCCGTACCATGCAGATAATAGACGTTTAACGGACCAATCAATCGATCTCTGAGGGCATCTGCAGTGGCTGCCATCAATGCCGGCGGTTGCGCGGCGCTCATTCCGAGAATCAGGTTTCTGCAGCCTGAAATGGTCTCGACCGCTTCATGGGCAGACAACTTCCGTTTTAGATAGCTGGCTAGCAATCCTTCATCGGTATCCACTTGTTACCGTCCGTTCTGGGCCAATCTCAGTGCCCTGAGTAGTGCCCGTTTTTTGGTTTGATGCTGTTCCATGCGCTTGAGAATGCTGTCGAGCACACCAAGCGCTTCGATAACGTGCGGCCCTTTGTTCAGCATGACGCACTCTGCACGGTGCGCCATGACTGCATCTGAAATCTCTGCGCGAGAGGGCATGCCTTTCTGAGCCAGGTTTTCTAGTACTTGAGTCGCCCAGATAACGGGTACATGGGCGGCTTCACACACTGACAATATCTCTTCCTGGACTTCTGCCAGTCGCTCATATCCACACTCAACAGCAAGATCGCCCCTTGCAATCATGACGCCCACCTTGGGTCGGCGCATAGCGGTCAGCAGCATAGAGGGCAAATTCTCAAATCCTCTTCGGGTTTCGATCTTGAGGACGATGCCTAAGTGATCCCCCTTTACCCGGGACAGTGCTTCGTCAAGCAATGTGACGTCATGTGCGGAGTTTACAAATGACATCTGGACGGCATCTGCATGCTTAGCGATGAATGTCAGGTGGCTGATGTCGGT
Organism: Marinobacter sp. EVN1; assembly: GCF_000475375.1. Lineage (NCBI taxonomy): Bacteria > Pseudomonadati > Pseudomonadota > Gammaproteobacteria > Pseudomonadales > Marinobacteraceae > Marinobacter > Marinobacter sp. EVN1. Next base: position 345,248 of record NZ_AXCB01000023.1, read on the forward strand.
CGGCGTCAGAGAGCTGACGTTAAGCTGGCTATCCGGAAGGTTCATGCCTTTACCGGCTCTAAGTTTGCTGCCTTCTGGACGAGCGTGTTGGATTTTTACCCAGAATCGGTCTGTCTCTACTTTTTCAATGACACCACCAATTTTCCCGTCATCAAACCAGACGCTCTCGCCCGGATGAACTTGAGAAACGACCTCGGGCATCGTGCAGCTTATCGTAGCGGGAGTAACAAGATTTCCCTGGGTGTCTAAATGCTTGGAATGTCCGGCATTCGAGTCGGCCGTAACTACAAGACAATCGCCTTGGCGGAGGACTATAAACCCGGGTTGCTTGGGGACACTGGTAATCTTGGCTGTGATTTTCGGGCGTTGTTTTTCTTTCAGCTGAAGGGGCGTTCCGGGCACTACGTAACAGGTTTTGATGCTCTCAACCCGGCATCCAAAGTCGCTAACTTCAACAACGGTCCATTTCCGGGGCTTGTGGCGTGCATCAAGGAGCCGGATCTCATCAAATCTCTTGAGCTTTTGTAGAAAACTCTTTGGAACACCGAAAACAGTCTGGTTATCGCTAATTTCCGGTGCTGAACTTCCCTCCGGCACCAGCAGTATGCGCGCAGGGAAAACGGTGATTCCGTATTCATTACGTTTGGGGTGTACATGCACAACGTGCGGTCCGGGTTCGATCTCACCCGTGCGTATCTTCGGCCCACCCAAATCCATAAAAACCTGACAACTCTGTCCGAACTCCTCTTTTGCAGTTTGCAGATTATTGATCATCTCCAGCCAGGTTTCTGGGTCATCATGGGCGCAATTTATGCGCATGCAATTCATCCCGGCTTTCAGCAAATCGCGAATGATTGAGGGATCTTGTGCCGATTCCGTTGGCATGGTGACCATGATCCGTACATTTCTAGCTTCGGGCGTGGCCCCAAGTAGTTCTTTCGAATGCTGCAGCAGTAACAGGGGGCCATCCTGAATCGTGATCGTGGAGGTTTCGCCGCAATCTGCTTTTGGTGGCTGTCCGAGTAGTAAGGAAAGTGTGCGGATGATGATGTCTAGTGTCGGCAGTACGCAGGATTCCGAACGACCCAATGAGGAAAATCCAAGCGTAACAAGGCGCTGCTGGAGCAGTCGGATATCCTGTCGGCGCAACGCGAGGTAATGCAGAAGGTTTTCGGCGCTTATACGATAGCCAGAGTCGAGTTCGTTGAGGCTAAATGGGGGGTGGGCAGCTATAGAGCAAAGGCTATCTCGAAGATTGGTGAGATCTTCCAGTAGCTCACCCATGTACTCAATCTCTGATGCAGTGAGGGCTCTCGGAGTTATTTCGTCCATTTCTGGCCTCCCCTGCTGCATGAAGCTTCATGCGCGGAATGTTTTCGATGCGAGGCTGACTAAATTCCATACAGTAATAGAGTCGTCCTGAAATGTGTCAGCGGTGTGACATTTTTGTTTCGGTGGTAACGACGCGGATTAAATTATTACCGAATTCGTGGAAGTGTTACGAAAAATGAGGCGCTTTCGCCATATTTTTATTGTGTAGCCATACGTCAACGACGAAATGCACGGCGCGAATCTGTCTGGAATAGGCGTGGAGGCAGCGAGTGAGCCGGGAGTTATCCCCAAATCCGAATGTTCGCTTTGCGACCAGGGCGTCCTCTGGGGACTCAGCTAAACAAAAGCGAACATTGGCCTGGCTTTCGGGAAATTGTAAGCTGACTCAAAACCACGTTCGTTGTTGACCCGTCTATAACTTCATAGTTTACCTTCTATCTGTAGTAGCAAAGTTGGGGGGTGTCATGTATCGAATCTCAGAGCTGGCTGCACAGCTCAGTCTGTCCCGATCAACTTTGTTGTATTACGAAAGAAAAGGACTAATCACTGGCAAGCGTCAGTCGAACGGATATCGATTTTACGGGGAAAAGGACCTCCAGCGCCTTCGGCTGTTTCAACAGCTACAAGCCGGGGGGCTGAGTCTCCAGGAGTGCAAGGACTGCCTCGATGGCAAGCTCGATAGAGACATGCTGCACCGCCGAATGGTGCAGTTGAATGCTGAGATCGAAGCAAAGCAGAGAGCAAGTCGCCTGCTTTCTGCATTGCTCGGTAAAGGCTCGTTGCGTTCCTGGCATCAGGTAACTGATCGGGTCGCACCCGACGCCTACCTGGATTGGATTAAACAGCAAGGCTTTAGTGAGCGGCAAGCCCTGCATTTGAAATGGTTATCTAAAGATATGAATCAACATGACCAATACATGGCCGACTTTATGGCCGTTTTCCAGGGCCTTGACCGGTGGGGACCAGGTTCTGAAGAAGATACTGTTAAAGCTCTGGCGCTAGTGCCTATCGTACCAACCCAAGTGGTCGATATCGGCTGTGGCAAGGGCCTTGCCACTATCATACTTGCCGAAAAGACTCAGGCTCAGGTCGTGGCCGTAGACAATGAAGCAAGCGCACTGGAGGCGTTGAAACAACGGCTTGTTGAGCAAGGTCTTCAAGACCGAGTGAGAACCGAATGCGCAAGTATGACGGATTTGCCATTCCAGACTGGCAGCTTCGATCTCATCTGGGCAGAAGCGTCGGCCTACGTTATGGGCTTTGAGAAAGCGCTTACAACTTGGAAAAAATTCCTGAAGCCAAAAGGCTGCATCGTGGTGAATGATTTGGTCTGGCTGACAGACACGCCAAGTCAGACCGCCGTGGACTTTTGGCATCAAGAATATCCTGACATGCAGTCAGTTTCTTTACGTGAGCAACAAATCCGGCGGGCGGGATATACGGTAATTGATCATTTTTCCCTGAGCCAGCAGGCATGGGCAAATTATTATGAACCTTTACGCTCACGCCTCAATGAATTGAAGCCTCAGATGGCAGAATCGATGGCACTGAACGACATTGATCGAGAGATTGGAATTATTGACCAGTATCTCGGTGAGTTTGGTTATGAGATGTTCATCTTGCAGGTCGATTAGATAGAACGGCTTGCTCCATCTCGAATGCCCGCTTTCCGGCCGTCCCGCATCCCGCGCGACACCTAAACAAAGGCGGACATGCTCGCTGCTATAGTAATCAGCGACCATGCAAAATTACACGTTCATGGTCGCTGTTCACCACAGATTCTACTGATCCCAGGTAGGAGCAAAGTCCGGATCTGCTATTCGGTGATTGCTATCCAACGTTGCTATTTCAGACATTTCCTTGTCAGATAAAACCAATTCCTTTCCCTTTAGATTCGATGCCAGATGCGCTCGTTTGGTAGATGAGGGAATCGCCACAATATCCCGTTGTCTTAACCAGGCAAGCACCACCTCTGGGATTCTTGCGTTGTGGCTTTCAGCAATTCCGTGCAGGGTCTCGTCTTCCAGAACTTTGCCGACTGCCAATGGCATGAAACCCGTTACCTCAATGCCATTTCGTTGGCAGAACTCGACTACTGCGTCATTCTGTAGGAAAGGATGGACCTCCACCTGGTTCGTCAAAATCTCGTCCTTTCCGGCAATGCCGATAGCACGTCTGATCTGTTCGATGGTGAAGTTGGAGATTCCGATCTCTTTCGCAAGACCCTGTTTCTTGGCTTCGACCAGCTCGACGATGTACTCCTGCATCGGGACTTCCTCATCCGGCGACGGCCAGTGGATCAGCAATAAATCAACGTAGTTTGTCCTCAATTTGGTAAGGCTCTCGCGCACACTGGGAATGAACTTGTCACGTGCCAAGTTTTCGTACCAAACCTTGGTGGTGATGAAGAGCTCCGACCGATCAATGCCGGAGACAGAAAGCAGGTCCCCGATTTCACCTTCATTTTCGTAAATCTGAGCGGTATCAATGTGACGGTAACCCAGATCAAGCGCTTCGGTGACAGCGGATTCCAGGTCGTCGCCTTTCAGGCGGAAGGTGCCAAGGCCGGGGTTTGGAATAGCAGTTGTCATGGGTTACTCCTCATTTGCAAAGTGACGGACGTCGATGACCGTCTTAAGTGGACGATCCTGAGTTGTGAGTTCCTCCAGCGCCTCAGGAAGTGCTGCCATGGCTTCGATGCGCGGCTCCGGTGCTCGCAGGTTTTCATGGGCCACCATGGTGAGAAGGTCTTCTCCGGCTTGGCGGAATTGAGCCCATTGGCGATCAGTGCCAACGCGAAACAGTGCGTTCAGAGCGACTTCGTGCAGAGAGATGGCCTTATCAAACGCTGGCACCGGCGGTGTTTCCAGACGATCCTGAATACAAACCAGGTGGCCATTCGCTTCAATCCAGTCGGCCATCGACGCAGCATGCTGGGCGTTCACGGTGTCAAACACAGCGAAAAACTGGGTTTTAAGCGACTGGGTGTCCCAGGCAATCACGCTTTCGGCTCCCAACTGACGAAGCGTCTTGTGATGGCGGGGCGAAGCCATGGCTGTTACGCGGTAATTCCGCTGCGCGGCCAGCTGAATCAGAAAGCGTCCAACCATGCCCCCAGCTCCTGTAATCAGGACATTGGCTTCCGGTCGACGCGGGACTTTTTCGATCGCCTGCCAGGCGGTCATCAATGGGCAGGGCAGAGAAGCTGCCAGTAACAGCGGCAGGGTGTCCGGAACTTTCAATAGAGCCCTGTTATCGACCACGGTGTGGCTGGCAAAGCTGCCGTCCCGGTACAGATCCTGGTGGTAGGCCACCCTTTGTCCGGGTATAAGACCCTTCACGTTTTCGCCCAATCTGAGCACAGTGCCTGCGCCGTCAACGCCGGGTACGTGACCGATATTCCAATTCGCCGGCCAGTTCCGGATCATTTTCCAATCAACCGGGTTCAGGCCGATGTATTCATTCCGGATGACTACATCTTCCGGGCCTGGGGTCGGTATAGAATTCAGATTCTTCCGTTGAAGGGCGATGGCGGGTCTGTCTTTTCCCACCACGCCCCAAGCTATTGGTCTCTCAGTTTGTTTCATGAAACACTCCCAGAACATCTTGGGCAACGAGTCGTAGTGACTCATCCACCGGCGCCTGATTACGCCGGAAATGAAGTCCAATGTGGTTCACGCCAGCACTCTGCATTTCCTCCAGCTCCCGGATCAGGCCATCCCGCCCGGTTTGAAGGCCGAAGCGATGACGTCTACGCGGCGCCTTGGGATCGTTGAGGTAGTCCAAGTGAATAAAGGACACATATGGCTTGTCACCGGCGACGTTGCGCCACAGGTTGGCGCGATGAACGTGCTCCTCCGGCGTTCCCGGATATGCCAGCCAGCCACTCATATGCTGACCGATCCATTCCGGCGACTGCTGTGATAATCCGGCAGATAACAGCGGGGGTGTTCGAGTATCGGGTAGGATCGCTTGGCCTGGTGACAATCGCGAATCCTGTTTGCCGGTCAAGATCTCCACACTGTGGCGGAAGGCTTGTCCACGATTTTCATAGTCCGCACCAAACAATGGGTATTCCGAGGGACGGTCTCCGCTTGCCACGCCGAGCATCAATCGGTCATGACTCAGTGCCTGAACCGAGGCCGCGGATTTGCGCACGATCCATGGGCTGCGCAGCGGTAGAACGACTGCCGCCGTGCCCAGCAGAATGTTCCGGGTTACTCCCGACAGGAATCCCAGATACACCAGCGGATCGAACACCTGGGCGGCATCGCCGAACGACGGGTCGTATAGGGGAACATCTCGAATCCACAGAGCCCGGAATCCCAGTTCATCGGCCAGTCTGGCCAGCGATTGATGCTCGCTGAGATCCGGCACACCAAAAGGTCGCTTGTCCAGCATCCGTTGGCGCTGGCCTTCCTGAGTCCAATCATTATCCAAGGGCAGTTCAAGGCCAACGGTCAATGGCCCTGAAGTCAACTTTGAAATGGTCATAACAAACCTCTTTGGGCCTCCCTCTCGGGAGGCCTTTCACGTCTTATGCGGTTGCTGTCTGACGGTTGTCCAACGAGGCTGAAAGCCGTGTCAGGAGAAGCGCACTGAGAACGATGACGCCACCGATCCAGGGCGTATTCATCAACCCCATATCTTCGACGACATGGCCGCCAAGCCATGCGCCACCTGCAATGCCGATGTTGAATGCAGCGATGTTCAAGCCGGATGCAACATCGACAGAGTGCGGGGTATAACGCTCGGCCAGTTGCACGACATACACCTGCAATCCAGGCACATTACCGAACGCGAAGGCACCCCAAACCAGTAACGTGATGATGGCTGCGATGGGGTTGTAGGCGCTGAACGTGAGTGCAAACAGGATGACCGCGAGGCCGCCAAAGATGATGTACAGAGCTGAGGTCGGCCCAAGGCGGTCTGCCAACTTGCCTCCCCAGATGTTGCCGGTTGCTACGGATACGCCATAAACCAGCAGCAAGATACTGACGACGCCAGAAGCAAACCCGGTGACATCCTCCAGAATTGGCGTGAGGTAGGTGAATGCCGTGAAGGTGCCGCCATAGCCGACTGCGGTCATTGCGTACACGAGCAGCAGTCTGGGATGGGTAATGACTTCAAGCTGTTGGCGCAGTGTCGCTGGAGCAGATTGCTTCAGGTTTTTGGGCACAAGCAAGGCGCTGCCAACCAGAGCGATTGCGCCAAGTGCAGCCACGGTCAGGAAGGTTGCGCGCCAGCCAAAGGTCTGCCCGATAAACGTGCCTAGAGGAACGCCTGTGACCAGAGCCACAGTCAGACCGGTAAACATGATGGCTATTGCGCTGGCCTCCTTGTCTTTTGAAACAAGACTGGTCGCAATCGTTGAGCCAATCGAAAAGAACACACCGTGGGCGAGCCCCGTCAGGATTCGAGCGGTCATCAGAGAGGCGTAATTCGGGGCCATCCAGGCAAGCACATTACCGATGATGAAAAGACTCATCAGGGACAGCAGAACCCACTTCCGATTCCAGCGTCCTGTGAGTGCAGTAAGGACAGGCGCGCCAACGGCGACACCAAGGGCATACAAGCTGACCAAGAGGCCGGCTGAAGGCAGGGTAACGCCCAGATCTTGGGCGATGGTCGGGACCAGGCCGACAATCACGAATTCGGTGGTCCCGATTGCAAAGGCGCTTAATGTCAGCGCAAATAATGCAATAGGCATAACGGTTCTCCATTGGAGTTGATTGACGCTGCCTAGTGTCCTCTTTCATACTTTTGCGATAAACAACGCTTTTAGAAAAATACTTTTGCGGATATTGAAAATGAAAAGCAGGTCGGATGATCTCTATTTTCTGCTCTCAGTGGTGGACAGTGGCAGCTTCAGTGGCGCAGCGGAGCAGCTGGAGGTGTCCGTGACTCGGGTTTCCCGAGCGGTTACACGGCTAGAGGCGTCCTTAAACACCACACTTTTGAATCGAACGACCCGCAAGGTGGCGCTGACAGAGGAAGGGCATTTGTTTGTAGAAAAGGTGCGGGGTGGTTTGGCCGCGCTTGAGGAAGCTGAGGAGCAGTTAGCTATTCGCAAGCAACGGCCAGCCGGACGGTTAAGAGTGGATGCCGCAAATCCGTTCCTGTTACATCAGATCGTTCCGCACGTGCGCGAATTCAGGGAGGCCTATCCGGACATTGAGCTCGAACTGACGGCCAGTGACCAGATCGTGGATCTCCTGGAACGCCGGATCGACATCGCAATACGGATCGGCCCACTAGATGACTCAACTCTGCACGCCCGGGTACTCGGTCGTTCGCCACTGTCAGTGGTTGCATCACCGGAGTATCTGAAACGTAGAGGTGATTGTGACGCGCCTGCCGACCTCCAAGAACACGACATCATTGGCTTTACCGCTCCTGAGTCGTTGAACATTTGGCATCTGGGCGAGGGAATGAGGATGAGACCAACGATTCGAGCGAGCAGTGGTGAAGCTGTTCGCCAACTTTGCCTGCAAGGCAATGGAATAGCCTATCTCTCTCGTTTCATGATTGCCGAGGATCTCGGGAAGGGAAGCTTGGTGGAAATGCTAGATGATTACGTTGCCCGCCCAAATCCGAGAGAGTTGGTTAACGCGGTTTATTATCGAAACACCACGTTGGCGTCACGTATCCAAGTGTTCCTGGATTTCTTTACTCAGCGTTGGCGAAGTCTTTGAGGGACTGTTCAGCCGAGAAAGTCGACGGGAATCGCTTTCGCTAGGGCATGCCATCTGAATGTTCGCTTTGCGACCTTAGCGTTGACTACGCCTTGAAAGCGGCCAAGTTATGGTTTCAATAACCGCCTCCACAACCAGCGAAACAATGATCAAACAGCAAAGAGTTTTCCCACAGAATCTGTGGATAACTGTGTTGGCAACCCAAGGATAGCCGGTGTGAATGGCGCAACCACAAGGCCTGGCGATGAGCGGAGGTAAAATAATCAACTCGTCCTTTGCTTCAAGGTTACCGCGCTGTGTGCAACCTGTAATCGCAGCCTCGACGAAATATCCGTAGCCTGTCTCATCACATCCACAGGTCACGGTGAAAACGCATGCTCGACAGGTTGAGAAGTATTCCAGTACGCGGTTTGTTCGCCAGGCTGTTCTCCTGGTTGTTTTTCGGATTGGCCTTCGCTCTTGTGGCAGCAACCATCGTCGATGTCTTTGAGCTCCTGAATTCCGATGAGCCCTTGATGCAGGCCATGATTAATGGCGTCAACGGCAGCATTATCGCACTGGCAGTTTACGAACTGGCGATGGTGATCCGCTCGGAATACAGCGGCCGTTCAGAAACTCACGATATAGTGACTATGATGCGCCGCACCCTGCCCCGCTTCATCAGTACCGTTTGCGTGGCCATGTCGCTTGAAGGCCTGATCATGATCATCAAATACAGCCAGCTTGATTTGGCGGGGAATCTCGTTTATCCGGTTGCTATTATTGCGAGTACAGCATTGTTGTTGGCCGCACTGGGTGTGTTTTTAAAAATGGCCCCCAAAGAGATCGGTGCGAACGGGTGCGATGAGTCCTGCACGACAAAGTGAGCCCATAGCAACAGAGTCAGGTCCGTTGCTCGGGAACGCTGGTTGCGCTGACGCTCTGACGCTTGCCGGGACGAAACAACACATAGTTTCCCAATATGGCCAGCAGGGCGCCCAGCATAGCCGGCGTCGTCCACTCGAATCCCTCCAGCCAGGTGGAGACCGAAAGAGCGACAACCGGGAACAGTACCGCGGCATAGCCTGCCTTGTCGGCGCCCAGCACCTGGATGACAGTAATGTAGCAGTAGAACGCCACAATAGAGCCGGGAACGGCAAGGAACACGGTCGCTCCCCAGAATACTGAGGTGGCAGGCAGCATCCACTCTACCCCCTGGATCAGGCACCACAATCCGAGAATAAGTGCTCCATAAACCATTGCCCAGGCATTGGCCGTAAACAACGGAACCCCTGCGGCCCTCACCTTCACGCTCACCAGGTTACCCATGGAAAACCAGAAGGTTCCAGCGACCGCAAACAGTATGCTCGCGCCAGTGGCATTGCCGAGTTGGAGGTCATGCCAGAACAGCAGCGCGACACCGGTCACACCAAGGGCCACGGCGGGGTAGAGCCTCGCTGTCGGTCTGGTTCGCAACCAGAGCCAACCGTTGAACGCGTTGAACAGTGCCGCCAGAGAAAACACGACCGCCAACAACCCACTGGTCATCGATTCGGCGGCCCGATAGATCAGGAGAAAATTCACGCTATATAGCGTCAGCCCTTGCAAAAAAAGCCAGCCATGCTGGCCAGGCGTCAACCTGCTCAGCCGCCGGGTAACGGCAAGAACCGCAAGTGCAACCACAGAAGCCATCACAAAGCGATAGAACACTGCCAAATCCACAGACGCAGATTCGACCTGCAGTCGAATCGCCGTCCAGGTCAGACCCCATATCAATACAGTCAGTCCATAATGGGCACTAATGGGCATGATTCAGAGGCTCCCAGTTAAATGGCAAGTTCGGGCGTCAGGTGGTCAGATTATGGAAACGAACGCGCGATAGCTTGTCAGATCCTGCGGAACCGTGGATGATTCTTGCGGAGGCCTTGCATTATGGACAACCCAACGACAACAAACCCGTCACCGCTGCAAGACAGACGGGGGCAGCTGGACATTGCCGACAGCCTTCGCACGGCGGGCGTTGCGCCGCAGCGAATGATGAACCTGGAGCATGGAAAAACCCTCGCCCAATGGCAGAACCGTCAGGGGGAGGTTCGCTACGAGCGCCCTCGTCATCACGCCCTGAGCATCTACATTGACAAGGGCCAGCAAGCCCAGCGGATGGTCAACGGAAAGGCGGTCAGCCGCGGCTTTCCCGGCGCCGTGTGCCTGTTTCCTGCGGGCAGCCGCTCCATCTGGCAAATCGGCGGACAATTCGAGTTTTTCCATTTCTATTTCAATGATGTCGATGTCGCGCGATGTGCCAGTCAAACCTGGGATTCCGACCCGGATAAGATTCAACTGAACGAGTGCTACCACCGTGAGGATCCGATCCTGGCCCAGGCAGGCAAACTCCTGGTGCTGAGTGACTGGCAGGCACCCGGCCAGGCAATGGCGATGGATCACCTGGCACAGTGGCTCCTGCTACAGGTGGTCAGCCGACACGCCAGCGTCGCCAAAGCACCTCCCGCAGTTACCGGGCAACTGTCCCATCAGTACCGGCGACTGTTACAGGAGCAGATTCATGCGGAACTGGACCAGCCTCTCACACTGTCGGAAATGGCCGGCTGGGTGAACCTCAGCCCCTACCATTTCGCAAGACTGTTCCGGGCCACGTTTGGCTGCGCCCCCTACCAATATGTACAGGAACAACGGCTCATCCGGGCACGCGATCATCTGCGACAATCAACCACAAAAATCACCGCCATCGCTCTCGCCTGCGGCTTCAACGACGCCAGCCAGTTCAGTCGGGCATTCAAAGCCCGGTTTGGTATGACACCCTCCCAGTGCCGGAGCGAGGCCCACTCATCAAAGAGCCGGTGAACCTTCAACAACGGTTTGGCATTACCTGCCAGCGTTGATTTCGGCGAGATACCCCGCCCTCGATAGCCGAGCCATCTGCCCCTCAATCCAGGCCACTCGTTCCTGAACGTAAGACGTGGGCGAAAGCACGCTCAACACGTTCGGGTTAGGAAGGACTGCAGCGAGATGTGCAGCCTGGAGTGGCGACAGCACGCCCGCCGGAATTCGGTAGTAGGCGCGGCTGGCTGCCTGTACACCGTAGATGCCCGGTCCGAATTCTGCGATGTTCAGATAGACTTCAAGAATCCGCTGTTTAGGCCAGATCGCATCAATTGCCAGTGCCAGACCCGCCTCGATGGCTTTTCGGACAAAGCTTCGATCATTCCAGAGAAACAGATTCTTGGCCGTTTGCTGCGTGATGGTACTGGCACCTCGCAAGCCCTCTCCAGCCTGATATTCAGAGACCGCCTTATGAACAGCCTTGAAATCAACCCCGTGGTGCTCCGGAAATCGCTGGTCTTCACTGGCGATCACCGCCAGCGCCATCCATTCGGATACCTCAGATATTGGCACCCATTCGTGCTGCAAAGGCTCGCGGGCATCACCCATCTGATAACCCAGCATGAAGGCCGAGGTCGGAGGGTTCACGAACCTGAACAGCAGGATAATTGAAAACATCAGCACCAGTGCGGCTACAACTACCCAGAACATCAGCCGCAGTGAGTTTCTAGCAAAAGAGGCCTTGGCCATAACCTGATTAATTACCTCGCCGGGATAAACTGTCCATAGCCCATTCCACGGCCAAATGACGGCGAGAATTGCTCGTCGTCGACCGCCAGCCGTCCGTTGATCAGAACCGTTTTTACAATGCCGGGATTGCGATTGACCAAACGCTGCAGATCAAAGTTTTCCATCTCGCCCCAGTGCACCTGCTCAAGGTCCTGATTGAACCCCGCCGGATCAATAACCACAACATCGGCGCGGTCCCTTTCACGAATCTTGCCCGCATCCACACCGAACCAGTCGGCCTGATCTCCCGTCAACCGATGTACGGCCTGCTCCGTGGTCATGATGGGGTCTCCGTCATTGATAGACTCATGAACGAGCTTGAGCATGCGCAGTGGCAGGTTGTAGAACGCCATATTCCGAATATGGGCGCCGGCATCACTGAAGGTAATCAGCGACCGGGGGTCTTTCACCAGGCGTTTGAGTACCTGTTTTCGATGGTTTCCGACGGTGGTGTACCAACGAATATTCCTGCCGAACTCCACCACCAGATCCAGGAACAGATCGACGACATGCACACCACGGGCCCTGGCCACCTCTTCGAAATTCTTGCCGATCAGGGCTGCATCCGGGCAGTCGATAATCATGGCATCACCCAAAGCCCGGAGGCATCGATCACGCGCTCGGCATCGTCATCAGCAATCGGATCGGCCGTCACACGGACAACCCAGCCATCCTTGATAGCAAGGTTGCGGGTAAACGAGAGTGCCCCGGTGCCGTCGAAATAGCGGCCGCCCTTGATGATGAAGTCATATCTGGCCATAGCAAAACGCCCCTTAGGATCTTGTTGTTGTGGGATGGCTATGAATCAGAATAGCCGAAGCTGGGGCAGATACCGTGTCAGTCCTCCGCTTTTCGGGCCTCAGTCGCAGGCACTTTCAGCATCAACACAAACCCGATCAGCAGGAACAGCAAGATCGTACTCATGCCCCAACGCTGGCTATCGGTAACCGACGTCACCCAACCCACCAGCAACGGGCCGGCAAACGCGGTTGCCTTCCCGGAAAAGGCGAACAGGCCGAACATCTGAGTCTGCAGATGCGGCGGGGCCACACGGGCCAGATGAGAACGACTGGCCGATTGCAGCGGCCCAACGAAAATGCCCAGAATCATGCCCCATATCCAGAACGCGGTGGCCCCACCCACCACCAGAATCGCGAACGCACTGCAGCCCAGGCCCACCAGCGACAGCAGGATGGTGTTGCGGCCGCCCAGGGCATCATCAATCCAGGCAAAGCCCAGCGCGCCCAGCCCGGCAGTGACGTTCAGGGCAATGGCGAACTGCAGCACTTCCGTGGGACTCATGTTGAACGTGCCGGCAGCATAGACGCCACCGAAGGTAAAAATTGTCGCCAGGCCATCGGTGTACAGCATCCTCGCAACCAGAAACCGTACGATGTCCCGGTATTGCCGTACATGAGCAATGGATTGTTTCAGTTGGGCCAGTCCAGCCCGCGTCGCCGCCCCCAGACTCAAACCGGTTGACGGACGATCCGGGATAAAAAAGAACGCCGGCAAGGCAAATACCAGATACCACCCGGCCACCAGAACAAAGGTTGCCCGCACGTGCTCTGCGGCGTCTCGATCAAGGTTAAAGAACGTGCCGTCCGCTTCGATAAAGCCGTAGAGCGCCACCACCAGACTGGCGATACCGCCCACATAACCCAGTCCCCAGGCCCAGCCAGACCACCGTCCGGTACGCTCCGGCCGAGCCAGATCCGGCAACATCGAGTTATAGAAGATGAAAGCGAACTCAGCCCCGAGTGTACCCAACCCCACCCACAGAGCGGCCGTCCAGAACTGACTCTGATCCGGCGTCACCGTCCACAACATGGCCGACGAAATCACACACAGGAGTGTAAAACTGATCAACCAGGGTTTGCGCCGGCCTGACTGATCGGCAACAGCACCGAGAATTGGAGCAAGTATGGCAATCACCACCCCGGCTATACCAACGATGTTGCCCCATGCCCGCGTGCCGGCCACTTCATCCTGAATCACCGAGACGCTGAAGTACTGAGCGAAGACAAAAGTAAGAATGATCGTAAAGAAGGCACTATTTGCCCAGTCGTAGAGCGCCCAAGACCAGAGGGCGCGTTTATTCTCCGGCGCACCAGGTAGGCTTGACTGTAATGGTGATGGCGGCATGTCTTGCTCTTGGTCTGTTACTGCGTTGTTTCCGACTGGCTATCGGAAGGTTGTGAGCCAGACTTATGCTCGTGCTTGGCAGCACGTTCAGCTTCGGCTTCCTTCATCAAAACCATACCGCCCTGAAGCAACAGAGACTTCAACCGGGGATCTCCCTGTTCGGCGATGCCCAGCACAAAAGCAATAGACGCCGATTCCAGAGGGTTCTTTCGAATCAGGTTCCTTAAAGATTCTACCGGCGATGACATGCCTGAACTTTCGCCGGAATCGGCCTGTCCGTGAGACCTGGCCGGCCGTGTCATACGATAGAAAAAAAGCACTAACAGGAGAATGCAGAAAAAGCCCGTCACGGCCATAGCACCGGCTTCACCCAGCACAGGAGCCAGGGCCAGCGTGGCGGCGTTGACGAGCATGTAAAAACCGGTAATGAGCAGGGCCACCAGCAAAACCAGCGCCAGCAGTAAACCCAGAACTGCCGCGACTACCTTGCGCAGCGCGCCCTGCAACCAGGCCGAGTCAGGCATCATCAGCGATCCAACAAGCGACCCACCAACAACCCGGCCAGAAACATAAGAACGATACTGAGGAAGGGACGCTCCTCAATTTTGTGTTCCACGTTTTCCACCGCTTTGCCGCTGACATCCTTTGCGCGATCAAGGGCTTCATCGCCCCGCCGCTTTACCTGGTCAAACGCTTCCCGGCTTTCGCGGCGTATCTCGTCTCGGAGATGACTGATGTTGTTCTTCTGGCCTTCAGCGACACTTCTGGTCAGCTTGGCCATATCTTCCTGAAGACGGCGCAGATCCTCACGGACCTGTTCGTACTCATTTTGTTGACCGGATTTCGCTTCCATCATCTTGCCTCCTTATCAGTATGATTACTGCTATTTCGGCTATGGCTGCGTGTATCCAAAAGCAACCACGGTCACTCCAACTCTAGCACAGGGTTCAAACAACGTGATTAGCGCTTCTTAATGTGCGGGACGCCATTGGAGGATCTCCTCCTTCAAGTGGGTAGGGCCTTGCCTGCCGGACCATCATAGCCACAAACCCGGTTGCGGCCCCCGGCCTTGGCCTCATACAGTGAACGGTCGGCCCGTTTGACCGCCCCCTCCACAGATTCCAGAAGGGGGTTTACCTCAGCCACACCGACACTTACTGTGACTTGAACCACCAACCCATCGCCTCCATCAATGATCATGGCTTCGACAGCGTTCCTGATACGTTCAGCACAGCCAAACGCCTCTGCCAGATCCGCACCCGGCAGGAGAATGACGAATTCCTCGCCACCGAAGCGCGCGACCAGATCCCTGTCCCGGCTGAACTGACGAAATACCGAGGCAACTTCTACCAGAACCAGGTCGCCCACATTGTGGCCATGGGTGTCATTGACCGCTTTGAAATGATCGATATCAATGGCAATAACCGACAACGGCTCACCCGAGGTCCGGGCCTGTTCCAGCACGTACTCTCCCTCTGCCATGAAATACCGGCGATTGAAGAGCCGTGTCAGAGGGTCCGTCGAGGCCTGGCGTTTCAGCTCATCCTGCTTTGACCGGATATCCTCCAACACCTTGATCCTGTAAGAAATAATGAAAGCCAGGGTGAGCGCTTCCAGAACAATACCAATACCGACTCCATGACTATTGATGTAGTTCGGTTGAACCAGACCTTTGTAGTACAGGACGGCAAACCCGTTGAACACCACAAAAAAGGTGTGACCAACAAGGAAAAATTTGACCAGAGGGTGCCCCTTCCTGAACAGCGAAATGCTCACGGAGAAGGTCACTACCATCATCAGGGCGGCAAGACTGCTGGCAGGCTTCAGGGCCGTCGCGATATCAAACAGGCCGTAAACAAACGTCACCACCAGCAATGCCAGCATACCCTGAAGCACGCGATGTTCGGTTCGGAAATACTCATGTGTTTCGAAAATGGCCATCATGAACAACAGCAGGAAAATCGGCATGGTTATCAACGAGAGATTCAGGACAAACACTGCGTCGCCGTAAGCGTTGAACGCCTTCGCCACCAAACCGTAAGACAGCGCGATCCAGACCAGGCCTGAAATCAGATAGAGTGAGTAGTAAATGTTTTCCTTCTTGCTGGTGGCGAAATACAAAAGGCCGTTATAGAAGACCAGCGCCAGCATCATCCCCACCATAAGGGCAATATCGAGGTGCCCCCCGGCCAGCGCCCGCCGGGAATTCTCGTCATCGTATACCTTCAACGAGAACCACTGGTGTGAGTATGCGTGACTACGCACATACATAACCGTCGTTTTCCCGGCTTGCAGTTCGAACGGATACACCAGTGTTCCCCGATACATGGCAGGGTGGGCGTCAGCCTCATTGAGGTTAACGGAAAGTCGATTGACGACGCGTGAGGAGCGCTCTTCAACAATATCGATTGAACGAACGTGATAAGCCTTGGGAAGGTGCAGAAACAGCGAACGGTCATCAGTACCTGAGTTGTGTAATGAAACCCGATACCAGGTCACCGCCGCCCGGGTACCGAGGGTGGTGGTGTTCTTGGTCTGGTCGAAAGACTCAAGCCGAACGGTTTCATAGTCCATCGTTTGCGATTCATCGATGAAGTATTCGATGGAAAAGTCTGTCAGTTCCACGCTTTTCTCTCCGGACGCAACCGATTCCAGAGCAAGGGCGGGGAGAGAAACAAGCGACAGCATGAATACAACGAGAAGCAAACGGCCAAGCGCCATTGAGGGTTTCCTTACACCTGCAGGGGTTCCAAGTCTAGCACCTGTCGCAATTCAAGGCAGTAGAACCTTAGACCGAGTCAGTTGCCCAATCGGTTGGCAAATTGAGAGACAGCATCCGCTTCAAGAAACTACAGTGTAGTTAAAGTAATTTGATGCGGGCATGCCAGAGTCGCCCCCGGGATTAAAGGAGAAGACCATGAGTGGCCAGTACACGTACCGTATGGGATTTCAGACCATGGATTTCAGGGACCTGGGGACCTTGATGGCAAAGGCAACGCCAGAGCGCTCAGGCGATCATCTCGCCGGCGTTGGCGCAGCGTCGGCTGAAGAGCGGGTACTGGCACAAATGTGTCTGGCCGACCTGCCACTCAAGACATTTCTGACCGACGCCCTGATTCCCTATGAAACGGATGAGGTAACCCGCCTGATCATGGACTCTCATGACGCCGCCGCCTTCGCCCCCGTTTCTCACCTGACGGTCGGCGATTTCCGGAACTGGCTTCTGAGCGATAACGCCTCGCCGGAGATGCTGGCACGACTACGCCCCGGTCTGACGCCGGAAATGGTGGCGGCGGTCAGCAAGCTCATGCGCAACCAGGATCTGATCCTGGTTGCCCAGAAATGCCAGATAACCACAGCGTTCCGAAACACCGTCGGGTTGCCGGGGCGCCTTTCCACCCGGCTGCAACCGAACCACCCTACAGATGACATGGCAGGCATCGCCGCCAGCATTCTTGATGGCCTGCTTTATGGCAATGGCGACGCCGTCATCGGCATTAATCCAGCGACCGATAACGTGGCTCAAACCAAGCGGCTACTGACCATGGTCGACGAAGTAATCCAGCGCTACGACATTCCAACTCAGTCTTGTGTGCTTACGCACGTGACCAACACCCTCGAAGCCATCGAGCAGGGAGCGCCCGTAGATCTGGTTTTCCAGTCTATAGGCGGCACCGAAGCCACCAACCAGAGTTTCGGATTCAACCTCGCCACCCTGAAAGAGGCCCAGGAAGCCGCTCTGAGCCTGAAACGCGGGTCCGTCGGCCAAAACGTAATGTACTTTGAAACCGGTCAGGGTAGCGCCCTCTCCGCCAATGCTCACCACGGTCTTGACCAGCAAACCTGCGAGGCCAGGGCCTACGCGGTCGCCCGCCATTTTGACCCGCTGCTGGTGAATACGGTGGTCGGCTTTATCGGCCCGGAGTATCTCTACGATGGCAAGCAGATCACCCGGGCAGGCCTGGAGGATCATTTCTGCGGAAAGCTGCTCGGGCTGCCGATGGGTTGCGACATCTGCTACACCAACCACGCCGAAGCCGACCAGAATGATATGGATAACCTGCTGACGCTGCTCGGAGTCGCCGGGTGCACATTCATCATGGGCATTCCAGGGTCAGATGACATCATGCTCAATTACCAGACCACGTCATTCCACGACGCCCTTTACGCCCGCCGTGTGCTCAACCTGAAACCGGCACCGGAGTTCGAGCAATGGTTGCACGCCATGCAGATTTTCGAGGATTCGGATCGGGTGTCGCTGAATAACGACATACCAGCGGCCTTCCGCCACAGCCTCTCCGGCCCGCGAAGGAGAACATAACCATGACCAACTCAAAGTTCCCGATCGTCGTTCACAACCCCTGGCGAGGTCTGCGCCAGTGCACCCCAGCCCGCATCGGCCTTGGCAGGGCGGGCGTCAGTCTCCCCACAGCGGAGCTTCTTGAGTTTCAGCTGGCCCATGCCCGCGCCAGGGATGCCGTGCACCATCCACTGGATATTGAGCAGTTGATCGTCGAATTTCAGCAGATACCCGAGATGTCGGCCCTGGGCCCACCGATTCAACTTCAGAGCCAGGCACCAGACCGGGCCTGCTACCTGCAAAGGCCGGATCTGGGGCGTGTTCTGAGCGAATCATCCAGCAGCCGTCTACAATCGTCGAAAACAGGCTCTGCTGAGCCCCCTGATCTGGCCATAGTGATCGCCGACGGATTGTCAGCCAGAGCCGTGCAGCAAAACGCCCCGGCGTTCATGCGCAGCTTCCTCCGGAAACTGGCCCATGACGGCCCTGAGTGGCGGGTTGCAACACCTCTGCTGGTAGAACAGGGGCGCGTAGCGATTGGCGACCACATAGGCCAGGTGCTCCAGACACAACAAGTGGTGGTACTGATCGGCGAGCGACCGGGGCTCAGCTCACCCGACAGCCTCGGCGTCTACCTTACTCATCATCCCGAGCCGGGGCTGCCAGATGCCCGCCGCAACTGCGTATCCAATATCCGCCCTGCCGGACTGGGGGTGGAACAGGCGAGCGAGAAAGTGATCTACCTTCTTAAGGAAGCCAGGCGACTGGGCACCTCCGGGGTCGCCCTGAAGGATCGAAGCGAAGAAGTGGAACTGACCGTATCAGAGAGGGGGAATTTTCTGGTGTAGCCGGGATCAGAAAGATCCCGACAACACTTCCTGAAGATCCTGCTTCAGCTCTTCCGGCTGCGTTATCCAGAGCTCACTGTCGGCGCCCGGAAAAACACCCACCTCAAGCCCGTCACGGCTTAACCCGGGCACCCACTTTTTGAAGAAGTCCGGCAATGAAATCGCTTTGGGGCTCAGGTCACCCGAAGGCCCTGCATAATCTGCTGCAAAGTCCTCAGCGGGCCACACCGGGAGATACCCGACGCCATCTTCCTCCGAGACAATTTTGAGAAACTGGTTATCGCCATTGACCAGTATCCAGAGCTCGCGCTCTTCCACCACAGCGTCCAGAAAATAGTCGTAGCGTTCTTCGCCATCCATTTCCAGAATCGAGGCTAACGGGTTATCGCTCATTGCGGCTCTCTTGTTGATCATGCCGGCGGATGCGGCCTACAGGTTCGCCAGCGCATCACGCACCGGCACATCTCCAGACACTACATCAAAAACGCAATTGCCGGTATTGTCAGAATCCAGCACAGCCAACAGAACCCGGGCAACGTCCTGGCGAGGAATCTCTCCGAACGCGTCCAGTCGCTCGCTGACCAACACCTTACCGTTGCCATCGTCATTGGTAAGTCGGCCAGGGCGCACAATGGTGTAATTCAGACCACTGCTTTTCAGGTGTTCATCGGCATTACGCTTGGCACGCAGGTAATGCTGAAGCTTTTCAGGGCCTTTTTCGGGCTCTTCAGCTCGCATACTGCTGACCATGATGAAACGTTTGATGCCCATGGCCTTGGCGGTATCCACGAGGCGAATCGCGCCATCCTGATCCACATCTACTGTCTTGTCCGGACCAGTATGGGGGCCAGATCCAGCGGTAAAGATAACGGCGTCACAGCCCCGCATGGCTTCGCTGCAATCCTGCTCCAGGTCGCCAATCACCGTTTCCGTGGCACCGAGCTTCTGCAACTCCGGCCCCTGGTCTGCGTGGCGAACCAGTGCTCGTGCCTCATGCTTGCTATCCGCGATTTCCTGTAATAGAAAACGCCCGATCTGCCCGTTGGCTCCGGCAATGAATACATGCATGGGGTGCCTCCCCTGTCAGTTGTGTGAAATGAACCTACCCTACTAGCTGCGCCCGGACGGCGGATAATTCAAGGGACCGACGCGACCCGGGACTGAGCCTTACCGGATGAATGAGCCGTTATCAGGGGAACGGAACGGGCTTCGCGCTGCGCCAGATAGCGTGTGCAGCTTACACGGAGAAAGGAGGCGAAGTTCTCTACTTCACCTCTCAGTTCCATCACCTCTTCGTGGAGTTTGGTGATGAGCTGATTGGTGGTCATGCCGTCCACTTCGGCAATCTCCCGGAGAATATCCCAGAACTGGTTCTCAAGCCGAAGCGTTGTGACCACCCCCCGGATACGGAGAGAACGGGACCGACTTTCAAACAGGATCGGGTCGGCTTTCACATAGAGTTCACACATGGAGTCGGTCTCCTGTGATAACGGCAGCCTCCAGCGGAGGCTGCCGGGTTAAGACTAGATCGAGATCTCAGCACCAAGCAGTTTAGCAAACGCTGACAGCCATGCCGGATGGGCAGGCCAGGCCGGAGCCGTCACCAGGTTGCCCTGAACGTGAGCCTGATCGACCGGAATGTCCATGTAACGACCACCCGCCATTTTCACATCGGGCCCACAGGCAGGATAGGCACTGCACTCGCGCCCCTCCAGCACTCCGGCGGCGGCCAGGATCTGGGCGCCATGACAAACCGACGCAATGGGTTTGCCCGCGTTGTTGAACGCCTGCACGATCTCAATCACCCGCTCATTCAGGCGCAGGTACTCCGGGCCCCGACCACCGGGAATCACCAGCCCAGCATAGTCATCAACCTGAACCTTATCGAAATCGTAATTGAGCGCGAAGTTATGACCCGGCTTTTCGGTGTAAGTCTGGTCACCTTCAAAATCATGGATGGCCGTTTTCACGCTGTCGCCGGATTTCTTGTCGGGACACACGGCATGTATTTCATATCCCAGCATGGTCAGTGCCTGGAACGGCACCATGGTCTCGTAGTCTTCGGTGAAATCGCCGGCCAGCAGCAACAGTTTTTTATTCGACATGTTCATTCCTCCCTGTTTGATCGACAATACATATCCATCATGCGCCACTTTCAACGGGGATAGGTAACAGCGGAATACTACATTTCGAGTGAACCAAACAGCCTTTTTCAGCCTACTGTACTACCCTGACCACTTATTAAACGGGAACGGAGCTTCCGAATGATCACAGTTCACCACCTCAATAATTCACGTTCACAACGCATTCTCTGGATGCTGGAAGAACTGGGCGTACCCTACGAGATCCAGCGCTATGAGCGCGACCCTGAAACCATGCTGGCACCAGCCAGTCTCAAGAAGGTGCACCCCCTTGGAAAGTCCCCGGTCATCACCGACGGAGATCTGGTGGTTGCCGAATCCGGTGCCATCATCGAATATCTGGCGCACACCTATGGTAAAGACACCATGCTGCCCGAAGCCGGAGGCCAGCAGTGGCTGGATTACACCTACTGGATGCACTATGCCGAGGGCTCGCTGATGCCACCGCTGGTCATGCGCCTGGTGTTTGAAAAAGTGAAGACCAGCCCAATGCCGTTCTTTATCAAGCCGATCGCCAAAGGAATTTCGGACAAAACCAACCAGATTTTTATCGGCCCGATGATCAAGACCCACCTGGACTTCGTGGAGTCACAACTGGCCAAAAACACCTGGTTTCTTGGGGAACAGCTGAGTGCGGCGGATATTCAGATGAGCTTTCCTCTGGAGGCGTCCGTCGCCAGGGGCATCGTTGGTAACGACAGGCCAAACATCAAGGCCTGGGTAGCGCGGGTGCATGCGCGCCCCGCGTACCAGAGAGCACTGGAGAAAGGTGGAGACTACGACTTCGCCTGACCAGGCCGTGGTCCCAGCGCTGGCTTAACCCGCCAGCGCAGCTCGAACTTTCTTGCTCAGGTGCCCCATATCCACCCGGCCGAGCACCTGGGGCTTGAGTTCATTCATCACGTTTCCCATATCCTGCATACCGGAGGCTCCCGTCGCGTTAATGGTTTCGCGGATAAGCGAATCCAGATCGTCCTCAGACAGCGCGGCAGGCATAAACTCCTCGATGATCACCATCTCCGAGCGCTCTTTGTCTGCCAGTTCGCCCCGGCCTGCGTCATCATATTGTGCAGCGGCGTCCCGGCGCTGTTTCAACATCTTGTCCAGCACCTTCAGAACATCGTCATCAGTGAGTTCCCGGCGCTCGTCGACCTCAATCTGCTTCACCGCAGCCTGAGCCATACGCAGCGTCACCAGGCGATCTTTGTCCTTGCTCCGCATTGCGTCCTTGACTGCGCTGGAAAGTTTTTCCTTAAGTGATGTATCCGCCACGGTTAGTCTCCTGTTCTGGGAAAATAAAAAGTAAACAACGCATGAAGGGCAGAATGATAGCCAAACTACGCCGGAACGTCCCCTATCCGGATAACGCCACCTCTCCCATCACCCCAAGCAGGAAGCCCGCAAGCGCCCCCAATGGTGGCGCCCAGTGTTTTTTCAGGCGTACCTGAGGCGCTATGTCCTGGAAAATGATGTAGAGAATACCGCCTGCCGCAAACAGCATGATGCCGGATACCACACTCGGGGCATCCGACAGCAGAAAGTAGCCAAGGGCACCGGCCACCGGCCCAAGCAACGCCATCAGCGCCAGGGCACCCACAATCTTCAATCCTCGATAATGGGTCGCGTCCACCAGTTCCCGATAGGAGTTAAAGCCCTCGGGAATATTCTGCAACGCAATGATGCCGGCCAGCAGAATTCCGCCCTCACTGGACACCGAGAAAGTGGCGCCGAGGGCCATGGCTTCCGGCACAAAATCCGAAAGCATGGCCACCAACTGGCTCGCCGGTGTGCCGTTGGCAGCCAGCCATCGATCCAGAAGCATAAAGCTGATACCGCCTCCGGCAAAACAGACAACGATGCCCACCATGGACAAGTTAGCCGTCCCTTCTGGCACCAGTACCAGCGCAACAGCCGCCAGCAGCGCGCCACCACCAAACGCGATCACACTGTGCCGCACCTCGGTTTCCAGCCAGCGCGGGTGAATACGCTCCACCGATGCCAGTGCTGCGCCCACAGGCATTGCAAGACCGGCCATCAATGTCAGTAGTAGTATCTGCATAAGGCCATTGGCCTGAAGTGCGTCCAGCATCATGCTCTATCCATAGTCAGTTCGGGTGATCAAAGAATGAGCGACAAACCACCGGTTATCACGGCAAACAGAATCGACAACCCAATCAGCGTTCCCCAGGGGAACGGCGGTGGCGGTGGTTCAATCGCCAATTCCTTCTCAAGATAGTTTCTCAGCAGTCTGGTATTGCGAGTATTCGCCTTATACACGGCATCAAAGGCATCCCCCACCACCGGCAACAGGCCACCCAGAAAATCGATGACCATATTTCTGAACATTCTTAACTTCACAGCCTTGCTGGCGCCCGCGCGTTGCGCTTCTACCAGCACATAGCCCGACAGGATGAGGCCAGCCATATCACCAACCACCGGTAACAGCCCGATGATGGCCTCTATGCCAATCCGGAACCTGGTAAATGGAAGGCCGATGCTGCTGTCCATCAGACGACTGAACCGGTCAAGACGATCCAGAATGGCGCGCTGTCTCGCCTCGGATGGTGTTGTCATGCTGCTTCCCTTTGCTATTCAAACGGATTTTGAGTCAACTACAAGCTGCGGTTACATTCGGGTTAACTCGCTTCTGAGGATGCTGACGCAATCCTCCATTTCCCGCTCACTGGCACTGGCAAACCCCATGACCAGACCGGATGATGCGGTATCTCCGATGTAGTGCGCACTCAAGGGCGTGCTGCCAAAGCCTTGTTTCCTCAGCCATCCACTCAAGGCTGAGTCATCAAACCGGCCTTCAAGCACCAGATGCATACCCGCACTCTCGGCCACAGGGTGCACCAGATCCCCGAGTTTCCTCTGCACCGCGTCCTGGAAGTACTGCCACTTGTCCCGATACAACTGACGCATCCGGCGAACGTGTCGAACGAACTGGCCACTCTCCATAAACTCGGCAATAGTGGCCTGAATCAGCAAGGGCGTTTCGCCACCACCGACCTGTTTGGCCCAGAGCACCGGCTCCACTACTTCCTCCGGAAGAACGACATATCCCACTCTTAATGCCGGCAGCAGCGTTTTGCTGAAACTTCCCACGTACAGTACCGGCGCATTGTCGAACATACCCTGCACCGCCGCAAACGGCTTGTTGAAGAAATGAAATTCGCTGTCATAGTCGTCTTCCACTATCCAGCAATCGTTCTGCCGAGCCCACTGCACCAGGGCCATCCGTTGGGAGAGGTCCAGAATCCCCCCCATGGGATATTGATGGGTGGGGGTGCAGAACAGCAACCTGGCGGAGCCCAGATGTGGCAACGCGGTCACATCAAGAACCTGATTTTTCAGGG
This sequence comes from Marinobacter sp. EVN1, assembly GCF_000475375.1. Classification (NCBI taxonomy): domain Bacteria; kingdom Pseudomonadati; phylum Pseudomonadota; class Gammaproteobacteria; order Pseudomonadales; family Marinobacteraceae; genus Marinobacter; species Marinobacter sp. EVN1. The sequence continues at coordinate 369,677 of NZ_AXCB01000023.1, forward strand.
GAATGGGCACCAACGGATTGCCAAGGCGCCCCAACGCATTGCGGGCACCTCGATAGCCCGGATTCTCGCATAGGACACGATCGCCGGGACTCAGAAACACATCCGCCAGCAACGACAAGGCCTGCTGCGCACCATTGGTGATCACAATCTGATCGGCATGGCAACGCACGCCACGCGACGTTCGGAGGTAGTTCGCAATGGCCGTCCGCAGCGGCAGGTAGCCCTGAGTGCTGTCATAACCGCGAAGCCCCCGCCGGCTTTCCTGATGGTGCAGCACGCGGTTCCAGGCGTTGACGGGAAAGGCGTCCAGATCCGGCAGGCCGGGCTGAAATGGCAAGCAGGCATCTTCCGCTCTGCGGGGAGTCCCACGCACCCTGTCTGGCAGTGAAGGCAGTCGGAAACTCCCGCCAGAGGGTATTTTCAATTTTTTCCCAGCCGGTTCGATAGCCGACCCGATATCCTCGTGAACGAATACTCCCCTACCTGCATGGCTCTGAAGGAAGCCTTCTGCTTTCAACTGATCGTAGACCGCATTCACTGTGTTCCGACTGACGCCAAGATCCTCCGCCATTTGGCGACTGGACGGCAACCGGTATCCCGGAGGATAGCGTTGAGCCAGAATCCGATCAGCCAACTGTCGATAGAGCTGAAGCTGCAGAGATTGGTCAGCATCAAACCGAATATCATCAATCACAACCACTGGTCCTATAAAAAAACACAATCTGGGTCTTTTGAGGGTATCAGAAGTGACGTGAAATAGAACGCAACTGTCCAATCCACAGCCTTGAGGACCACCGAATGAATCAGCCAAATACTCAACAAGCCTCACCTCTCACGTCCTGCCCAAGGAGCACCGTGAGGCGGGCCACCAAAAGAGCCTCGGTGGACCGCCAGGTTGCCTATACGCTGATTGACCGACTCAAAACCGCGCACCTGGGCTTTGTGGAGGACGGCGAGCCCCGCATCATCCCGATTACCGCCTGGCGAATGGATGACCACCTGTACGTTCACACCCTCAATGGAGGCCGGCTGTCAAAACGCCTCGGCTCGGGCCAACTCCTTTGCATCTCGTTTGCCGTCACCAATGAATGGGTTTTGACCAAGTCTGCGTACCACCACAGCGCCAACTACGAATCTCTGGTGTTGTTCGGCTGCGCACAGCTCGTGGAAGACTCTGCAGAATTCGACGCCGCATTCCGGGCCATCATCAACCAGATTGAGCCAGGACGTTGGGAGCAGGTACGGGCACCGAACCAGAAGGAGCGCCGGGCAACCGCGCTGTTCCGGATACCGATTGAGGAAGGCTCATTCAAGAGCCGGACCGGTGGCCCCAACGAAGATCCCGAGGATATGGAATTGCCAATATGGCACGGAACCGTGTCGGCAGTAACCTCATAAAAGGACGATCCCGGCCTTACCTGCTAATCTGCGTGAGCAGATACAAACAAAACTGAAAGACCAGGAGACGATCTGTGCTGGAAAGCGAAATCCCCTTAATGGACATGGTCATTCGACTGCTTATGGCGGCTGGCCTGGCACTGGTGCTTGGGCTTGAACGTGAACTACGAGGGAAGCCAGCGGGACTGCGATCGCACATGCTCGTCTCCGTGGGGGCATCCGCATTCATCATGATGGGCATGCACATTTTGCTCGCCACGGCGGAAGGCGACCCTTCCGCCCGAATTGACCCCACACGCATTGTCGAAGGCGTGATTGGCGGCATTGGCTTTCTGGGCGCCGGCAGTATCATCCAGAGCCGCGGCAATGTTCAGGGCATTACCACGGGAGCCTCCATCTGGGTATCCGGCGCCATTGGCGTAGCCTGCGGCCTTGGCACCCTGGCCCTTGCCAGCATGGTGACGGTGCTTTCATTGATTATCGTGGTCGTGCTTGGCCGATTCGAGCGAGAAGTCATCAAGGATTGAAGCTGTGGTCACACCCGAATCATTTACCCAACAGCTCCCCTACCGGACGAAAGTTCACCACATGATCGCACACGGATTTTGCGATCATGAGAATGGGCGTAGCCACAATCAAGCCCACTGGCCCCCACAACCAGCCCCAGAACAACAACCCGATAAAAATGGCGACGGCATTCAAACTGGAGACGTAACTCGTCAGCCACGGCATCAGCAGATTCCCCTGAATACTGGTGATGACCAGCGATGTAAGCGCAACAATCACGGCAGTATTGAGCTCGCCGAACTGCAGAAATGCGGCCACCCCAGAGCCGACCAGAACCAGGAAAGGCCCCAGATACGGCACACCACTGGCAATACCAGCCACCACGCCCCACAAAGCCGCTTGCTCAACTCCTAATAGCAGGAATGCCAGCCAGGTGAGAATGCCGACAAAAAGCGCACTGATGACCATGACAAAAAGGAACCGGCGTACCTGGTGATGCAGCTCGTTCATAATTCGTGCCGCCTTGCGCATACGCCGGAACGACGGACCGGATATTCTAACGATCTTGCGCCGATATAGCTTGCCGACGGAAAGCAGGAAAAACACCAGTAAAAGCACAGAAAACATCTGGGAAATCAGCACTAATGTGGCCGGCGAGTTGCGGATCACGTAATCACGAACGTCCATCGGCTCGTCCACCAGCCGCACGGGTGTCACGCCGGCCTGAACAGCCGGTTCCTCCTGGCTTTTCTCGGCGGTTTCCTCAATCTGCTTGGCGGCAATCTGGGCTTTTTCCATGATGCTTTCTTCATCCTCGGACGCAGACGCATCTTCACGCTGAAGCTCCTTGATGGCCTGGGGAATCTTGTCCAGCATGGCCATGGCTTCCTGCTTGAGCGGCACACTTGCCGCCGCCAGAATCGCTATCAGTGTGCAAAGAACCAGAGCTGCTGCCCAATGGACGGGGTATGTGAATCCGATCCAGTGTTGCCACCAGCGGATCCAGGGCGTAACTGATCAGAACTGCGACCACAAGCGGCAGCAGAACAGGCTGGGCCCAGTCGATAAAATACAGGGAGGCGATGCTGGTCAGCACAATCAACGACATGCTGCGGATATTGATGGCTTCAATCAGGGCCGTTGTTGAGTCCTGTTCGCCAGAACCCGACCCGACACCCGGGCTTTCCTCGTTGTGACTCATAACCGCAGCTATGCCTCATATCAGATCCATGATTGAGTAGAGTGTAGCCCCCAAGATGGCAACTAATGGTTACGATATTTTATGGCAAGGTTTAAGATCGATGGCAAACTCGAGAAATAATTCCAGAAATAGGTATTTTCCCGTTTCTGAAAACTTTTCTATGCAACGCCTGTTATTTAGCGTACTGTCTATTTCGTTGGAAAGATTTAGCAAAGCATTTCACGAATAAGACCTTTTGTGTTGTCAAACCTACTGTCCTGTTTTTGATCCTGCGCGTTTTTTGTTTCCCGCCTATCGCTGATTAGAGGTCACAACGACCTGCTGACGGCAACCAATTGATTAAAATCAGGATAATGATTATGTCTACTATCAAAGGCAACGTTAAGTTCTTCAATGAAGCAAAAGGTTTTGGCTTTATTACTCGTGAAAACGGCGCAGACGTTTTCGTTCATTACAGCTCGATTCAGGGTGGCGGATTCAAAACTCTGGCCGAAGGCCAGGAAGTGGAATTCACCGTGACTGAAGGCCAGAAAGGCCCGCAAGCTGAGAACGTTATTGGCCTGTAACTAACCCGGATTTCTCATAGG
>NZ_AXCB01000024.1:0-19803 GCF_000475375.1 Marinobacter sp. EVN1
CTTCTAAGGCCAACGAAAGCGGAGAATCCGGCACTTTATGGATACTGCTGGCAATCAACGCTCTGATGTTTCTGGTCGAGATGACGATGGGCCTGATCGCCCAGTCTGCTGGCCTGATTGCAGACTCGCTAGACATGCTTGCCGATGCCGCCGTCTACGGTCTCGCACTTTACGCCGTTGGACACGGAATCAAAATGCAGGTCAGAGCGGCGCATGTGGCTGGCATCCTCCAGCTTATCCTTGCCGCTGGGGTATTGGTTGAAGTTGGCAGGCGCTTTCTGTTTGGGAGTGATCCCCAGTCGTTAATGATGATGGCCGTCGCATCTGTTGCTCTCATCGCGAATATCAGTTGCCTTCTTCTGATCGCAAAACACCGTGAGGGCGGTGCTCACATGAAAGCCAGCTGGATATTTTCAGCAAACGACGTGGTCATCAACCTGGGTGTAATACTTGCGGGGCTGCTCGTTGCCTGGACCGGTACCAACTACCCAGATCTGATTATTGGGGGAATTGTTGGTGCCATCGTATTGATGGGTGCCAAACGCATACTGGCACTGAAAGGCTGAACCATTCGGAGTCAAATGGTCGATTATTGGCCCGTCGTTGGCATTTCAGGGGGAGTAAACATCGATGCACAGTGAATTGAAGGCGTCCGATCTTACGGAGCTTGAGGCGACACGCAGGGCGGAAGGCGCAGGCGATTTCCAGACAGCCTTCACCCATCTGGAACGTGCCCATATCCTCAGCCAGAGGTATGCTCTGGCGCACGCTGCAACCCACTTACGGATGCTCAGACTGGGTTGGCGAACAAGAGACGTTCGTGAAGTGCTGGGGCAGTCTATTCGAACCATTGCCGCCCTGGTCTTTTCCCGAATTTAGGTTCCGTTGGGAAACACTGGTGCAAACATCAGCGCATTTGCACCCATGCCGGTGCCCGAGGATTTGGCAGTGGTGCTTTCGGAGGCGGAGGGAAGGCGTGACTAGAATGTTCGCTTTTGTTTAGGTGCTGGTCGCAAAGCGAACATTCTGGGGTCAGTTCACGAAACGGAAAAAATTGTACGCTAAGCCTTTGGCATCAATGATATCGACACCATTTTTTCCACAATTCATAAAGTTGCGCAGTAATTAGTCGACGACTGGCCCTTGCTAAATAATTTTCATTTCAGCATGAGTTGTGCTTTAAAAATTCAATTCTGCAACTACACTCATTGGGCGAACAGAGCGAGAAATCCGCCGTTAATTCCAATAGCGGGTACGCGAATGAATATCAGCTCTTAGGGGAATATTATGTTAAATTGTCTATTCACCGCTGAAGAACTAACCCCCCAATAACCCCTGCGCAAAATGCCCAGTAGCAAACGCCAGCCCCGCTGCGGCCGTACCCATGATCAAAGTCCGGAGTCCTGATCGCATTGCTGGTAAGCCATAGACGATACTTTTAAGCATTCCGATACCCAAGAAGACGACGCCTGCCAAACCAAGACTCGTCAGGAACTGAATCTGACTCTCCATACCCGGGATGGCATAAGGCAGTAAAGGTAAAGCACCAACCGACAAAAATGCGGCGAAGGTAGTCAACGCGGCTCGGCGTGGGCTGAGTCCGGCACCCGAGAGTCCGTACTCTTCTCGCAACATGGTTGCTACCCACACATCGGGATTACGACTGATAGCCTCCACTACTTGCTCCAGCAATTCGCCGTCGAATCCCTTCGCCTGAAACAGCTGGCGAATTTCCTCACGTTCACCTTCTGGCACAGCACGGATATGTTCACGTTCTGTGCGTTCAGCAAATTTGATCTGATTCAACTGCGCCTGGCCCGCTTCGTAATTACTTACCGCCATGCTGAAGCCGTCTGCAATCAGGTTTGCAAAGCCGAGTACCAACGCAACCTGTGGCGAGAAACCTGCGCCGAACGCACCCGATACAACCGCAAACGTTGTAACGCAGCCATCGATGCCGCCAAGCACAGCATCTGGTAGCGTCGAGGCCTTAACGGGACCAGCAAGCCGTGCACGAACGGCATTAGGCTGGTGCTCGCTGAGCAGTCTTTCATTTTCTGTGGATGGCATCTTTCAGCTTCCTGTTCAGGACGCGATTTGGTGCTTTGGGATTATAGGCTCAGTTCGACCTTGTCACTTTATCTGTCAATATACATCTTCAAGATAACGTCCCTGGCCTCTCAGAGTTTCAATATCGATGTGCAAGGGTTTGATAATGTCTTCTATAACCTGCCGCACAGCCGCCGCCATATCCCGGCCACCACAGACCAGTATCTGCGCACCGGTGTTAACCATCTGTCGCACGGCTAATTCATCCTGTTTGAGCTTATCCTGCACGTAGGCGCGCTCGTCTGTTCTTGAGAAGGCTGTGTTCAGCCCGCTCAGTCGATGATCCTCAAGATAGCGCCCAAGCTCAGGTTGGTAGAGAAAATCTGACCTGGCATCGCGACCGCCCCAGTACAGATACATAGGGTTGCAACTGGTATTGTTTCTGATGAAACCGGTTAACGGACCAATCCCGGCACCTGCACCGACAAGAATCACTGGTCGGTTACCGGTAGCTGGCCGAAAGCCTGGATTGGGGCGGATGAAGCCATCGATACAATCACCCGGCTTGAGGTCATGCAAATAACCGGAGCAAAGACCGCCGGCCTGCTTACGGACGCATATCTCAACAATTTCGTCATTTGCCGAGGACGCGAGCGAGTAGAACCGCGGGGGTTGACCGTGTGGGGGAATAACCCCCAAAAGGTCTCCCGCCTCGAACGGTGGCAGCGCTTTAAATCTTCTTGGAGAAGCCGTTAGCCATCCGCCCTGCTCCGCCGGTTTGAACCGGAAGATACTGGTGGGCGCCTGAACCGCAATCCCGTAATCCGCCCTTTCTACCAGTTCCAGTTTGACCGTTGCTGGCTGCAATGCACAGTAGTTCAAGAAAAGCGGAGTACCGATAACCTCACCAACCCGGTTTCCCCACTCACTGAATTGCGAGGCAGAACACCGATCAATCAGTTCAATGGCGTGCAAACGGCTGACGCCTTTACCGGCGAGCGCAGCATCCACCGACAAGGCAAACTGACAGAAGTTCGGAAACTGCCGGTCACCAAAACCCAGTACCGTGTATCGCAGGTTCTTCTCAGCCCGGAATTCTTTGAGCCTGGCCATAAACTGCCGGGCCGATGCGGGTGCATCACCATCACCGTATGTCGAAGTCAGCACGAACAGCCTGGAAGCCTGCGGATACTGCTTAGCCAGGGCATTCATCTCGCTGCAATGCACGCGGAAACCGGCCTTATTCAGGCTGCTATGGAGTTCCTGGGCAAATCCCCAGGTGGCATTACCTTCGGAGCCGACCAGAATAATTGTATCCGCCTGAGCGGCATCGGCGTTGTCAGGAAGCTGCCCTGAAGACCGGCGACGCTGCCACCAGATGGTTGCACCTGTTATCGAGAGAGCTGGCACAGTCAGTGCCGCAGCGCCAAGAATCAGGCCAAGCCACCATAGGCCTTCACCGGTGTGCAAACGTACAATCCAGTCCTGCAATACGCCGCTGTCAGAGCGCGGCTGGAACTGCAGCAACTCGCCCGTAGCCTGGTCCACGAATCCGGAGCCGCCGGCGGTTGACAGCGAATAGACGTCCTGCGGATCACCGGGATAGGGAAACACCAGTTCCCGGAGTTCGCCAAGATCGAAATTGCCTAGCGCTTTTAAGGTGCCCACAGGCGATGGTTGCCCGCCCGAGACCTCAGCCGGAAACCCTGGCCCTGTGTCAGGCGCTTCCGGCAGCAAACCAAAGCGCTGTGCCGACATATAGCTACCGGTCAGTGCGGATAACAGTAGGCCGAGCACGGCAAACCGGGCCAGCTCGGCATGGATTCGTTTCCCGCCTGAGCCGGAAAGCGGTCTTAGTATATTCTTCCAACCCCCGGTACGCCGGGCTATCAACAATATTCCCGAAAGACACAGAAGTACCATCAAAGCAGCTAATACGCCGGCCAGCGCTCTACCGGCATCATCCAGCATAAACGCACGGTGCAGGTCCTTGACCCAGCCAAAAAATGCGGAAGGTTCGTAGGGTGCGGTGCCCTCACCTGTTACCGGATTCACCAGATCCGCACCGGCCTGGCCGTCACGGCTGTAATAGACAATGACCTTGCCAGAAGGCTCTCGCACGATCTGCTCAGTCCCGGGATAGTGAGCAACGACCCGGTCTGCCAGCTCGGCAATACTGACTTCACCGGAAGCCGGAATGACCGCTGACACTCTATCCAGCGTCGGAGCCAAAGCCAACACAGCTCCCGTGACCGAGAGAACGATCAGGAACACGCCTGCAAGCAAACCCGGTAAACTGTGGAACTTGCGCAACATAATAGTCGATGCTCCTGGTGAATTATTGAAGCTCGTAGGTCAGAGCGCGCACGTAACCACGTCCTGAAACCGGCTTTCCGGACCCTTCGGTGGTCAGGGGGGCTATCACATCGGCTCTGATATCGCGCATATCTTCAACAGCAGAGTCGACTCGAACCTCATAGCCGTTGTCGATCAGCGAATCATCGAGGTTCAGAGTCACTTTCAGCGTGCGGCCACTGGTAACACTGGCGCCAGTCAAGCCGTCATACTCTGCAGGATCAAGCCCACTGCCCCGGGCCCAGCCTCCCAGGTGTTTGTAGTATTTAGATTTCTTCCCGGAAACCCAAAGGGTACCCTGATACTCTCCGGCGGCATCGGTAAGATACAGCGCCAGATAGGCTCCATCGCCGCCGTAATTCTGTAGTTCCGTAGTGAAGGTCACGTCACGGGCCTGGGCGAATACCGGTAAAGCCAAGGCGGCGAAAAGGCTGCAAGTGAGAACAAACGTTTTCATAAATGGTCTCCAAAAACCTGATGAACGTTAAAGGAACAGGGCAAATTCGCTGAGTTACTCAACGGTAACCGTGGGACGCCCCTTGACGATGCCGTTGCGTGGCGCCTGACTTTTGGGATTGTCCTGTCCATTTTTCCTGTTGCCGCGGTCCCTCTCCTCATCGTCACTGTCTTCACGCTCCCATTTCATCATGGTCAATGAAGCGGGCGCGAAAGAGGCTTCTGCCCTGACCCCATCGGCATCGAGGCCCCGGACTTCATAACAACCGTCGTCAACCTTTATTCGGTGAACTGTCCAGCCTTCGGCTTCCAGCTTTTCACGCAGATTTTCACGGGGCTGCCAACTCGCCACCGGATCATCGCAGTCGTCATCGGCCACTGCGGTACCGCTCAGAAGTAACAAAGACAGGCTCAGAATAATGGGTTTGGTCTTCATGGTGTCTCTCCTGCTGGTTGTGTTAAATCCACTCTAAGGCGCTAACCTGACAACGACCTGAACAAACGAGGCCATTTCAGCGGAACTGAAAAGCTTCTTTATGGAAGCGAGTCAGGCGGAAGGGTGCTGCCCGCAAGCCGTTTCTAATGGCTTCCCCCAGCCCTGCCGGGCCGCAGAACCAGACCTCTGCGCCTGCTGCCGAGCGTCCGTTGGTAGACAACGTCTCGGCAGACAACCTCTGCCCCTTGCTGCTGTCATGAATCTCGAGGTGTATCCCGGGAAAGCCATCGCAAAGCGCCCGAAGTCGATCCACCATGGGATCCTGGCCGGCGTTGCGCGTGCAGTAATGCAGATCGGCTTCAGGCACGGTGGCGTCGGTGGCGCTGCTTAGAGCTTCGAGCCAGGCCAGAAACGGCGTGATCCCGATGCCACCGGCTATCCAGATCTGGTGGGATTTGCGGTTGCGGCGATCGAAGTTAAAACAGCCGTAAGGGCCTTCTATATTTACGGTTTGCCCCACGCTGATTTTTTGGCTCAGATTGCGGGTGAAGTCGCCGAGCGATTTAATGATGAACGTAACCGTGCCATTTTCCCTATCGGCACTGGCAATCGTGAACGGGTGCGCGCCCTCTAGTCGGTCGAAGGTCACAAAGGCGAATTGCCCCGCACGGTGACCGGGCCATGCCGGCCCCATGTGGCAGGTAACTTCGGTGACGTCCCGGTCTGGTGTTTTGATCGCGGTGACCATGCCGCGAACCTGGCGACGACGACCAACTCTGCCGGTCAGGGATAGCCCGCTGGCGATGCTGCCGCCAAAGAGCAAAATGGCCATCAGCACACCGATTGGCTGCTGCCACCATTGCAGCGGAGTAAGCCACGCCGCGTGGAAAGCGAGCAACAGATAAAGCACCGGCATGCCGCGATGCAAATAGCGCCAGTATTTGTAGGGGAACTTGCGCAACAAGGTGATCAGCAGCATGGCGAACAGCAGATAGATGGCGAACTCCCCTACCTCTTCCGCCGCATCGCGCATGGTGTCGATGAACCCGGAATAATCCTGATCGTGCAGCTTGCCGGCTTTTCCGAACACCGACTCTATTACATCGTCACCCATTTCAATCAGCCAATGGGCGGCGGCGAATACCACTGCCAGAATGCCCGCCCATTTGTGGGTGCGATAGATCTGATCCAACCCGCCCAGCGGTCTCTCCAACCAGGCTGGGCGCAGTGCCAACATCATGGCTAGTGACATCAGAGCAATGGATAACAGCCCACTGAGCAGCAGGCTCTGGTCATAGACTGCCCAGGGAGAACCGGCCCCAGGACCTGCAAAGAGGTTCCAGGCCCATAGGCCCAAAACCAACACAACGAAAGGAAAAATCATCCGCATCATCACATCTCCTGCGATCGGTACCTGGAATATTCCCCCGAAGGCTAGCGCCCAAACCTGACAGCCAGCTGAAGGTCGGTGAAGAGAGATCGAAGCGTTATTGACCATTCAGGCTGTTGTCAGGTTCGAGCTGTAGTATCTTGATTTCAGGGCTGGGTCAGAGGTGAACAATGCGGGTTCTTTTGGTGGAGGATACGGCGGGATTGGGCGAGGCGGTCCGGGATCAGATTGCGGACGACGGCCACGCCGTGGACTGGGTGCAAACTCTGCGCTTTGCTGAGGCGAGTATCAGGACCACAGCCTACGACCTGATTCTGCTGGACCTGATGCTGCCCGACGGCCATGGCTTCGGCTTTTTGCGAACGATCCGGGCTACCGGAATAACAACACCGGTGATCATTCTGACCGCCAGGGATCAGGTGTCTGACCGGATTGAAGGATTGAATGCCGGTGCTGACGACTACCTGGTCAAACCCTTTGATCTTTCGGAGTTGTCGGCCCGCGTGGCCGCGGTGGCTCGCCGATATCGCGGCAATCCAAGCCCGATCATACAAGTGGGCGAGCTGATGATTGATCTTGGCGATCACCGCATCAGTCGCAACGGCCTGCCGGTAGAACTTACGGCACGGGAGTGGGCATTGTTTGAGGGCTTTATCCAGCGACCCGGAATGCTGTTATCGCGATCGCAACTGGAGGATCGTCTATACGCTTTCGGGGCCGAAATCGAAAGTAACACCATCGAAGTTTATGTCAGCCGTCTGCGTAAAAAGCTGGGGCGGGACGCCATCGTAACCGTCAGGGGAATGGGCTATCGCCTGGAAACACATGGCCATTAGAACCAGTCTGCAAAAAACACTCGGTATCGGCCTGACGCTCGGCGTCACCCTCCTCTGGCTGCTGGGCGTGACCGCTTCGGGACTGGTGGCGCAGCACGAAATGAACGAGGTCTTCGACAGTGCCCTGGAAGAAACCGCCCAGCGAATACTGCCACTGGCGGTCACCGACATCCTGAACCGGGAGAACGGAGCGGGCAATCAAAAGGCCCCAGCCCTGAAAGACCATGACGAATATCTGACTTATCTGGTACGGGATGAACACGGAAATATTCTGCTCCAGTCCCACGATGCAGACCCTGGCGTGTTTAGTACAATCCCCGCGGAAGGGTTTTCAGACACTCTGACCCACCGGCTATATGGCGTATCTGCAGTCAGTAATACCATCTATCTTGAAGTGGCCGAACCCTTGGCGCACCGGCGTGAATCCGCCCTGGAGGCGGGTTTGGCCTTACTGATGCCTTTAATGGTTTTGATTCCGGTCAGCCTGGTGGGTGTCTGGTGGATTGTCCGGCTTTCCCTTCGCAAGGTGGTCGATTTTCAGCAAGACATTGAATCCCGCGGCGCGGGAGATCTGTCCCCTGTTGTAGAAAAGCACTTACCCCGTGAATTCGAACCAATCGCTATTGCCGTCAACCGACTGCTTGAGCGATTACACCGTGCACTTGAATCGGAACGGAGCTTTACCGCCAACAGTGCCCATGAACTGCGGACACCTCTCGCAACAGCACTCGCCAAAGTGCAGCGGCTGAAAACCAGAATGCCCGATGATTATCTCAAGAATGATGTTGCAGAAATTGAAGAAGCGTTACGCAGTCTCTCGGTGCTGTCCGGAAAACTGCTCGAGTTGGCAAAAGCAGAAGGTGGCGGTGCACTCTCACAAAGTCAGCAGGATCTTGTGCCCATCCTCGCGATGATTGCCCGGGATTTTGAGGCCCAGGCACCCGGGCGAGTTGTTTTATCCCTGCCGGAGCGCGAAGTGAACTCCTTTCTTGATCCCGATGCCTTCGCCATCCTGGTGCGTAACCTGATCGAGAATGCCCTTAAGCATGGTTCCCGTAGCGAGCCGGTGAAGATCAACCTGAACGATAATGGGGTTTTAAGGGTCTGCAATGGCGGTGCAAGAGTGCCACCGGAACAGCTCGCTCTTTTAAGAAACCGGTTTGCACGCGCCAAAACGGACGCTGCAGGTTCTGGCCTGGGCCTCGCGATTGCCGATGCGATTGCTAAAGGTGCCGGCATGACCCTGCATCTCAGATCGCCGGCAACAGGACGGCAGGATGGTTTTGAAGCGGAGCTGAATCTGGCATGTATCTGACACTCACCGACATTGTGCTGCTGACGAGCATCATTCAATCGCTGGCTCTTGCCGTTTTTCTCCTACTTCCATCCAACAGTGGGCTCATATCTAACCGACTCCTGGTTGCCACTCTGGTGTTCTTCGCCGCCGGGCTGGGAGAGATCTTCCTCTATGGCAGCGGGCTTGCGCTCCAGTACCCAAACTTCGCCTACCTCGGAACACTCATCGGACTTCTACAAGCCGGCTCGCTCTATCTATATGCGCAATCGCTGATGTATCAGAATTTCCAGTTACGCGGGAAGCATCTCGTGCACACGTTGCTCTTCTGGGTGGTCGGCGCAATTTTTCTGATTGAATATTATTTACAGCCAAGCGAGACCAAAGTTCAGATTCTGCTTGAACGGGACCACCCGGGCGTACTTACCTCTCCCCTTCTTGCAGTCGCTATTCACGCGGTCTTTCTGGGCTACCTGTACGCGACGATTCGTGCGATTAACCGTTTCGGCCTTGGTATTCGACAGATTTTCTCGAGTATTGAAAACAAACAACTTGCGTGGTTACGGACGCTTCTGATCGGCTATGCAGTGGCTTGGACCGTGAGCATGATGTACTGCCTTACAGCGCATGTGTTTAGAAGCGTGCCTGGAACCGAGTGGGTGGCCGGCGCTGGCGCTGTAACGGGCTTCATTTTCATCAATTTTCTGATGATAAACTCTCTTCGCCAACCCGTTGTTTTCTCTGGATTGGCAGCAGACCAGGCCGCCTTGCTGGAAGAAGAGCCCACGCCGCAGTTTGATCAAACTTTAAAGGTCAGGCTCCAACAGTTAATGCACCAGGAAAAGCCCCACTTGCACCCCAACCTGACCCTGGAACAACTTTCACGGAAATTGGGCGCCCCTTCAAGAGAGGTTTCACGGGCCATTAACCAAGGCTTTGGCTGCAATTTCTTTGAGTTCGTCAGTCGCTATCGCATCGACGAGGCGAAATCGCGCCTGGCCGATGCAGCCAATCAGGCAAATATTCTGCAAACTATGTATGACTCTGGCTTCAACTCGAAGTCCGTATTCAACACTGCTTTCAAGAAAGAGACAGGATTTACCCCCAGTGAATATCGCCGACGAGCCCTGCAGGGCGATATCCGACCCTAGCCACGATCCTGAACCTGGCTACCCGGCGTTCGAGTACGCTCTCACCCGATACTGAAACCTCTATCCTTTTGAATTATATATTTTATTTCCAAACCATGGAATCGGTTCGGTTTCGTACCTGAGAACGCTTCTTTGACCTCCCTTCCGTACTCTGATTGCCAAGCGACACCAAACCCGGTGCTCGTGAAGCTCAACGCAATATGAAGAGGTCATGTATGAAAACCAAATTACGCAAAACCGCTGTTCCCGCAGTGGCCGCAGCAATCTTCAGCCTGATGTTTGCCGGTAGCGCCCAAGCTCATTGTGATGCTCTGGACGGTCCCGTGATTACCGAAGCCCGTGCGGCACTGGAGTCAGGCAATGTTAAGCCCTTGCTCAAATGGGTGCCGGCAAAGGATGAGGCCGAAATCAAAAGGGTATTCGCCGATGTGCGCCAAGTCCGCGGGCAAAGCGAAACTGCGAAAAACATTGCCGATCAGCATCTGTTCTCGACGCTCGTTGAGGTTCATCGTGCCTCCGAAGGCGCACCCTTTACCGGCATCAAGCCTTCCGGACAGATTGATCCGGGTTTAATGGCGGCGGATGCGGCGTTGGAAAACGGGCAAATTGATCGCCTCGTGGCAAATATAACCCGCAAGATCGAGAACGGTATTCGTGAGCGTTATCATGAGGCTCAGCGTGCAAGGGCCATGGCTGATCAAAGCAGCGATAAGGGGCGTGCCTTTGTCGCTGACTACGTCAATTACATTCACTATATAGAGGGCGTGCATGGCGCTGCTGGAGGGCAGGGGCACTAATTCCTATCTTCACGCAGACGCAAAGCAGGCTGACGGCCTGCTTTGCCGTTGTATTCATTTCCAGTTTCGCCTTCGGCTGAATTGGTACCATCATTCTATTAAGGCGCATCAAAAAACATAAATGAAGCCAACACCAATCTCCGCTTCATAATCATTCCGGGATATCGGGCAGCCATATTACTAACTGAGGGGCGTGCTGTGTTTTATCTAATTTCGGTATTTCCGCAATTAGAGAAAAAAATTCCAAGCGCCAGGTATGGAAGGCGTATCAGCGCGTTAAATCAAATCGAGGTGCGGCCGGTGTAGATGGCCAGACGATTCAGGACTTTGATCGAGACTTGAGTAAGAACCTCTATCTAATTTGGAATCGGATGTCCTCCGGCAGCTATTTCCCACCGTCCGTCAAAGCAGTTCCAATTCCGAAGAAAAGTGGAGGAGAAAGATTGCTCGGGGTACCCACGGTTAGCGATCGTATAGCGCAAACTGTGGTTACTATGACGCTGGAACCTATCCTGGAACCTGTCTTTCATGTGGACTCGTACGGGTATCGGCGCGGGAAATCCCCGCATGATGCGCTTGCGATCACGCGAAAGCGGTGCTGGGAAAGGGACTGGGTGCTGGAGTATGACATCCGTGGCTTGTTTGATCATATTGATCATGAGCTATTGCTCAAGGCCCTTGACCACCATTGCTCTGAATCCTGGGTGCTGCTGTATGTGAGGCGCTGGCTAACGGCACCGATGCAGACGAAAGATGGTAAGCAGGAACGACGGAACGTTGGCACACCACAAGGTGGCCCGTTATCGCCAGTTCTGGCAAACCTGTTTCTGCATTATGCATTGGATCGTTGGCTGACCGTTCGTCATCCGGATATCCCATTCTGCCGATATGCAGATGACGGAATACTGCGTTGTCGAAGTGAGCGTGAGGCTCAGTATCTGCATTCCCAGCTAGATATGCGTGAGGTGGACCCAATAGCTATTCACAGAGATGCCCAACAAACGAGTATACTGGCCTGTGTTTGTCCAGGCTGCTCGGATAAATCACCATCAGCTCCTTGCTAAGGCCAGGCTCACTCACGGGAATAGCCACCAGACTTCCATTTTGGACCTCCTCCCGTACAGAACTTTCAAGCACCAACGATGCGCCAAGTCCGACCTTAACCGCTTGCTTGACGGCTTCGGTGCTACCCAGCTGCATAGATACCGTCGGAAATGGCCCATGCTCACCGAAGTAGGTCGCCAAAAGCCGGCCAGTGCCGGTGCCGGGTTCGCCGCCGATCAGAGCCATGTTAGACAGCGTATCGCGGTCGATATCGGTTCGACGGGCTAACGGGTGACCAGGCGGAACGATTAGAACAACGGGCTCGTTACGCCACGCCTGAGCATGGAATCCGGGTAGATCATGCCACCACTCCATAATCGCCACGTCCAGCTCACCGTCCGATAAATGCCGTGCAATAGTCGGATTGGAATCTATTACCACATCCACCTCGGGCCCTACGCCCAGCTCCTTGTAACGACGGATGTAGGGCTGGAGCATATAAATCCCAATATTGGAGCTCGCCCCAACGCGAAGTCGAGCCTCCATAATGGAAGATCTCGCCTGCTCCTCCAGCCGGAGCAGACTTCGGGCAAAAGGCAACAAGGTTAAGGCAGCCCGGGTTGGCTCACAGCCAGAGCGCCCCCTGTGGACCAATAAAACGCCAAGTTGGTTTTCGAGTTTTTGAAGGTGCTGGGACAGTGTGGGTTGTGCGATGTCCAACTGGCGGGCTGCGGCCTGAAACCCGTTGTGGTCCAGCACCGCCACGAAACTCTTCAGCCAGACAAGATTCAGCATGGGCCGCTCTCGCGGCCACTGGGATCATTGATCGCATCACCCGGCCGCTCACCCCGAAGCACTTGCAGAATGTTCCGAGCAGCGCGTTGCTCGATAGCCAGACGCACCTGGCTGACTGCCGATCCGATGTGAGCAGTAAACAGCGTGTTGGGGTGGGCCCTGAGCCCCTGGGCGATCTCCCTCGGACGATCTTCTCTCGCCCAATCTTCCATCTCAAACACATCAGCGGCGTACCCCCCCAACTGACCGGATTGAAGCGCTTGCAGAACACTACCCTCATCCACCACAGATCCACGGCAGGGATTGATAAGGAATGCGCCCGGTTTCATTCCTGTTAGCGTTTCGCGATTAATGGTGTGGAGGGTTTGCTCATTGAGCGCCAGTGCCAGGATCACAATATCTGACTGGGCCAGCAGCATCTTGAGGGGAGTATGGGACAAACCCAGTGCCTGCTCATGCTGCACGGGTAAACGTTCCGGCTGGGAATAGATTAAATCCGCTCCCCATCCGTTCAGGCGCTGCGCCACCGCTTGGCCGATGGCCCCCATACCCACAATACCAATCCGTGAGCCTTCGATCCCCTGCCCATAGAAGCGTGGTGTCCAGCCAGTAAATTCACCGGATCGAACGAAGTGGTCCGCCGCCTTGACTTGTCGGGTGAGACTGATCGTCAGCCCGACCGTTAGCTCTGCAGTAGGCACGGTTAGCAAATCCGGTACAATTGTCAGCCAAACCCCATGACGCGTGCAGGCATCCACATCAAAGTTGTCATAGCCTTTCAGGGCTGCACCAATCACCTTCAAGCGCGGACACCCCTGTAGGAACTCCTCTCCAACTCGGTCTGGCATGAACGCCATCATCGCATCAGCGTCTGCAACGCGCGCAGCCACTTCCTCCTGGGGCAACGTGGCGCCGGATTGGTTGGTGACCAGCTCGCAATCTTGGGCAAGTTCATCCAGAACACTGTCATGGATCTTATGGGTTATCACAACCTTGGGTTTCATCGACGTTCCTTATTTGAATTTCTTACGAAGGCGGCCACTGAGACTGTCCACGACGGTGACCATCAACAAGATGACAATGAGAATGGCGCTGACTTCCTGATACTGCATGATTCTCAGCGAGCCCATCAATTCGAAGCCAATACCACCGGCACCCACCATGCCCATTACGGTCGAGGCACGGAAATTGTATTCCCAGCGATAAATGGACACGTCCGCGAATTGAGGAAGTACTTGTGGTAGCACGGCGTGATAGAGCACCTGCAAGCGAGTAGCGCCGGCAGCATCGGCCGCTTCCACTGGCGCCTCATCTACATGCTCAATCGCTTCGGCAAAAAACTTTCCAACCATGCCAATGGAGTGAAGACCGAGCGCCAGTACGCCAGGCAACGCCCCAAAACCAACAGCAGCCACGAAGATGATGCCCATGATCAGTTCCGGGACTGAACGCAAACCGTTTAAAAGGGTTCGAGTTACTTGGAACACCACCGGATGTGGAGAGGTGTTGCGCGCAGCCAGGAATGCCAGTGGCACAGACAAGGTTACTGCAATGGCAGTACCGGCAATGCTCATCGCAAGCGTGTCGATTAACGGCGACACCCAGCTGGCCACATTGGTGAAGTCAGGTGGAAGAGATTCGCCAATGAGTGTGCCTATGGCTGGCACGCCATTGGCAAGTGTATTGAAATTGAGCAGCCCTACGTACCAACTTGCGACAAAAATGATGAGCAGCACTAACAGCGACTGTCCGAGTTTTTTCCGCCAGCCTTTCGCGTGCTCATCCAGCACGGAGGCCGACGGGGCCGGCGACAGAGTCGCCGGTTCCGTCGTTGTATAGTTCATGGGGCACTCCTCACATTTTTGCGAAATCAAGATTGAGCAGGCCACCCATAGCGCGGATGACATCGTAATCTTCGTCGGTAATTGCCGCGAATCCCTCAGCCTTCAGGTTGTCGAGAATCTCCGGGTCATCGATCTGCAGAAAGGCTTTCTGAATGTTGCTCTTCAGCTCAGGGGCCAGGTTCGAACGCATGGCCCAGGGGTATTGAGGAAAGTCACCGCTGTAGCCCAGCACTTTGACCTTGCTCCGATCAATCAAACCGCGGTCCATCACATGCTCGAAGATAACTTCGGACAACCCTCCGGCGTCGGCATTGCCATTGGCGACGTTAACCGCAACAGCGTCATGGCTACCGACGAAATGAGCCTCATAGTCCTTTCCGGCTTCGAGCTCTGCCTTCTCAAGGAGTACGGTCTTGGGGATCAGGTGGCTGGAAGTGGATGCGCGGTCACCGTAGGCCATTTTCTTGCCTTTGATATCCGCGAAGGAGCCAACGCCAGAGTCCGCATTGGCAATAATGATGGAGCGATAAGTCGGCTTCCCGTCTACCACCATGGCGGCAAAGGGTTCAATGTCACTCTTACTCTTGGCCATCACATAGGACAACGGACCAAAGTAAGCCAGGTCAATTCGGCCAAAACGCATGGCTTCGATCATGGAGGAGTAATCGGTGGTAACAATCAGTTCTACTTCCTTACCAAGAGTGGTTTCCAGGTAATCCTTCAAAGGTTGGTTTCGCTTGATCAGTTCTGACGCGTTCTCATCCGGCAGCAAGGCAACTTTCAAAAGATCAGGGTCTGTATCTGCGGCATGGGCTGACCAATGGATGCCGAGCATCATTATCAGAGCCAGCAAAGAGTGAATCATTGTCTTCATTGTGCTATCTCCAGTACGTCTGTCGTTATCGGGGTGGTCTTAGGTTTATGGATGGCTGGTTTGCCTTCCGCAGCTACCACGCTGGGTGAACGGTGGTAAATCTCGTCCAGGTGTTTCGATTTCAGGTTTTCAGGAGCATCGTCAAAAACGATATGAGCGTTCGAAAGGCCGATGATCCGGTCTGCAAAACGCTGGGCGTATTCCAATTGGTGCAAGGAAATAACCGCGGTGATTCCATCTTCCTGACAAATATCGCGCAGTAGGCCGAGTACCTTTTCAGAAGTGGCCGGATCCAGGCTGGCAACGGGCTCATCGGCAAGAATCATGGATGGTTGCTGCACCAATGCTCTGGCGATTCCAACCCGCTGCTGCTGGCCGCCGGACAACTGATCTACTCGGGAAAGCGCTTTGTCAGCCAGACCTACGCGGTCGAGGCATTGCAGAGCCAACTCCAGGTCCTGCCGGGGCAGGGGAAGCAGGCTTCGCCAAGTACCGTGATACGCAAGTCTGCCTGTCAGCACATTCTGTAACGCGGTGTATCGTTCGATCAGCTGGTGATGCTGGAACACCATGGCGGTGCGGCTGCGGTGCTGTCGCAGGATTCTACGGTTGGTCAGTTCACCAAACTCGCCAGACACAACCTTCCCGGTTGTGGGCTTAACCAGGTGATTCAGTGAACGAAGCAGAGTGGATTTACCCGCGCCTGAAAGTCCCAGTAGCACGGTGAATTCGCCCTTGTGAAAGTGAACGTTGGTGGGTTTGAGCGCGAGGACGTTTCCCGGGTAGGTTACGCCCATACTCTCGACTCGAAGCATCACATTGGTTGATTGAGTTGGGGCCACAGGATCACCTTTTGCAATAAATAAGCTCGCCGTATTGCGAGTTACAATTGAACGATAAAGCTGAGAGATGACACCGTCGTGTCACTGACGTGACAGTTTGATGAAGTGCTTTTGGTTCGCAAGGATTTTCCGAAGGGCTCTGTGAAATACATGGAGCTCAGCCAAAGTGGAACGAGCCACCCAGGAGCTTAAGCAACAAAAATTGCGTTCCACCGTCAGTCGGCGAATCTCACGGTACAGTTCGTCCGTGCTGAGTTCATCGAATTGCTTACCGACTATACTCTTGCCTTCGAGGAGGTCGGACGCGCTCTCCAATAGGTCGCGCTTCCAGGTGCTGACTATGGTGGGGTGGATCTGGAAACGGGCAGCAATTCAAGGTGTGGCCTTAAGGGTGGGCAAGGACAGCCTTGCACTTACTAATTCGAAATAAAGTAAGCGAACATTACCCGGAGATATAAGCCAAATCCGGATGGCCAAAAAACGATTTCAATAGTCGTGGCAATTTTTGCAAACGTCGAACTGCGTCGCCGCGTGCAGGTTGGTTTGAATAAGGGCGAGGCTAAGAACGCGCTGGCTCGTGCCGTCTTCCTGAACCGGCTCGGTGAACTCCGCGATCGCAGTTACGAGAATCAACGCTACCGTGCAAGCGGACTCAATCTCGTCGTCAGCGCTATTATCCTTTGGAATACGGTTTATATGGAGCGGGCGGTTCAAGCACTGCGCGAAGACGGCCGGGATATCGACGAGACGCTTCTGCGGC
The DNA here is from genome assembly GCF_000475375.1 of Marinobacter sp. EVN1. NCBI lineage: Bacteria > Pseudomonadati > Pseudomonadota > Gammaproteobacteria > Pseudomonadales > Marinobacteraceae > Marinobacter > Marinobacter sp. EVN1. The sequence goes on from NZ_AXCB01000024.1 coordinate 16,924, forward strand.
ATCTTTCTCCATTGGGCTGGGAGCACATCAACCTGACCGGCGACTATATCTGGCAGCAGGACAAACAGGTCGAACAAGGAAAGTACCGATCGTTACGAACACTGCAGAGGTCTTAGCGTACGATTTTTTCCGTTTCGTGAGCTGACCCCGTCTACTCCATTGATGAAGCCTTTCTGGACCTGACCGGTATTGACCGGGTGGTGTCCTTCGAGGACTTTGGGCGGGAGGTTAAAGACACGGTTTACCAGAATGTCGGCTTACCGGTCTGCGTGGGTATTGCGCCCACGCGAACGCTGGCAAAATTGGCGAACTACGCCGCCAAAAAATACCGAGCGACGGGTGGTGTCGTCGATCTGACGAATCCTGAACGGCAGCGCAAGTTGATGGCCCGGGTACCGGTTGAGGAGGTTTGGGGCGTCGGGCGAAAACTCAGTGTCAGGCTTCAGGCCATGGGCATTGTCACGGCGTTACAGTTGGCGGATACCCATCTGTCGACGCTCAGAAAGCAGTTCTCTGTCGTGTTGGAACGTACGGCCCGAGAGCTCAATGGCGTTCCCTGTGTGCCGTGGGAGGATGTACCGGCCCTCAAGAAGCAAATCATGTGCTCCCGATCGTTTGGTCAGCCCCTTCAGAAACTGAGCGACCTGGAGGAAGCCGTTGCGCACTTTGCCACACGTGCGACCGAGAAGCTTCGGGCAGGTCAGCAGTATGCCGGAGAACTGATGGTGTTTATCCGCACGAATCCATTCAAGACCACGGCGCCTCAGTATTCCCGCAGTACCAGCGTTAAGCTGATCAAACCCAGTCAGGATACTCGTGTTATCGTGCAGCAGGCATTGAAGCTGCTACTGTAGTGGCATAGTGGATCTAAGTTAAGCGAATACGTGGTCGTTAATTGATGACTGCGACACACAGAAAAGGGGTTGAATATGAGCAAGAATGCAAGTCTCTTCATGCCGGTTGTATCGTTGTTTGGTGCGAATGTGTTGTCTGAGTTGGCTGATCGAGTGAAGTCTCTGGGTGGTAAGAAGCCGCTGGTCATCACTGATAAGGGTATGACTCAACTAGGCTACACCAAGCAAGTAACGGATCTGCTTGATCAGGCCAGCATTGCTTATGCAGTATTTGATGAGACTATTCCCAATCCAACCGATAAAAACGTTGAGCAAGGCGTTGCTGCCTACCAAAAGGGTCAGTGCGATATGCTGATCTCCTTGGGTGGTGGTAGTGCGCATGACTGTTGTAAAGGTGTTGGTTTAGTGGTTTCTAATGGCGGCGTGATTGCTGACTATGAGGGTGTCGATCAGTCAAAGAACAGCTTGCCACCTTATATTGCGATTAATACTGCCGGAACTGCGAGCGAATTAACCCGTTTCACTATTATTACCAATACCTCCAATCACGTGAAAATGGCGATTGTGGATTGGCGCGTCACGCCGGACTTGGCGATTAATGATCCGTTGTTGATGATGAAAATGCCGCCGTCGTTGACTGCCGCAACCGGTATGGATGCACTGACTCATGCGGTGGAGGCTTATGTCTCAACGGATGCAAACCCAATCACTGATGCTTGTGCGCTACAAGCGATTCGTTTGATTGCGCGTTATTTGCGAGTTGCTGTGGCGCGTGGCGATGATCTCGAAGCGCGTGATCGGATGGCCTATGCGCAGTATTTGGCGGGGATGGCGTTCAATAATGCCGGTCTCGGTTATGTGCATGCGATGTCGCATCAACTCGGTGGTATGTATAACTTGCCACATGGCGTGTGTAACGCACTGTTGTTACCGCATGTCTGCGAAGCAAACTTAATGGCTGCGCAAGAGCGTTATGCCGATATTGCTGATGCCTTGGGCGAAAACATCTACGGTTTGCCGGTACGTGAGGCTGCACAAATGGCTGTAGTGGCGATTCGTTGTCTGTCGGTTGATGTGGGTATCCCAAGTAATCTGACTGAATTGGGTGTGCAGGATAAAGACATTGATGCAATGGTTAAGCATGCGCAGCAAGATGTGTGTGCATTAACCAATCCACGTCGATTGAATGACAAGGAAGTGGCGGCAATCTTCCGTGCTGCAATGTAGTTATTGCTAGCTAGAAACGTAGCTGACAACCACGCCTCGCCTTAAGCAGCGGGGCGTGTTGCGTTTTAGATGCTGTATGAGCGGGCCATGCCCGCGACAGCGGTGTTGTATTCCAAATAAAGTATCGAGATGAGTATGCGCTCCATAAACCCCACCTTCCAGCAGGGCTGCTGATCAGTAACTATTGACCTGTCCGCAGTTCCACGGCAGCAGTGCTTCGTAGTCAGCGGTGGTCGTGGTCAGGGGCAGGCGCTCCAGCACGTGGCGCAACCAGGCATAGGGCTCCTGCCCGTTGGCCTTGGCCGTTTCGATCAGGCTGTAGAGCAGCGCGCTGGCATGGGCGCCCTTGGATGTGTCGCTGAACAGCCAGTTTTTGCGACCTATGACGAACGGACGGATGGCACGTTCGGCTGGGTTGTTGTCGATCGGCAGGTGGCCGCCTTCCAGGTAGCGGATCAGCCTGGACCAGTTGTTGGACAGGTAGCTGATAGCCTTACCCAGCGCACTCTGCGGTGTGATGTGCGGCTGTGTCTTGTCCAGCCAGCTTTTCAGTTGCTGCAGGATCGGCTCGCTTTTTTGCTGCCTGATTTGCCGGCGCATGCTTGCCCTCACGCTCTACGCCATACAGTTTGTTGATCAGGTTCAAGGTAAGCGTTCATTCCACGACGTTCTGCCATTCGACAGGGCGCTACGACACGTCTGACTGCGCAAGTTTGCCACAACCTCAGAGTATGCGTAGCGTAGACGAGTTGGCTATAGAGGTATGAAAGAGTCGCCATTAAACAAAAGCGAACATTCT
>NZ_AXCB01000025.1:0-3018 GCF_000475375.1 Marinobacter sp. EVN1
TCCCGTCATGAGAAATCCGGGTTAGCGAGCGCACTCTCAAACCATGAATCCGCCTCATCTTCTGTCAGAGTGCGACGAGGGCCTAGAAACCTCATTACCTCAGGGTCTCTTAGCATTGCCATAACAGCCGCTTTATCTTGCTGATAAAGATCCCTCAGTTTCACAGGAATCATAATTCTGGCTTCATCATATAACGCCTCGGCTTTGCTGCGTATGAGATCACCCGGGAAGGTGCATCCGACAGTTAGCTTCTACACGGCTGGACGTTTGGTTAGCAACGCCCACACACCGGCCAGTGAAAGTAGAGCGCCACCAGCAAAATTAAACCTACGCTGCGCTTTGGTCGAGAAAAACAGCCGGCGAGCAGATGATGCGAAAACTGTGTAAAGCGTGGCATTGATGGTCGCCAGAGCAACAAAAGTGATTGCGAGCAACCACATTTGGATCATCCCGTTTTCACCCGGTGTAATGAACTGCGGTAAAAAGGCCATGAAAAAAACAATGCCCTTCGGATTGAGTGCAGTTACGAAATACGTGTTCATGAATAATCTCAAGTGCGAGGAGTCAGGCGTCGATTCCGACATTTCAGTAGGTGAGAAGCCTGCGCGAATCAACCTGATACCAAGGTAAAGGAGGTATAAGCCACCTACCACTTTCACTGCTGTAAACCAAAAAGCAGACACTGCGAGCAAAGCTCCCAAACCCACAAGTGAAGCAAACAATGCGGTGGAGTCACCCAGGGCAACAGCAGCCACCAAAGGAATATTGGCGCGAGGACCATGACTCACTGAGTAGCTGATGACTGCCAAAATTGTCGGGCCAGGGATCACCAGCAGGACCGTCGATGCGACAACAAATGCAAACCAGGATTCGATTGCCAAGAAACCTTCTCCTATTAAGTTGGGGCCAACCGTAACCGTCTGACAGCAAGAGTGGAGGACCTTTTACCGGCTGCGTGCCATCGATTGCCCGAATCTGCCGGTCAATTTTAGACCATCTCTCAAGTTCAATCCCATCAACACTAGATTGACTGCACCCACAAGCAGTTCAATTCCTTGCACTGTATAAAAGCGTGTATCAAAAGCGCCTACTGATGCCCAGCTATCAAGAAATACGGCGCACGGTATAAGTATCAAAATTCCGTTTATGCCAATGACAGGCATTCTTATCTTCTTTTGTGAAACCAGCTTTCCACTCCTGGCTTTGGCCAAGGTGAAACCACTCCCGCATGGTTACAAGTTCCGCGTAGGTCTCGTTGATTTGTGGCGTGTATCGGTCGGCTTTGGTAACCGCTGCCTTGAGGTTGTCCGGAACCAGCAGTTCCGGCACGCCACCATAGAACGCCAGCATCTGCTGGTGGAAGGCGATCCAGTCCGGCAGGCTCTGGCTACAGGTGGCCTCGGCGAAGGTGTAGCTGGACGCGCCCAGCACGGCCACAAAGACCTGAGCCTTGCTCATCTCGCCAGTGCTGCGATCCACCACGGGAACCGTGGGGCCACAGTAGTCGATATAGATCTTCTCACCCGCCCGATGAACCTGGCGCATGCTGCGCCGCTGCCGACCACGCCAGAGCCGGTAGTGATGGCAGAACTGACTGTACCGGCGAGCCTTGTCGCCGTGGCGCTCCACGTACTCAGCCCACAGCAGTTGTAGGGTTACGCCCTTGGTCTTCAGTTCCTGGTGGACCTGGAAGTAGTCGGGTTCGGCAAAGCGTGCAGGCGGCGTCTTGGCCGGGAACAGCTGGGCTTCCAGCCTGGCCTCGTTTGTGCCTTCCGGCAACGGCTAGTTGATGCCTTGAGCGGTGGCCAGGCTGACGTACTTGCCGACCACGCCCTTGGGGCGACCACAGGCACGAGCAATGTGCTCATGGCTCAGACCCGCTTCGTACTTGAGGCGCAAGACCTCGATGATTTGTCGCATGGAAATCCTCGCTGCCGGCATTCGCCCTTCCTCGTGATGAAAAAGGAAGGGGTATGCCGGATAAAGTTTAAGAACTCCAGCGTGTTGGCAGTGATTCCGGGGGAACGTGACCGAAGATTCCGGAAAACGACCCGAAATCGGTCACGTTCAAACGGAATGGGCGGTCACGATGGGCCGGAATATGCACCTTGCGATGAAAAAAAGTGAACGCCGTCAATTTATCTACACAGACCATACGTTATATTCGGTAAACTGTAATTACCCGATGACTTTCATTTGTTTCACGATGGATAGGCACAGGAGGTGCGTGATGAACAAAGGGCGTGACTTGCTAGGACTATGGGTTCTGCTCCTCTCATTTAACGTTTCACCTCAAATCCGGCGTTCGATAGAATCGTCGTTTTTGGGGACGAGACTACTGACTCAGGCAACTTTGCACGTTGGTCTGACCACACAGACGACAGTCATCTTAACAAGAGTAGTTCATATTTCGGCAATTTTTACGATGACGGACGTGCCGCCAATCATGACGACAAAAAAGGGAATTTGCTGGCTATTGAGTCGCTTGCGAAGCGGCTCGGTCATGAAATATCGCACTCCTATAACCTAACTCCAAGCACTGCCAGCGAAAGTGGGACCAATTTTCAGTAATTGGCGCGCACTCTGCTTTCACCATGAGTTCCACATTTCGCAAGCCACTCATCAGCTCCAGCTGGAGGTCTTTACGCCCCTCTCTTCAGATGGGGGCAGGTCCAGTAGCACTCATCTTTAAGGTATAAAGAGATGTTTAGATAATGAAGACGGACCTTTAAAGTGATTCTTACTTCTAAAAAAATCAGAGCCTTAGTTGAAAGCGGGGATATTGAGATATTTCCGTTTGACGAAAATAACCTAGATGTGAATTCTTACTCATTTCATCTGGGTGATACGTTGATCGAATATACCAATGATGTAGTTGATCCCATGGTGCAGAACAAGAATCGAAAAATAAAAATTCCTGCCACGGGCTATGTCTTGAATCCAGATTGTTTTTATCTAGGGAAGGTCTGAATAACTGCTGATATTTGCCCATCTTGGGTTTAAACGGCAAAAAATCGA
>NZ_AXCB01000026.1:0-1005 GCF_000475375.1 Marinobacter sp. EVN1
CTTCTAAGGCCAACGAAAGCGAAGAATCCGGCACTTTATGGATACTGCTGGCAATCAACGGCCTGATGTTTCTGGTCGAGATGACGATGGGCCTGATCGCCCAGTCCGCTGGCCTGATTGCAGACTCGCTAGACATGCTTGCCGATGCCGCCGTCTACGGTCTCGCACTTTACGCCGTTGGGCACGGCATCAAAATGCAGGTCAGAGCGGCCCATGTGGCAGGCATCCTCCAGCTTATCCTTGCCGCTGGGGTATTGGTTGAAGTTAGCAGACGTTTTCTGTTCGGCAGTGATCCTCAGTCGTTAATGATGATGGCCGTCGCCTCTGTTGCTCTCATTGCGAATATCAGTTGCCTGCTCCTGATCGCAAAACACCGTGAAGGCGGTGCTCACATGAAAGCCAGCTGGATATTTTCAGCCAACGACGTGGTCATCAACCTGGGGGTAATACTTGCGGGGCTGCTCGTTGCCTGGACCGGGTCCAACTACCCAGATCTGATTATTGGCGGAATTGTCGGTGGCATCGTCTTGATGGGTGCCAAACGCATACTGGCACTGAAAGGCTGAACCTTTCGGGGGCAGGCGGTCGATTATCGGCTTGCCGTTGCCAATCTACGGGGAGTAAACATCAATGCACAGTGAACTGAAGCCATCCTATATTGCGGAGCTTGAGGCGACAGGCAGGGCGGAAGGCGCAGGCGATTTCCAGACAGCCTTCACCCATCTGGAACGTGCCCATATCCTCAGCCAGAAATATGCTCTGGCGCACGCTGCAACCCACTTACGGATGCTCAGACTGGGTTGGCGAACAAGAGACGTTCGTGAGGTGCTGGGGCAGTTGACCCGAACCATTGCCGCCCTGGTCTTTTCCCGAATTTGGGTTCCGGTCGGAAACACCGGTCGTGCAAACGTCAGCGCGTTTGCACCCATGCCGGTGCCCGAGGATTTGGCAGTGGTGCTTTCGGAGGCGGAGGGAAGGCGTGACTAGAATGTTCGCTTTTGTTTA
>NZ_AXCB01000027.1:0-403 GCF_000475375.1 Marinobacter sp. EVN1
CCGGATTTCTCATAGGTCCCCAGCAAGTCTCGCAGACTGAACTGGTTACCGCTATGGCCGGTCGGTTTCGGCCACGCCTGCCCAATAAGTGATCAATTCCCGTTGTCCGGACACACGGCCCCCTTCCCCCCATTGAGTCGGGCCGGGGGAGCCCGGGGATTTATCCCGGAACCAGACGGCGTACCAGGTCAGAGAGTTCGTCTTTGTAAGGATAGGCATCACTCATCAACACCTGTATGCGCCGAGTGTTGCGAATGATGACCGCGCCCACCTTGATCAGCTTCAGCCGCAGGTTACTGGCGCTCATGCGCTCGAAGGGCGTTTTCTTCAGGTGAGCGCGTAATCGCTCGAACAACGTGTAGGCAAAGCCCGACAGAAGCAGCCGCCACTGATTGGTCCACCA
>NZ_AXCB01000028.1:0-31738 GCF_000475375.1 Marinobacter sp. EVN1
GCTTCGGAGAAGGTGATCTGATCCATGCTGGCAACGATCCTATGCGATTGACGATGGCCGTATTATCGCTGATTTTGGAGACTTATTCAGAGCCTCCCTTGGGGAAAGGGTCCCTGTTTGAACTGAGATGGGAAGAAGTCGAGCCACTTTTGTCGCAAGCATTGTCTGAGCTGAAAGATATCGATAAAAGTGAACTTGGGGTGGTTGCAAAAGGTACCGCCAACGCTGCCAAGATTCTTACTGAAAAATTTCAGTGGGTAATCACAAATGTTCCATTCAAGGAGACAAAGCAGCTAGTTGAAGCCAGCCAAGATTATATTGAGAAAAACTATGCAGCCGGAAAATCGAATTTAGCAACTGCGTTTATTCTACGGATAAAGGATATTCTAGCCGTAGGAGGAAATGCATCTGTGGTCACCCCTCATGAATGGCTGTTCCTAAAGTCTTATGAAAAAGTACGTGAGCGCCTTTTAAAAGAGGCTACTTGGAACAGTTTGGCTGACCTTGGAGAGCAAGCGTTTGAGAGCCCGCAGGCAGCTGGGGCTTTTGCGGCATTGATTTCATTCACAAAAGGCGAACCAAGGCCAGAAGATTGCTATCTCGGTATCAACGCAACTGTTCAAAAAGGAGTAGTGCAAAAAAACCTTTATCTGAAAAATGCAGTAACGGAAAGATATTTCCAGAGTCAACAGTTGACTAACCCCGATTACAGAATTGGCCTATTCGATGCATCTGATTACCCGTTGCTCTCAACCATTGCCGGGTCTTATGTTGGCCTTCAAAACGGTGACACCCCGAGATTTGTCTTTCTTTTCCATGAAGTTGAGTGGCCGAACCAAGTCTGGAGCTTTTTCCAGCTGCCCTGTTCTACCTCAGAGAAGTTCACAGGAAGAGATGGTGCAATCCGGTGGGAGCAAGGAAAGGGAGAACTTCAAACATCACCCTTGGCATACATAAAAGGTAAAGAAGCGTGGGGTAAGCCTGGGGTTGCAATTCGGCAAACTCGCACTCTTCCAGCTACGCTGTATTCAGGAAACCTATACGACCAATCCAGTGCTGCAATTATTCCCGCTGAAGAGGATCATTTGCCAGCAATTTGGTCTTTTTGCTCAAGCCAAGACTTCCACGACGAAGTCAGAAAAATCGACAAGAAGAAAAATGTAACTAATGCCACATTGGTAAAAATCCCCTTCGATATAGGTTATTGGCAAGAAGTCGGCGAAAACAAATACCCCCACGGTTTGCCCAAACCCTACACTAACGACCCCACCCAATGGATCTTCCACGGCCACCCCTGCGGTTCGGTTGTGTGGGACGAAGAACAAAAGTGGACAGCCGAAGGCCCGCTCCGCACGGACGACACAGTCCTGCAAGTCGCCGTTGCCCGCCTGCTCGGCTACCGCTGGCCCGCTGAATTGGATACCGAAATGGAATTGGCCGATGAGCAGCGTGAATGGGTCATGCGCTGCGAGCAATTGCTTCCCTTCGCCGATGAAGATGGCATTGTCTGTATCCCACCGGTGCGTGGTGAGGCCTCAGCCGCCGACCGCCTGCTGAACCTTCTGGCCGCTGCCTATGGCGATGCCTGGTCCACCGATGTTCTGGCAGAACTGCTCAAGAGTGCTGGCCACGCCGGCAAAACCCTGGAAACCTGGCTGCGAGACAAGTTCTTCACCCAGCACTGCAAACTCTTTCAGAACCGCCCCTTCATCTGGCACATCTGGGACGGCCTGCCGGACGGCTTCTCGGCCCTGGTGAATTACCACAAGCTCGATCGCAAGAACCTGGAAACCCTGATCTACACATACCTGGGTGACTGGATCGGCCGCCAGAAGCAGGATAAGAACAGCGGCATCGACGGTGCCGAAGAACGCCTCGCCGCTGCCGAAGCCCTGAAGAAAAAGCTGGAGCAGATCCTCGAAGGCGAAGATCCCTATGACATCTTCGTGCGCTGGAAGCCCATCGAACAACAGCCGATTGGCTGGGAACCAGACCTAAACGACGGCGTGCGCCTAAACATCCGCCCCTTCATGACCGTCGCGGATGTCAAAAAGAAAGGCGCCGGCATCCTGCGCGACAAACCCAACATCAAATGGACCAAAGACCGTGGCAAGGATGTGGAGTCGGCAGCCTGGTACCACACGTTTAAAGGTGAGCGTATCAACGACCACCATCTGAGTCTTGAAGATAAAGAGGCGGCAAGACAGGAGCGTTCAAAATGACGGCAGAAACGTACACCAAAGCCAGATTCTGGAAATGTGCATTGCAGGTCAATCCCGCGGGGTATCTTCAGTATCGGGGTGCCGAGCAACAGTTGTCAGAGGATGAATACAATCGCCAGCTCCTGAACGTCGCTCTGGAAAACCATATCAAGGTCATCGGTATTGCAGACCATGGCAACGTTGACGCCGTTGATTCGATTCGAAGGTTAATGAACGAGCACGGCATTATAGTTTTCCCGGGCTTCGAAATTGCCTCAACAGAAAAGGCACATTTTGTGTGTCTGTTTCCAGAGGATACGACTACAACTCATTTAAACCGCTACCTAGGGGAGCTCGGCCTATCTGATCCATCAGATGGAGTTCGCCCATCACGTTATGGCGGACAGGAAATCCTTCGCCGTGTCGAAGACCTTAACGGTTTTTCGTATGCGGCACACTGCACCGATGCAAGTGGTGTTCTTCGGCAGAACTTGGTGCATGTATGGCAGGATCCTCTTTTAAAAGCTGCTCAAATTCCAGGCTCAATGGAAGACCTCAAGAATGAGCAGAACCAAGGTTATCGCCAGATCCTTTTGAATAAAGATCCAAATTACCGGAGGGAAATACCCGTCGCGATCATTAATGCCAAGGATGTAGCTTCTCCCGAAGATTTGGCTAACCCAAAGGCTTCCTGCCTAATCAAGATGACGCGACCATCATTTGAATCCTTTAAACTTGCCTTTCAAGACCCAGGATCTCGAGTCCGATTAAACAGTGATCGCTCCGAAAAATATTTTTCCCGAATTGAGAAACTGAAGATAGTCGGGGGGTACTTGGATGGAATAGAAATAGATTTCTCTGAGCATTTGAATGCCATTATCGGCGGAAGGGGCACAGGCAAGACCACTCTCCTTGAAAGCCTAAGGTTTGTTTTAGGTATACAGCCAATTGGGCAGGCTGCACGCAAACAGCATTCAGAGATTGTTAAAGAGAACCTTGGTCGATCCAAGGCTAGAGTGGAAGTTGTCATTCGCTCATCTCAGATGAATGGGCGTCGGTTTAAGGTTGCCCGTCGTTATGGCGAGGATCCCGTTCTCGTTGATGAGGAAGGAAATCCATCCAGTTTTTCACCGAATGAGCTGCTTCCGGGAATAGAGCTGTACGGCCAAAATGAAATATATGAGATTGCTCAAGATCCCGCGAGCCAGAGTTTATTGCTCTCTCGATTTTTGGATAAAGGCAAGCATGATGACGAGGAAAAGATAATAGAAGCCGTAAATAGGCTAAAGGAAAACCGGAAAAAACTACTGGAGGCCCAAAGATCGGTAGCTGATTTGGAAGACGAGGTGGCTCGAATTCCAAAGCTGGAAGAGAAAATAAGGCAGTTCAAGAGCCTTGGCATTGAAGAAAAATTGAAGATTGTTCCGTTGTTGGAAACAGAAAGAAGGTTGCTTCATAGAGTAGAAGCTGAAGAACTTCCGCATTTAAACGGGGCCTTTGAGTCTGTGAGAGAAAATCTCCCAGACTTGACATTCTTGAGTGCTAATGTGGTCGACAGACTCCCACACAAAGAAGATCTTATCTCTGTGCGAAAAAAAATAGATGAGCTTAAGGGAAAAGCTGAAGATCTTATTAGTCAGTGGCAGTCATTCTATGAAGTAAATTACCAAGAAATTATTAAACTTCTGGGGGCCATAAGAGAAGAGATAGCGAAAGAAGATGAAAAGCTCGAGAATACATTTAAAGAGCTTCCTGCTGCCGAAGGGAAAACAGGCCGACAAGTTGGGATCGAGTTTCAAAATTTGCTCAAAGATGTTGAGCGGATACGACCCAAGAAAGCGTTAATCGAAAACAGCAGGAAACTACTGTCTGAACTTTCAAGGCAGCGTCAGGCGACACTCAATGATTTATCGGAAATCCGATCAGAACGTTCTGCCAGGGTTGAACGTTCCTTGAAAAAGCTAAGCCGAAAACTCCAAGGAAAGATGAGATTGACTGTGGATCCAGAAGCGGATCGACAACCAATTGTGGATTATTTATTAGCCTGCAATATGGACAACGTTGGAGCTGGTCGGTTGAAATGGGTTTTTGATGCAGAAGATTTTTCTCCGGTTAAACTCGCTCAACGTATACGGCAAGGGGCTGATGCGCTGCAAGGTGCCGGTTGGGGAATCACACAGACCGTTGCAGACGCTATGGCGCGATTACCTCAGGAAAAGATACTTAGCCTAGAAGAGATTGAGTTACCTGACTGTGTTTCCATAGAGTTAAATACAGCGCATGAGGGAGCCGAAAACTATCGGTCAATTGATAGGCTTTCAACAGGGCAGCAATGCACAGCCATTCTTCACCTGTTGTTGCTACAGAACAAAGACCCATTGATTATGGATCAGCCTGAAGACAACTTGGACAATGCGTTTATCGCTGACCGGATTGTTACGGAGTTGCGTTCAGCAAAAATTTCCCGCCAGTTCATATTTGCAACTCATAACGCCAATATTCCTGTGTTCGGCGATGCCGAGTGGATTGGCGTTTTGGAAGCCTCTGATGACAGAGCTGTTATGCCACTCGATCACCAGGGTGCCATCGATGTCAGAGACATTAAAGAAAAGGCAGCGGAAATCCTTGAGGGTGGAAGAGATGCATTTAATCAACGTAAATATAAATATGGGTTTTGATCTATCATGCTGAAATCAGAGCTGCTTGAAATAATTTCTAACGGGGAGAACTCGGGAGTTGAGTTCAAGCGCGATGATGTGCGCCCCGAACAAATGGCGAAAGAAATTGTGGCTTTCGCCAATTTCGAAGGCGGGCGCATTTTATTGGGAGTAGAGGATGATAGGACGATTACAGGCTTGCAGAGAGATGCTACTCAGGAATGGATTCTCAATGTATTTCGCGACAAGGTTCATCCCCAGATAATTCCTTATTATGAAGAAATTGAGGTGGACCCAGGTGTTCGCGTCGCTGTCGTTACGATAGGCCGAGGAATTTCAAAGCCGTACGTGGTCCGGCATAGTAATCGAGAAGACGTTTACATTCGCATGGGCGATCGCTCAGAGATTGCTAGCCGTGAACAACAGGCACGTCTTTTTGAAAGTGGAGGGCTTCTCCATGTTGAAGTAATGCCTGTTCCGGGTAGCAGTTTTTCAAATCTCGATCTTGAGAGAATCAAGTTTTATCTCAAAGAGGTCATAGAAGACCCCGATATTCCTTCCGATGATGAGAAGGATCAATGGACAGATAGGCTGGTTGGTTTGGGCTTGATGGCAGAAGACGGAAACGGAAGGAGGGTTTGTTCCGTCGGAGGATTGATTTGTTTTGGTATAAACCCGCGTCGATATCTCCGTCAGGCAGGTATTAGGCTCACAGTTTTTGAGGGAAATGACAAGGAATACCGCGCAAAGCTTGATACCGCACTTGACGGCCCTCTTGTCGCCAGGTGGAGGTCCACTGAATCAGGCGAAAAAGAATTGGTGGATGAAGGGCTTATAGAGATTTTCGCTCGACAAATTGATCCGTTTATCAGTGAAGAAGACGACAGGATCGATGAGGGCCTACGAAGAGGCAAGCAGCAGCACTACCCAAAAGAGGCAATCCGTGAAGTAGTCCTGAATGCGCTGGCGCACCGCGATTGGACGAAATCGGTGGATATCGAGGTAACGGTTTATTCAGACAGGCTCGAAGTAATCAGCCCCGGGAAGCTTCACAACTCCATGACAATAAAAAAGATGGTCGATGGTCAGCGCTCGCCGCGCAATCCCATGATTATGGATATCCTTCGTGATTATGGCTACGTCGACTCCCGTGGCATGGGTGTGCGCAAGAAAGTGATCCCGTTGATGCGAGAGGCCAATGGTACCGAGCCATCTTTTGAAGCTACGGACGATTATTTGAAAACCACTTTGTACAAGCAAGGAGCCGAAACCTGATGCTTAAGCTCGCTGAGCGTCTTGTTGAGGCAGTGCGGTCGTCGGGAGTTTTCAACCCGGATATCCAGGTAGCCCCCGCCTGCATCCTCTGGCCCGACCGTGATCGCCAATGGGAAGCCGTTATTCCGGTGCTCCAAGCTGAGCTGCCCGAGCTGATGGTGCTGGGCGATTACGCCCCGGAGAAACGCACTGGCCCGGCAATCTGGCTTCGCTATGCCATTGCCGGTTTCGCGGAAGATGTTGAGTTACCGGAAAGCAAGGCACCGATTCTGTATCTGCCCGGCGTCAGCCGCCAGGATTTGCGGGCGGTGGAGAGCTGCCCGGATGAACTGAAACCTTTGGCGGAATTGCAGTACCGGGGTGTGATCTGGTCGCAGGTGAATGCCAAGGACTGGACCATTCTGGCTTATCTGAAATCCGACCAGGGCGGTTTGGGCCTGGATGTCGCCCAGGACAGCGAAAGCCGCCACGCGATGCAGCTGGCGCTGTACCGTTTGCTGGATGAGGAAGTTGAGCTGCTCAAGGGCAAACGGCTGGATAAAGACTACTTCAATACCCTGTTGACCGGCGGTGATCCCACCCGGGACCTGTTGTTGTGGCTGGACCAGGGTGAGGCATTTCAGGCCGCCCGGGGCGAGAACGAATGGCAGGCCTTTGTTTCGGTGTGTCAGTCCCAGCTGGCGTTCAATCCTCAGCAGGACGGTATTCTGGCCGGGTGTAACAAACTGGCCAATCACGAAGGCCCCTGGCAGGCGGTGTGGGAGCGGTTCTGCGAAGCGCCCAATCGTTATCCACACATTCCGGACCAGATCCGTAAGTGCCAGCCGCCGGCTTTCGATCTGTTCGCTGATGAATCCGTGGCCGGTGGCTGGCCACAGTGGAACCAAAGCCAGGAAGAGCATTTACGCCGGGATCTGCTGGCACTGAGCAATATGCCGGCTCACAAGGCCATAGAGCAGCTTAAAGAGCTGGAGCAAGCCCACGGTGGCCGCCGCTCACTGGTATGGGCTGAGTTGGGCGAGGCATCCCTCGCGTTGGCACTGAAGCACCTGGCGACCATGGCTGAACACGCAAAAACGGCTCTTGCGGCCGGCACGGTTACCGATCTTGCCAATGGCTATGCCAGTACTGGCTGGAAGGTGGATGACAGCGTGATGCGGGCGCTGGCTGAAGTAACCAGCAACGATGACCTGAATGCCGTTACCGCAGCCATCCGGTCTGTTTATCTGCCCTGGATGGAAGATTCGGCCCGCTATCTGCAAAGGCATATGGACGGTGCCAGTTACCCCGGCGGCTCTTATGAGAATGCTCCAAAATTCCCGGCTGAGCAGGGCGACTGCGTGCTGTTTGTGGATGGTTTGCGTTTTGATACCGGTAAACGTCTGGTTGAGCGCCTGGAAACGGCGGGCCTGGAGATTTCTGAAACTCCGGTGTGGACGGCGCTGCCCAGTGTCACGGCCACGGGCAAGGTGGCTGTGTCTCCGGTACGGGACAAGATCAAAGGTGACGACGCCAGCGCTGACTTCGAACCCGCTGTGGCCGAGACAGGCCAATCTCTGAAGGGTGGCTATCATCACAAGAAGCTGTTGAAAGAGGCCGGTTGGCGTGTTCTGGACCGCACGGACAATGGTGATGGCCAGGGCTTTGCCTGGTGCGAGTTCGGCGATATCGATCATGAAGGCCACGACCGGGGCTGGAAGCTGGCTAAACACCTGGACAACCTGTTGCAGGAGGTTCAGACCCGGATTACCGAATTACTGGCTGCCGGCTGGAAGCGGGTTCGGGTGGTGACTGACCATGGTTGGCTGTTGTTGCCCGGAGGCTTGCCCAAAACCGAGTTGCCAAGCGTACTCGCGGACAGCAAATGGGGCCGCTGTGCTGCGCTCAAGCCCGGTGCAGACACCCAGGAGCGGGTATTTCCCTGGTATTGGAACCCGAGCCACTATTTCGCGTTGGCTGATGGTGTCAGCTGTTACAAGAACGGTGAGGAGTATGCCCACGGCGGCCTGAGCCTGCAGGAGTGCCTGACCTTGCAGTTGGTTGTAACGGGTGGTGCGGGCACTCAGGCAGCAATTGAGTTTACCGATCTGGTCTGGAAGGGGCTTCGCTGCACGGTAGCTGTGGAAGGTCAGTACAAAGGCCTGACCCTGGATATTCGTACCCGTGCCGGGGAAGCATCCAGCAGTGTCGTGCTCAGTGCCAAGCCCTTGAAGGAAGACGGCAGAGCTTCGGTCGTGGTGGAAGACGAAGACATGGAAGGCCAGAACGCCGTGGTGGTGTTGCTGGACGATAACGGGGCTCTGGTAGCCCAGACCGACACAAGGATTGGTGGGGGAGATGTGTGATGGTATTGGATGAGATTGATAACAAAGCGGTCGCCGCACTGGATGGCTACCTGGTGCGTAAAGACCTGGTGCGAACCTTCAGCCGCCAGTTTCCGGTGCCTACCTACGTGGTGGAGTTTCTGCTGGGGCGCTACTGCGCAAGCACCGACCAGGAAGAAATCGATGAAGGGCTGGAGATTGTTCAGCGACAGCTCAAATCCCGCACGGTAAAGGCGGGTGAGGAGGAGTTGTTCAAGGCCCGGGCCAGGGAGAACGGTGAGGTCAAAATCATTGACCTGATTACCGCTCGCCTGGATGCAAAGACCGATAGTTACATCGCAACACTGCCCAGCCTTCGACTGACGGATGTTCGTATCTCTTCAGAGTTGGTGAATGAGCATGAGCGAATGCTTACCGGTGGCTTCTACGCCGAGATTACCCTGAACTACGATGCCGCCATTGCCCAGGAAAACAAAGGCCGGCCATTTGGGGTGGAGTCTTTGCGGGAAATCCAGCTCTCCAAGCGAGATGTTTTGGATACCCTGGCAGAAGCCCGAAAGGGCTTTACCACGGATGAATGGAAAGCCTTCCTGCTGCGTTCTACCGGTATCGAGATTGAAGGCCTGTCTGAGCGGCAGGTCGATGCCATGCTGTTGCGCATGGTGCCGTTTGTTGAGCGCAACTATAACCTGGTGGAGCTTGGTCCCCGTGGCACCGGCAAGAGTCACCTGTTCCAGCAGGTGTCTCCCTATGCTCATCTGATTTCAGGTGGTAAAGCGACCGTCGCCAAGATGTTTGTGAATAACTCGAACGGACAGCGTGGTTTGGTCTGTCAGTACGATGTTGTCTGCTTCGATGAAGTCTCCGGAATCTCTTTCGACCAGAAAGACGGCGTCAACATCATGAAGGGCTATATGGAGTCCGGAGAGTTCAGTCGTGGCAAGGAGAACATTCGGGCGGACGGCAGTATTGTGCTGGTGGGCAACTTCGATGTGGATGTTGAGCACCAGCAGCGCATTGGTCACTTGTTTGGCCCTATGCCACCGGAAATGAAGGACGATACCGCCTTCATGGATCGTATTCATGCTTTCTTGCCAGGTTGGGATGTGCCCAAAGTCAGCAAGGAGCTGCTGACCAATCATTTTGGTCTGGTGAGTGACTTCCTTTCCGAGTGCTGGAGTCAGCTTCGCAACCAGAGCCGGCTGAGTGTGATTCAAAATCGCGTGTTTTTTGGTGGTGCTTTGTCCGGACGGGACACCAATGCGGTGAACAAGAGCATCAGTGGCTTGCTGAAACTGCTGTACCCGGGTGAGGCCCAGATTCCGGACGAAGACATTGAATGGGCGGTACGCATCGCGATGGAAGCCCGGCGCCGAGTGAAAGAGCAGCAGAAACGTATTGGCGCGGCAGAGTTCAGGAATACCCATTTCAGCTATGTGATGGGCGAGGACGGTGTGGAAAAGTTCGTTTCCACTCCGGAATTGCACAGTGAAAACAGCATTGGTGACGACCCGCTGGAACCTGGCCAGGTCTGGTCTATCTCCCCGGGCACCGGAGAAGAACATCCCGGCCTTTACCGTATTGAGGTGAACGAAGGCCCGGGGTCCGGCGTGAAGGTACTGAATAAACCAGTGCCACCGGCCTTCAAGGAAAGCATTGGCTACGCCGAGCAGAACCTGTACGCCCGATCGGCCCAACTGGTTGGCGACAAAGACCCTCGCCAGCACGAATTCACCGTGCAGCTGCGAGCCTTCGACGCTTCCAAATCCGGCGCCAAACTCGGCATGGCCTCACTGATTGCCCTCAGCACCGCTTTGCTGAAAAAAAGCGTTCGAGGCGGCCTGATTATTGTGGGTGAGATCAACCTGGGCGGTTCGGTAGAGCCAGTGCATAACCCGGTGACCGTTGCCGAGATCGCGGTAGAGAAGGGGGCAACGGCCTTGCTGATGCCCGTTGCCTGCCGCCGGCAGTTGTTTGATTTGTCGGACGAGATGGCAACCAAGATTGATATTCAGTTTTACTCTGATGCCCGGGATGCGTTGATTAAGGCGATGGTGGAGTAGGGGTGATTTTCAGGGAGGGATTTCTGTGACAAAGAATGTGGTTGAAGTGGATTTTGGCGGTCTTGAACGACTAAAAGCAGCGGCAGCCTCCGCTGGCGAATCCGAGATGGATAAGCTGGTCAAAACCGTTATTGCTGAGCTGCGCAGCGTGGCTCCATACGATGTCTTTGAAGATGTTTTTGCTCGCCATGTTTGGGATGAATTTTGTTGGTGTCAGCAAGAAGGTTCGTTCATGGACAATATGGAGTCCGTCATCCGAAGTAAAATTACTGGTGTGTTGGACAAGTTAGACGACCGCACTCTGGTTTGCCTGACCGCCTGCAGCCGGGATGAGCTTGGTGAAATAGATCAGGATGGTGAGCTGGGAGTTGGGGCTATCTGTATTGACGACATTAATCTTGCTGCCTACCAGCGGATCCAGGAGGCGGCTCAGGGACCTGACATAAGCATAATTGGTCCCCACCGAGCTGATGAACTGGGATTTCACCTGGTCACTGACGGAGTTGTCTTTTCTGAGCTCTCAGAAGCGGAGCTCTCCGCTGTACTGGCAGAACACTTTGAAGACATCATTGATCCTGCCAGCGACCTTTCAGGGGTGGCTAACGCTCTGGCTGAAGGTTTTCTGGAACAGATCGAGGCTGAATCCGAATCATTTGGCCTATCGGCCCTTCTGGGGCGGTTTCAATCGGATGTCAAAACTTTACTTGCGGAGAAGGATGTCCTTCCAGATCTGAAGGGTACTCAGGCAGCGCTTCTGGCGGCTCTTGATTCGCCTGTTTGAGTACGCAGTTCGCTACACTCCACCGTTGTTAAAGCTGCGCTGCTCCAGATCAGGTGGAAACGGAACAAGGCAAATAAGATGGATTCGACATGGGAAGAACTCTTTGCTGCACTGGACGCACTTGAGGACGAACAAGCCCAACAAAAACAACGGGGATTGAACGACTTCAATCTGCTCAGCTCGGTTCTGTCGGTAAATGATGAAGTCCGCCTTCATACCCGGTTTATCTATTCACTGCTGAATCCTAAGGGGAAGCATTACCAGGGAACGCGTTTTCTCAAACTTTTCCTGGAAGTTGTTGGACGACAGGATTGGTTGGATCTGACATCTGTAACCGTGCTGAAAGAACATTGCCCGGATGGCCAAGAGGATCAGATTGATCTCTGGATAACCGATGGCAAACGCCAGATCGTCATCGAAAATAAGCTTAATGCGCAGGATCAGTACAGGCAGGTGGCACGCTACCTTGAGGCTGTTGGAGCCACGGATTCAGCACAGGCAGACGACACCCTGTTTATCTACCTGACGAAAAATCGACAGGCTCCCTCTGCGTTCGGTTTGGGTGGGTTGACCGTTTGCCACCGTACATCGCGTTTGCTCAACACCAGCGGCCTGCCAATTGCTCACTATCAAAATCTCAGTTATCGAAAGAATATCGGACAAGACAGTATTCATACGTGGCTTGAGTCATGTGCCAACGAAGTTGATCGACAATCTCATATCGCTTGGGCGTTGCGGGATTACCAGGCGGTGGTAGAGCGGGCAACAAAGGAGTATGTGAGCAAGGTGAAAACGCTAAAAGATGTTCTCGAAGCGGGTATTGCCGACGGCAAGCGACACCATGAGCAGGCAATCCAACTGGCCAGCGAGTTACCGGCCATCCACGCAAGCTGGCTTGAACAGGCGATGACAACCAATCTGGAGGAGCTGTTCGCACCGTTTGTCAGTAATGGTGATATGACCAGGATCGGAGTGGAAAATGCCGAGTTGCTGAACCCTTTCGTCCATAACACCTTCAAGGATGATGCTTGCAGCCTCCTGTACGCGCGCAGGTTCAATTTTTTCCGACCGGGTAATGGGACGCGTAACAGGGGCGCTTTTTATCGACTGGAGACCGGCACATGGGCCAAAAAGGTGGTTCTTATGCTGTTTTACGGCTCCAAGATGCTCCATGCGGGCTGCCTGCTGACGGAGCAGGCTGAAAGGTCTTTGGAGGACCTGTTGCGACCTCTAAAGCTTTCAGAGCCTGCGGCACTGGCAAGCAAGGTATTTCCTCGGGTTATGACATACGCTGAAGCTCTCGAGTACCAAGGCATCATTCACCTGGCCGACTTTTCCAACAGCCCACAGCAAAGAATTCTGGGCCAACTACTAACAACCTTGGGTTGTGCTGATAGTACGACCGTATCAAAAGGAACCGCGATATGAGCTACGACGGCAACTTTGATCAAAATCGGCTCGACCAACTGGCGAAACAGTATCTGACACAGAGTACTTCGGAAGGGAGAGTATTTTTCCGGAGTGACTCTGATGATAACCGACTCGATCATGCTCGTTGGCAGCTTGAGGATGCGGATCACGATGCATTAAAGGATTCCGGCTTCAAAATGGATTTGATGGAGTTGCTGGATACCTTGCTGGTGTATCGAGCCGAGCATAGCAAGCCCAATGCTGGCCAAGGGGTCGTACAGATTCTAGGCAACCGTTTGGCGATCGAGTGGCTGCCCGAGAGTAAATTTTCCGCGTTATGTGATGAATGAGTGTTGGGTTGGTCTGGCACAGGGAAAACTACTGCAGTGGCCTATTAATTCTTAAAGGCTGCTGTCGTCTGATGACTTCTTAAGTGTGCTTTCAGCCCAGGATTGCAAGTCATCTGCGTTGTAGTAAGCGACTCCGCAGATAGTTAGTACCACCAGAACAAAGCTGGCAAAGCCAATCAGTGTTGCAGATAGATCGACCACAGAGAGATCTCCTTCTGTTGTGTGGTTGGAACACAGCTCCCATCAGGCAGCCTCGGACTGCGTTTGCTCTTTTGCGACAGAGGCAATCAGGTGTCTGGAGCATCCCAGTATTTCCTGAATCTCGCTGTAGCTGTGGCCAGTGCGCAGCAAGCTGGCCACATGCTGACGGCGTTTGATGTCTGGTTGCCGCCCACGGTATTTACCTTCCGCCTTGGCTTTACCTATCCCCTGGGACTGACGCCGGCGGCGATCCTCGTAATCTTTACGAGCCACGGCGGCCAGCATATCCAGCATCATTGAGTTCACGGCTTGAAGGATAGAGTCAGTAAAGCCGGTTTCATCTTTCCGATCCAGAGCCAGCCAACTTGTGGGAAGTTCGGGTGAAACAATTGAAAGCCGTTTGGCACTCAGTTTCTGTTTCAGGATATCCCAGTCTTTCTGTTTCAGACGGGCAAGACGGTCAATTTGTTCAACCAGAACAATATCGCCTTCACCGGACTCGGCAATCAGCCTCATCAGCTCAGGCCGGTGCAGAGTTGCTCCGGAAACATTCTCAGTATAGAAAGCTGCGATCCGGTGGCCGTGCTGTTCGGCAAATTGAATCAAAGACTCCTTTGCCCGATCGGCATTCTGTTCCCGGGTTGATGCTCTCAGGTAAGCTCGGATGAACATTTTTCTTTCTCAGTCTGCTATAGATGGTTCCGTGAGGCCGGTCTGTTTTAGATGGTTCTTTTGGTTATCTGCGGAGCTGGTTACCTGGTTCCGTTGATGTGTACCTTAAAGGAACCAGCGAAACCGGCTTACGCTGCACGATCGATCATTGGTGGAAGTCTGATCGATGTATGTATGCCATCAGTCATGGCCTCAAGCGTTTCATCGTCGAGATGAGGTACCTGCAGTGGCGATCCGTGGTAGCAGACTCGTTGATGGTCTGAAAACCGGAACACGCCATGGGGTATAGCATCGTCATCATCCAGCCAGCGGCGGAGCGTGAGGTCGATACACCAGTCATCCGGTAATTCGATCCAACAGTGCGGCATTGTTTCCATTTGGGTTCGCCGGTCTTTCACATAACCCACACGACATTGGTGATACGCCTCCGCGCGTGACAGCAAATTGCTGATGGCGAATGTCAGTCCTGCACTGCCCAGCGGCTGATCCTCCAAAGGCCAGAGTGCGATCTCCAATTCTTCATGCCAAATACTCATTCCATCCACACCGCTTCGGTTTTAGTGGGTCAATCGTGGGCATAGCAGCAAGTCAGTCTTGAGTCATGACGCCCACTCAGGTTCTAACAAAATCATCGCATGAAAAAGTGAAAATGCAAGTCCTGGTAAGCTAATTTTTATATAAAAATCAATGGTTTGTTCTGGCGTAACAAAGTTGAGCTAGTGTGCTATCAGTGCAGTTTTACAGCGATGAAATCGTGGTGATAATTACTGTTGGCTCGTCCAAAAGGATCGATTGCTATTTCCCGTGATCAGGAGACATGAGCTTTGAGAGAGTTTTACGTTCGTTACCGAGATACTGACACAATGCCCGATCGGCTTGAGCGTTACGCCTCTGATCTGGGTATTGCACCCGAACAGCTCATTCGCCGTTTCATATCGGAAAGTATGGCGAAGGTTGAAGGCTCTACCGGGCCGGCAGAGCCAGGAGGGTCACTTGAAGACTTTCTGGTGAGGAATTGTGTCCGGAAGACGGATCGGTAGGTTTGCGGCACTGGTTACCGGTGCAAACGGTAGGTCTGCTGCACCGGTTCGGTAGGTTTATTGCACCGGTTTTGGCTCATGGGACGATCGATAAGCCAGTACTGCGAACGAGGCAACGCCTTTTTTGTCCTTTGAAAGCTACATTTTGACTAAAAATTAGTCAGGGGTTGTGAAGCTCAGCAATCGGTAGGTTTGTTGCACCGGTTTCAATGGCGTTCTAGCGGTGAACCACGGCCAGAAAAACAGCCAGGCTCTTTTCACATAACTATCTATGTGAAAAAAGAGTCGGAATTTTTCACAAATAGGAACAAGGGCCGATCTTGCCCAGATGTCCTGATTAAAAACTTCTTGGGTTTTTTCACTATTTGTGAAAATTTGCTACCTATTCGCTTGCCACGTGTAGCGGTTCAGAGCCTGCCTGCGAGCGCGATCAATTTTTCACAAATAGTGAAGAACCAGCTGTAGTTTTTTCGCGATTGCTGAAAAGGTTCGCGAGGATTCTTTTGAAGCTGTTGATAATCTCACGGGTTGGGCTACTGCCAGAAAAAACTGCCCAGACTTCTCCACACTACTATCTATGTGGAGAATTCCTCATGACTCTTCACATGCTACACAGTGTGATTCTGGGCTGGTTTCCAAGTAGTAGTTCTCCACAAATAGTGGGAAACAGGCCAGTTTTTTTCATTGTTCCGCAGTGGGGGCCACTTCGGGATTTTACCATTACCAATGAATCTCCGGTCGGACCGAATCCTGAGCATGTGTGCTTGTTAGAGTCCCTTATCAGACTGTTTTGAGACTGTGATTTAGGCCAATCAGCTTGAGCGGCGGGCCCTTGCTCCAGAAGGTCTCAGAAAAGACTGTTAAGAGCCTGGAAGCGATGTATAAACTCGTGGAGTCTCACAAAAGTCCTTTTCGAGACCGACCAATGAGGTAGTTGCACTGCGTGACGAATGAACTCGCTGACATCGATCAGAGACTGGCCGAAATTGAGCAGGAGAAAGCCGACTTGCTTGCGCGTAAATCGGAGTTGCAACAGGCGCGCAACATCCCGGTTTCGGCACAGCTCACGCCCAACCAGAAAGTTGAACTTTTTCAGAGCTTCTTCCGTGGTCGCTCGGACGTGTATGCCATTCGGTGGCAGGGTTCAAACGGTCGATCTGGTTATGCCGTCGCTTGTGAAAATGAATGGGCACCGGGAATATGCCAGAAACCCAAGGTAAAGTGCGGAGACTGCCAGCACAGGCAGTTTAAGCCTCTCGGCTTCAACGCAATTTACGATCATCTGGCGGGTAAGCATGTAGTTGGACTCTACCCCCTGCTACCCGATAACCGCTGCTATCTCCTTGCCGTTGATTTTGACAAAGACGACTGGCAAGCCGAAGTTCAGGCACTGGCCCGGGCCTGTTGGAACCGTGGTATTCCTTATCTTGTTGAGATCTCTCAGTCTGGTTCCGGCGCTCATCTGTGGATCTTCTTTTCGGAGTCTGTTTCTGCGTGGGCTGCCAGGGCTTTGGGGTTCAAGCTGTTGGATGATGCGATGGAGCTCCATCCAAGTCTTTCTTTTGATTCCTACGACCGATTATTCCCCAATCAGGACATGATGCCGGAAGGTGGTTTCGGAAATTTGATTGCACTGCCCCTTCAGAACCGGGCGCGAACGAGGGATTGTACGGTATTTGTTGATGATAATTTGAGCCCGTATCCGGATCAGTGGATGGTGCTGCGCGCTCAGAAAACGGTTACGCCAGAACAAGTCCGGGAATTGGTCGGAAATGAGCCTGTGCACAATGGTTTGGAAGACGTTGCGGCACCGTGGGAGCAGTCACTACCCATTGAGACGGGAGCTATTGCAGGGTGTCCTGAAAAAGTGGTGGCCACTCTGGCAAACCATATCTACATCAAGGTATCCGATTTGCCGGCGCCATTGATTGCACGCCTCAGGCGCTTGGCCAGTTTTGCCAACCCGGTATTTTTCAAAACCCAGGCTCTTCGTTTTTCCACCCACGGCATTCCCCGGTACATCTCCTGTGCCAGGATTGAACAAGGCTACATTTCCATCCCAAGAGGCTGTTTCGACGATTTGGAGACAGTTCTGAAGGAGCAGGGGGTAGAGATCGACCTCGATGATCGAAGGATCTCGGGGCAAGAGCTGGCCAAGATCAGCTTAAAAGTGACGTTAAGAGCTCCGCAAGAGAAGGCAGTAAAGTCCCTCACTGAGAGGGATACCGGAATTCTGCATGCCCCGACGGCTTTCGGGAAAACCGTAACGGCAATCGGGGTTATTGCCAACAGGAAGGTCAATACGCTGATTCTGACGCATAGCCGGCAGCTGCTGGATCAGTGGAAGGAACGCCTGGAAACCTTCATTGACGGCGCCGAAGTGGGCGTGATCGGCGGTGGCAAAAAGAAACCAACAGGTCAGATTGACGTTGCAACCTACCAGAGCCTGATTAACAAGAAAGACAATACCGTTTCGGATCTGGTCAGGCAGTATGGTCAGGTCATTATCGATGAATGCCATCATATCTCAGCACCACGCTATGAGATGCTTTTGAATGAGGTCTGTGCCCGATACGTGTTTGGGCTCACGGCAACACCTGATCGCCAGGATGGCCACCAGAAAATCATGTTCATGGTTGCCGGACCGGTCCGGCACAAAGTTCGGATAGAACACAGCCAGAAGTTTGCACAGCGTGTGATCGTGAGAGAACGACACGACCTGCCACCAGCCGATATTTCAACTGCTGGCCAACGCCCTCACGTTGCATCTGTTTATCACTGGCTTTCTCAAAATCCTTCCAGAAATGACAACATCGTTCAGGACGTTGTGAGCTGTGCGGCCAATGGCGCCCAATGTCTGGTGCTTACAGAGCGTCGTGAGCATGCGGAGGTTCTGGCTCACCTGTTAGATGACCAATCGGTGGAATCGGTCGTGCTTCGGGGTGGAATGGGGGCAAAAGAACGCAGGGCAGTAGAAGCCCGGCTCTCAGACGTTCAAGTTATTGTCGCAACCGGCAAATACGTTGGAGAGGGATTCGATCTTCCCAGATTAGATACGCTGTTTCTTGCCTTGCCCATCGCATGGAAAGGAACTTTGTCTCAGTATGCGGGCAGACTTCACCGGGAAGCGGATGGCAAGCAGGAGGTGACCATCTACGACTACCTGGATACGGGTTTACCCATGCTTGAGCGGATGTTCCGGAAGCGGGAGAAGGGCTACAAGGCTATGGGGTATCAGTTCTCTGCCGCATCCGGGCAAACACGATTACTGTAATTACGGTAATTACAGTAAATGGTTTCGCGGCCCAGCTGACGAATACAGAGCCAGGTAAGCTCAGGCACGAGACACCCAAAATCTAAATACGGCCGCTGGCTTTGCTGTAAACATCGCCGCGCTCACGTCGCCCTACCGCAATAACTGTCACGAGAATCTCGCCATCCTCGACCTGATAGACCAAACGGTACCCGACGCTCCTTAGCTTTATTTTGTAACAACCTGAAAGCCCGGAGAGGGCATCCGCTGGTACGTGAGGATCGTCGAGTCGTTTGGTGAGTTTTTTCTTGAACTGGTCCCGAATGGCCGGTGCCAGCTTTTTCCATTCCTTCAGGGCTGAGGGCTTGAACGCAAGGCCATATTTAAAGCTCATTCAGGTCAACCCGGATGCTTGGCTCTGAACGGCGTTCTTTCACAATAGCAACCAATTCTTGATCATCCAGTCTATCAAGCATGGCTTCGTAGATCTCAGCCGGAACACAGTAAAATGCAGGCTTGTTCCGGTTTAAAACGGCAATGGGGAAGCCTTCACCAGAATCTACCGCTGCCATAGGGTTCTTTTTGAGTTCTGAGATGCTTGCAGTAATTTCTGAGTAGATTTGATGGGTCATGTGATTACTCCAGAGACCTTTTAACAGGTCACATGATGATAGCGAATACGAGTTTTTGCAAGTGAAAAGACTGGTTAAAAGGTCTCGGTTCGCTGTGCCGATCTCGATGATATGACCGTCATTTTTTCAGAAAACTTTTCCTCTCAGTTTCACACGACAAAGTGCCTATTTTTTTGAAGCTCTTGATGGTCTCTCGGGCTGGGCCAGGAAAAACTACCAAGTTCTTTCCACAAATAGGAGACCAGGGTCTGATTTTACCGGGGAGCGGATGGCAAGCAGGAGGCGACCATCTACGATTCCCTCACTTAGACGTTTTGTAGACGCTCTCCGGTCATTAGGTCCTTGTCGAATGTGTAGCGGTGCATCATTGGATTGTTGTAGCAAATCCCGATTATCCGACTGTTTGTTAATCCCCTTTGTTCCAGAAAGACTGAGCTCTCAAGGCCATACTTATCATTGCACACAGGGCAATTGGCAGAAACTGTAACAACCGAGAGGTGTCGTTCGGTGCTTGATGGGTTGTTCGCCCCGACGTTGGTAATTTCGGCTATACAGACACTACTTAATGGAAGCCTGATCGAATCAACAATAGTGATCTTCCGAGTAATCAGGCGCAGGATCTTCAGTGTTGGTGCTGTGAGCATCAGATCTGCTGCCAGCAGGACAGCGAACAGGGCAACCAGCCAGGGATCATTCGGGTGAAAAAGGTAGATGTACCCGATAGCCAGTGGGAGCAGCAGAAACACCACGACCAGTGCAGACAAGGCAGATAGCCCGCGTGCCTTCTGCGTCCTGAAGAGAGGGTTAGCGATGCTCAGATACCAGGGGGGGCGGCTGATTTTCTCTGTTTTATATCGGATTGTTGAGTAGTCGGAGCCAATAGCGCCAGTCGATTCATCACCGCCGGCTACACCATTATCACCGGTGGTCGCATCATCTGATGTGACGTAAAAGTGTGCCTCTTTGCCCTTGATCCCCTTTACGTACTCAATGTGAGGAAACTTCGTAAGTCTATATTGGGACAGTTCGGTTTGAAGGCGGCTTCGGTTTGAATTGAGTGCTGCCATGAAGTCCTGAAGCCACTTGCGATACGTTTTGTCGTCTCTCTTTCGCTCCTCATCTGAGCTCGTGTCGCATTCCCGAATCTGTGTCGTGGTCAGATAATTGTGACGGGAGAGATGAGAAATACAGTTCATGTAAAACTCGTTTTTCTCTCTGCTTTTTCCGCATAGCTCGTCCTCAAGGATCTCAAAGCACCGGCCCAGGAAGGATGCCTGTCTCTCATTAACGCTTTCCGCCAAAGAATTCATAGCCTGTTGACCCCTGTATTTCCGGAATTTCCGGAATGGAACGAATAACTGCTTGTTTTTGATGATTATCCGACTTGACCGAAGACAACTCAACTTAACAGAGAGAGTTGTCGCCACGTGAAGGAAAGGAGATCAGAAATGGCAGTGGATACGAGCAACGATGGGCTGAGAGTCCCCTTCGGGCTTAGACAGGGGCGGCTCTACCCGCCTCAGGGTACCGAAAGGGGGTTGGCGTGCGAATGCGTGTGCCCGGGCTGCGGCAGCGCTCTGATTGCTAACCAGGGTGAACGAAAGCGGCCTTACTTTTCGCACCATCAGTCACGGGAATGCCTTGGCGGATACGAGAGCGCCGTTCACCTGATGGCCAAGCAGATAATTGATGATCGCAGATATATTGTGATTCCGGAGTTCCGGCACAGTATTGGGAAAAAAATGCCGACCGGAGACGTTCTGTCAGAAGAAATTGTCGTCCCCGGTCGAAGACTGGAGTTTGTCGAGGTCCGGCTGGAGCAGACAGTGGATGGCTTGAGACCCGATGTGATTGGTGTGACCAGCGATGGAATCGAAATACTCATCGAGGTCTATGTCACCCATGCCGTCACCGGAGACAAACGGGAGCGATTCGCGAAAAAGAATCTGGTTGAACTGGACCTGAGCATGCTGCCGCAAGACCTGGTGACAAACGAACAGCTGTTCGCCGAAGAGGTGCTATCCGAAGCCAGCCGCGAATGGATTTCCTGCCAGCTGTACCGCGAGGAAATCAAGGCCGCTCACCAGACACTGCATGAGAAGGTGAAGCGGTTCATTACCGAGCATCGGGCCGGCGTTGAACAGGCAAAGATAGAGCGTCAGCAGCGCCGATTAGCTGAACAGGCCGCAGAAAAGAGGAAGGTCGAGATAGAAAGCCGTAAATCCCGGCTTCGCGAACAATATAGTCGCCAACTTGAACAGCTCCAGACCCAGACATCCGATCAGCAACGTCAGGAACCGCGGCTGGATAGCGGTACATTACAGGCTATCGTTCAGCGCCTTCGGCGTGATGAGCTGCCAGCAGCACTGGCCCACGAACAAAATGGAGACTGGATTTTCAGGGTCCACCGCACCGTCTGGCAGGCGTTTATCTATGAACGGTTTATCCAGGGTAATTCTCGGAACAGTTTGCGGGCCAACGATGTGAAGCGAGCCGTTGTGCGAGAGTTTGGTCTGGTGGAGTGGATCGCGGAGCTTATCAAACTGAAGCATAAGCAAAAAATCCAGGGGTGCAACAGGGGCCAATGGTACGGAAAAAAGGGTGTCTGGTTTTTCACCGATGCCGAGAACCGGATGATCCCGAGTCCTTATCTTTTGGTTCTGAACTACCTCAAAAGGCTGGCTCGCGAAGGGCTGCTGACGCTGGAGCATCGAGGAGGAGATTCTTTCACCGTAAAATTCGATTCATTTTCAGCTCTGGACGGCTATAGAGCCGAACAGGCGGAGAAGGCACGACTTGTAGAACTGGAAGGGGAGAACGCCGCTCTCGAACTGCGAAAACCGGTCCGAGCTGAGCCTGAATGGCAACGGCTGGCTGAAATCGAGAGGAGGAAAAAATATACCGAAGACAACGAAAAACGAATCGCGCACCTGCTCGCCCTGGTCAACTCTTTGTTCGTCAAAAAGGGCGTGAAGGATGTGAAGCGGTGTAACCATTGTAGCCACTTTCAGGAGCTTACTGATGGTGATTCCTGTAAGGAGTGCAACTGCTCGAAGCTATGGGATATTGAATTGACCAGCTCGTATCTGGAGACACTGCCGCACCGGTTGCGATGTTTACCATTGTTTCCGCCAATGGGAGCAGGTCGCAGAGAGCATGGCTGATAGGAAATGTCATGATTTAGCCCTCTTTAGAGGGTGAGGGCCTATAAGTATGGCTCACAAGACTGACTTCTGCCCGCTGAAGGGTTTAGCAGAGGTCGCAAAGCGAACATTCAGATGGTTCGATAACGCTTGGCGTTGCGGCGTGCCGGAGCGCAGCGTAGGCGCGTCCGCCAATAGCTACTGGTTATACGGAATTTGCCACCAACATCTCAGTAGCACCTTTTTGAAACCGGTAACTAACAGGCTGCAATGAGACATCAATCCCATCGGCAGATAATGCGGTCATTACCTGATCCAAATGCTTCGAGACCTCTCCGTCTAAGGATAAAACAGGAAAGACACGGACTTCGGTCGCCACTCTGCATAGCTCCCGCATTGATTTAAGGTGAGTTGCCCCATCCACATGGTCACTGTAGAGAAAAAGATAGTGGGAGCAGAGTGCCAAATCGAACTCGAAGTCGGAAAACGGTAATGATGGCAAAGACGCTGATATATACCGCCCTTGCTGACAACCGGCATCAAAGTCGGCCAGGAACCCCGACATGGCATTCATACGGACCTCGCCAAGATGCTCGACGCTACTCAGTGACCTCCAAATATACTTGTCTGCGTCCTGCCGCATCTTAGTCATGATTTCAGGGTAAACTTCATCAATACGACGACGTATTTCGTCGACTTGAAACTGGTAAACCGGATCACAGGAAACAACTTGGCACCCACGCTCTGTTGCCTCTACATTGAAGCTTGCGGGGCCATCACCGCAACCTAGGATTTTCTTGTTCAGATCATCATCCGATAGCCCAAACATCGCTTGGTATTCCTTTAGCGATCGCCCCCACGGTACTACATTAGCTAAATCCAAAATCGACTCTCCTTAGTCTGTATGACGCCAAAACAAGCGACGACCCGATAGGGGCGTCCGGTGGACGGTCGCCAGGCCGGGAATGAACTTGATCGATTTGTTAAATGTCGTCGCGCCATTCCTTATACTTACACACTCTATCGGACTCAAGCCATGGCACGTCGTGCGAAACCCAAATATGAGCCTCTGGCTTCAAACCGGGATCATCGTCCAGAGTGGCCACCCGAACAATTACGTGTGGCTGCGCAGGCCTCTCGGCGACCAAATGAGAACCACAGCGTTTGCAAAAATGGCGCGATTTGCCAGGAGATGATTCGAACGTAGAAATAGAATTTATGCCGCTGAGCCAACGGAAGTTCTCGCGCTTTACTCCCGCAGTGGCGGCAAATGAGGCCGCATGGGCTTTACGACAAGTCTGACAATGACAATGCACAATCGGCATATCCACAGAGTCGATCTCGTAACTTATCTCGCCACACAAACAGCTTCCCTTCAGCCCCATAGGGGATCTCCTTCTGTACATTGAACGCTTGGCTTTGCGGCGTGCCGGAGCGCCAGCGGTGGGAACCGATGCGGTTAGCGTTTGGTGTGGACTTCCCCCAATAAATTGGACGCGTCCCATCGGCTAAAGCGGTTGGTAACATGGTTAAATGCCATACCGCTTCTATCACGCCAGCGGCCAACAAGGAGCAAAGTAACACAAATTTCGCAATCTGAACCAAGACAAGCACTTTCATCCGGCCCTACCATTTATAACACCGCGAAATAGTTACCAAAGACTCAAGGAGAGAACCGATGACAGAGACGGTAGAAGTTGGGCGCCATGAAGTAAGTACTCCGGATGAATTCTTCAAAATGCCTGAAGAGTATCGGTCACTTGCGAGCCACCTGATGCTGGTACATGCGGAAGGTGAACTGACCGGAGCCGACGATTACACACAGGTTTTCTATAAGATGGCGCCCAACGCATATGAAAAACTAATTTGTTGCGAGCGGGCCGCTGAGGAAATACAGCACTTCGAGCTAACAGCAAAAGTTCTCTCCGACATAAATATTGATACCCATCACATGCTTTCTCAGCACTTCACGGAGAGACCTTACTACTCAAATGAGCTTGTTACGGGCGTCAGAAACTGGATGGAGCGCGGTATTTTCTCTTTCCTGGGAGAATCCGTGGTTCTAGAACACCTTCTTGAGTTTAAGGACTGCAGCTATAAGCCATTTGCGAAAATATTCGAAGATCAAATCATTCGGGATGAACATGTGCATGTTGCCCATGGATTCAGAATCATTCGTGAAGCCAGCTCAAATGACGAAAGCCGTGCACAGGCACAACAGGCACTCGATAGGCTGTGGCCCCATATATTAGGTCTTTTCGGACATGAGAAATCCCAACGTTCGCGGGCATATGTAAAGTGGGGTTTTAGAAAAACCCTCAACGGAGAACTGAGAGAAAATTTCAAGAAGAAAACGATCCCGAAACTCGCGGCCCTTGGTCTCACAGTGCCTCATCATGGGACAGGAGTTAGCGCATGAACTACACAGCAGATCACTACCGCACGAGGGCCACCGGAAAAGCGCTTGAATTACTCGCTAATCAAGAAGATTGGATTACTCGTTTCGAGTTAGTAAAGGGCTTCTCATCAAGCATCCGATCATCAGAATACCATCTCACCAATGCCTGTAACATTCGATGTAAAGGCTGCTGGTTCTTCGAATATGGTCACGATAAAGGCGCGAGGGAGAAGACAGACATAGCTGACTGGCGAGATTTCATAAAGCGGGAAAGTGAAAGAGGTGTGAACTCGGCACTCCTGATTGGTGGTGAGCCTACTCTTTTCGAAGAGAGAATAGCTGAATTTGCAATACACATGGACACTCTGGCTATCTCGACCAATGGGTTAATAAAGCTGCCATTCAGCGCCCCCTTCACCGATGCCACTGTGTTCATTTCACTATTTGGCGGAGGACCGCTTGATGATGATCTCAGAGCTATAAAGCCTAATGGCAAGGCATTCACGGGTCTTTTCGATTCAGCGCTTGCCAACTACAGAAACGACCCGAGGGCTACTTTCGTATATGCAGTTACCGAAGATGGGATTGAATATATTGAGGATACCGTTAAGAAGATCAGAGATAACGGAAATCGTCTGACATTCAATTTCTATAGCAAATACGACAGCAATCATCCTTTAAAACTTGATAATGAGCGACGATTGCTTGAGCTCCTAAGCAATCTGAAAGCCAAATATCCTAAAACGATCACCAACCACCCGGAGCATATCAAAGCAATAGTAACGGGCAACTCCTGGCTGGGAACGTTTAGCTACGAAGTATGCCCAAGCATAAGCAGCGATCACCCGGATAACGTTTCACGCAAATCAAACGGAAACCCCATACTTCCGGGCTTTAACACTTACAAACCAGACCTGGAAACTCTTGAGGTTTGTTGCACTTCCGGCCACTGTAGCGATTGCCGCGACAGTCAGGCAGTCTATAGCTGGCTTCTTACTGGCCTGAAAGCATCTCTAGGGAGTGAAGAATCACTAAAAACCTGGATAGAAGTAGCCGAGGCATATTGGAGCCAGTTCATCTGGTCACCGTATTGCCAGGTCACAGACACCAGCATCAACAATCGCCTAATTGCTACCAGTTAACTTTACGCTCCGAAGGGGGCCCTGTAGAGCACCTAGCAGGGCTGTCGGCCAGGTATTATCTTAGCCGCTCAAGGGTTACCTACACGCCAGAAGATGCTTCTGGAAAAACAAATGGATTTGAAATGAGCCGTCGATCATCAAGCTCCTCCGAGAGCATTCTTTCTCGTCGAATGCAGACAATGAGCAGTTCCGCGATAAGGGATCTGCTCAGGCATTCCAAAATCCCTGGTATGATCTCACTGGCGGGAGGAATACCCGCACCAGATCTCATAGATACCGAAGGGCTTGAAGCGGCCACTTTCCGAGCTGTTGAAAGTGCAAGAAATGCCACCTATCAATATGGACTGACCGAAGGAGAATTGTTCTTAAGGGAAGAAATTGCCTCCCGCATGGTAGCGCAGGGAATCAGCGCGGAACCCGACCATATTCTAGTTACAAGCGGTTCGCAGCAGGCGCTCGACATTGTAGCCAGAGCCTTTCTTGATGAGGGTGATAGTGTGTTGGTTGAAGAGCCAACCTATCTGGCCGCATTACAGGTTTTCAATATGGCAGGAGCGAAGACATTAGTATTCCAAGGTGATCAGTACGGCATTGATTTCACACGATTGGAATCATTGGTTGCCAATAACCGTATTAAGCTGATGTACCTTGTTCCCAACTTCAGTAATCCAACCGGCACAACCCTGCGACTTCCCGAAAGGACAAAACTTGTTGAGTTTGCTATCCGTCATGACATTATGATCGTTGAAGACGACCCATACGGAGATCTTCGATACGACGGAGAGCATGTTGCGTCACTCTTTGAAATAGCCGAACAGTCATTTAACTCGAAAAACCGGGTTATCTACATTTCGTCTTTTTCAAAAACTGTCGCCCCCGGATTACGCTTGGGTTGGTGTATTCCCCCGGAGAGCTATTTTCACTCGCTATGCCGTGCCAAGCAATCTATGGACCTTCACAGTAGTACGCTTTCGCAATACACTGCAGGTTATTACCTGAAAAGCGGCCGTCTTGATGGCCGGCTTCAACTTCTTAAAAAGGCCTACAAATGCCGGCGCGATGCGCTGATAAAAGCTATTTCGGAACATTTGCCAGACGCCCTCGAACTCAACGTGCCCGACGGTGGGATGTTCCTCTGGGGGCGATTTGCAAACGGACTGGACGCATCACTCGTTCTTCAGCAAGCTCTAAGCCATCACGTGATGTTTGTTCCGGGGAAATATTTTTATTGTGAGATACCTGACTTAAGTTCGGTTCGCCTTTCGTTCTCAACGATCACGCCCTCCCTGGCGGACGAAGCTGTTAAGCGGCTTGCGATTGCGATCCAGCGGACGGAACAACGCGAAACTCAAGGGTAGCGAAAACACCGACCATTTTAAACGGAGTTTTTATGGGCCTGAAACAATTCAACTTCCAACATGAAGACGATCGACAACAACTTCTCGCCAACAACGATGGCAGGGGAAGCCGTGAGTATGGATGGCAGAGCATCTTTTTCGAGCGGGTAGAAAAAGATCATTTTGAAACCATTGAACATGCTTTGACCGGTCATTACTTAATGGTAAAGCTCAATTCGGCTGCTCAGGCTAACCGACGCGTAGATGGTACTGTCCGAAAAGAATCGCAAAACAGGGGCTCTGCAGTGTATCTGCCCCACAACTGCCCCCACCAGGTCAGTTATACATCGCCATTGGGTAAGCTACTGTTGATGACCATCCCAGAGAAACTCGTTTCAAGCGTGGCGGAAGAAATGGGCGTTAGCCGCTTCCACGGTCATCCTCTGTTTTTCAAACAAAACAGCTTGCTTCTGGAAACCGCTCTGGCAATCGACAATGAAATCCGAGACGGCAACCCGCATGGTCCAATGTTTGCCGAATTTTATGGTAAAGCGTTGGCGGCACAGATCATCTGCGAAAACACAAGGAGAGTGAGAACCGATAACGCCACCAGGTCAACCTTGACAAATAGGCAAGTTCGCTGGATCGATGAATATATCGAAGCGAATCTTTCCTATCGAATCTTTGTAGATGATTTAGCTCAGCAAGTAGCTTTAAGTCCTTTTTATTTTTGTCGTGTATTCAAATCCGCAACCGGCGATTCACCTCACGTTTATATATTAAGAAAGCGAATAGAATATGCAAGTCAGTTACTCCAGAGCAACGAATACTCCATTTTAGAAATTGCACTTTCTTCTGGCTTCTCAGACGCCTCCAACTTTTCAAAACAATTCAAGAAGTTTACCGGACAAACCCCATCGAACTATCGTAGAGGATTTGAAAAACGACCAATCTTCCTCATGTGAAACCTTTGTGAGGATCGAGTGATTCACAGAGACAAAGTAATGAGTAACCGTGGGGACAGGGTCACACTGTACGTATACCCGCCAAACTGCACACCAACGCTTAAGAGCCGGACGACTGCTCTATTAAAAGCTTCTGATGAATCGCCGACGACCACACACCACTGAACTCCGAAAGTGCGCTGATGTTAATTCCCGGGACGGGGACTCTGGCGCTGATGGGGCTTGGTTTGCTGAGTGTGGGTGTTGCGAGAACCAGGAAAGGCCAGTGATTGACATCCTCGCCCACCCGAAGGCGATTTCTGCGGCGCTAGGTGGCGGCTTTAAGCCGCAACTGAGTCGCTTCGTTGGGTGACTGCTACTGGCGACCTTATTGCATCGATCACTTCACGGGCGAACGGGGCGGGCACCGCCCTTACAAAGTTGATCGTGCCAACCGTGCCAGCGTTGTCTTCAAAGCCGCACTCGATCCAGTGGAACAGCGCTTGGGTTTTGAGGCTCTGAAGGAAAGCTCTCAATCGAATGTTCGCTTCTGTTTAGCTGAGTTCAGAGGATGCCCTGGTCGCAAAGCGAACATTTAGGGCGGCTGAATAACGAAAAAAGGATGCAGATGCGAGAGAACATCTATCGTCGCGCCTAATAACTGGTGGATAGCAAGTAATAAGTAATACAGCCACCCAGCACGCCCACGAAAAGCCCTCCAAAATTGAGGTAGGCCAACAGAGCTGTGATGCCCAGGGAAACCAGGGCAGCACCCGCAGATACCTGCATCTCCTGCAAAAAAATATACGTAACAAAGTTCAGAAACACAGCCGACGGAAGAATCGTCTCTATCCACTTGACCAATCCGTCGGGAAACTGAAAGTCACACAGCACCGGAAGAACTCGAACCAGAAGGCTTGTTACGAGCAGGGCCGCGATCGCGGCCGTCACGCCATCATTCATGCTTTTTCCAATTCTCCAGAATGATAGCAGTGATAAATACACTCGGCATCCAGAAATAGGTGGGGCCTAACCACTCATAACATGCGGCCACCAATACCAGACAGGCCGCGATCATCACCGACTGTCGACGATAGACACCGGATACCCGAATCTTTATTTGCGTGACTGACAGATACACCAGGACAACGCTCGCAGGAAACCCTAAGTGGATATCATTGCTTAACCAAGTACTGGGAATGGCCAACGCCATAAGGGCGCCGAATACGCCGGAGACCACCCAGCACACGAAGATAGTTAACCGAATGATCAGAGTCTCGTGAACCGTATCCTGGCTTCTTTCCGTAGCAAAGGCCTCATCTCCCAGCATGTGTGACACACACGTTCTGGCCAACCCAGTCTTGGGCAAACGTTTGGTGGTGGTGAGGGCGATAGGAAAGTAACGACTGTTGATCGATGCACAGATCAAGAGCATGGTGAGAAAGCTGGCATCGGTCTCGGCCAGCGGAAGCAAAGCGAACTGACCACTCCCGGTAAAGCCAAGAAATCCGGCTGCCAGAACTTCCAACAGGCTCCAGTCCGCCCGGTAAGCGAGCACGCCGAAGAGCATGCTAACCGGGGCAATCGCAATAGCGGACGGAAGTACCCTCATGAAAGCCCGCCTGGTCGACGACGCCTTCCCAGGGGGCCGGTCTATAACCATGTCAAGACTGGGCGAATCAGGCATGGGTTAGACCAACGCTGACCGTTCGTGAGCGGGTCCGTAGGCCCGATTGTGCCAGCGGTTAATTTCAATGACCCAGATATCCCGGTAGCCCACCTCCCCGTCTTCGGGCTCGATGTTGGTAGCGTAATGAATGAAACGCTCATCATCGATCAGAATGGCCTGGTTCTCATCCAAGGTGGTGCGGAACAAGATTTCCCGGGTGTTGGGATCGATCACTTGGGTTTCCCCCCCTTTCACGTTCTGCCGTCGTGCCACGGCGATCACGCTGAATTCGTGGCCATCCCTGTGTGGACCCTCAGGCACCGTAACACCCTTAAATTCAGCGTTCGCGATAACCCTGATTTGGTTCACGTTGATCTGGAACATGTCATTGAGTTCAACGGGCAACTGATTCAGTACGGCGGCAATCAACGGCGTTGGGTCCCCGACAATTTGTTCACGATGCCGAGGGACGCCGCCGGCTTCGGCCAGTTTGATGTAATCGGCCGATTGCACATATTTTCGCTTTGGAAGGGGGGCAAAAAACCACTCCCCTTCTTCCCAATATCCAATGTACTGGGTCAAGCGAATCTCTCTGAGTCTCCCCAGACTGTGCATATCTCTCGGCATATTAGCGAATGAATCCAATAGGCTTTGAGGAATTTCGGGCATATCGATGACACAATACCCATTCTTCAAGTAATCCTGATTGGCGCTGTTTTCAAAGGGAATTTTTTCGGCGAAAGCGGTCATGTAGATATCCTTCCTTAGGCAGGGTGCCACCGACGGTACCCGCAACAGGGTTCACTTTGCTCTCAAATTTCATAACTATGTCCCTATAAGGTGTTTTGAAGTGGAAAGCCTACGCCTCATTACCAAGACGATTAGGCTTCATCCTGACTCCAAGCCGGTAACCAAAGCGTGGAAAAGCCCACTCGGGCCCTCTGCCTAGGAGTCCCGAACGATTCTAGGAATTAGGTCGATAATGGGTCTTGTATGATCGTGCAGATTGGAAGCTAGTTGCGAAGCATCAGGTCCGCCCACCGGCCAGGGGGCAGTCCGTACGTTTTGGAGAAATGGTGCGTCATGTGGCTTTGATCAGCGAAACCACAGGCGGCTGCAACATCTACCAGCGCCATCCCTGTGTTGATCATAGCCTTAGCCTTATCCAACCGACGCAGGGTCAAATAGCGATAAGGACTGGTTCCGAACAAAGCACGAAAATCCCTCGATAGACTCCATCGATCGGTCTCAGACACTTGCTCCAAGCGGTCCATGGTGACGACTTCGCCGGCGGCGTCGAGCATGAATTGTCGAGCCAATTCAGCCGATCGGTAGTTTACTTTTCTACGCCGTGTCTTTTGACCAGACACGTGACTGAGAGCCTGGGCGATCTCGTAGATTCCATCCTCCTCTTCCAAACTATCAAGCTGGCCGTCCAGATCGGTGAGCAAGTTTGAAATGGCAGAGACGATCCGTGGATCGGATGAAATGCCGTCGGCAATAAACGGGAGAGGTTTCCCGCCAAGCACTTGCTGAATGATCTCGGGGGAAAGATAGAGGATTTTATAATGGAAGCCGGCTTCCGTACCCGCCTCACCATCGTGCAATTCATCTGGGTGGATCACCACCGCATTGCCCGGCAAACTATGTCGCATGGACTTGCGATAACTGAAACTATGGACGCCGTTGAGGGTAATACCTAGGGCGTAGGTGTCGTGTCGGTGAGGAGAAAATCCATGACTAGCAAAAAAAGCCTCCATTCGTTCTATTTTTTCGGTGGGCCGGGAAACCTTTGTCCAATCCTTTGTGTACATCATTTAATCTTCCTGATTTTACTTCTAATCCATATTACGTTTACATCGCTAATGAACCTTGGTCTCAGCGCTAGCCAGTAACCTCATCTAGGTCATCCAAGTCCATAGCGCGTTTACATCTAGCAGCCTTCGTGACCTCCCCCTCGCCACCGTCTGAGCGATAACCGCATCAGGGAAAAAACCGAACCAGAATCAATAACGACGGTGCCACTGTCCCAGACGACACCGATGCCGACATGTGGTTTATGGACGGCGACAAACCGAACAACAGGATAGGAAAAATCGGACAACACATCCACTGGGCTGATCCCAGACTCGTTTTTTCGAACAACTTTGTGTCCCACGAGCCCTGGCAGTGAAGCCAAGAATCGACCCCTTTGCTCAGATATACGCTTTGGTTTAGCTCGGCTCGGTCGCAAAGCGAACATTCGA